>NZ_JBHSIR010000014.1:0-128976 GCF_042653605.1 Pseudonocardia sp. GCM10023141
CCCCGCACGAGCCAGGGTGGGGCCAGATCAGACCATCACAGTGGGGCCAGATGGGGTTGTCATTCTCAGATGTGGGCAGTCGGTTCGATCAGCGGGTCGCACACGTGGGCCGGCACCGATTGGCCTTGGCAATGGTAACCGCAGTCGCGCACCCAGTTGGCCAGCTCGGCCACCGAGGTCTCAGCCGGGTCGTAGCTGATGGTGGCGGTCTGCGCGACCGGGTTGGCGTCGACGGACCGCACCCCCGGCCGACGCCCCAAGACGGCCTCGACTGTTGCCTTCTGCGTGGCCCATTGCACCCCGGAGACCTCAAGAACAGCGGTCTGTGCAACGGTCATCGGGAGCTCCTCATGGTGGCCAGGTCGTCGATCTCGGTTGTGGTCCGCCGGCAGGTGCGCTCGGTCACGGCTGGGTCGACACGGTGCGGAACCGGCGTAGCCGCAGGCTGTTGCTGACCACGAACACCGGGGACAGCGCCATCACGGCGCCGGCAATGAGCGGTTGGGCGGTGTAGACGATCGCTGAATGAGCTGGCTTGATCGCCATATATTTGCGCCGTACAGCCAGATTGCGCCGCCCGCAGCGCGGAGGTTGCCATGGACCAGCGGTCATCAACGTCAGCTCGACCGCTGCAATGCCTTGGCGGCGGCAGCGACCTGGGTCAGTATGTCGATGCAGTAGCTATCGGAATCGACCATTTGCGCTGCAGGCTCCCGTACCTCGCCCTCGGCCCACCGCAGTCGGGTGAGCAGCGCGTCCTTGCCGTCGATGCAGCCAGCCACGTCAGCCTCTCTCCCCAATCTTTATACCCCCGGGGGGTATATCTGTAAACCCATACTGGGTAAGGAGTTTGGAACTGGCTCATCTATGAGTGCGGGATCCGGCTGCCGACCTGCAAGCTCACCAGGGTCGACCCCGCGCGCTCGCGATGCCGACCAGGAGCGTCAGGGCTTGACGAGTGGTCGGGGCCCGCCGCGCAATGCGTCCAACCGCTGCCGGTACTCCGGTTCGTCGATCTGGCCGTGGGCGAATCGCTCGGCCAGCACCTGCTCCGGGACGGGCCGCGTGGCCGCCACCGAGCGTTCTTGGCGCCCGAGGTAGCGGAACATGGCGATCACGCCGTAGATGACCAGTCCCCAGAACAGCACCATGCTCACCGCCATCAGCCCGTAGCCCCAACCGTCCATCCCGTTGCCGTTGCCGTTGCCGTACCACCACATCATCGCAAGCACTCCCTCAGTCGATCAGGTTGTTGTCGAGCAGTCAGCGCGTGCCGAGAGGTCGGCGATCCCGCCGCGAGTGCGGAGTGATCCTTGGCGGCATCGACACGGCCCACGCTGTCGCCGCCGCGCCCGCCGTGGCCGACACCGCCGTGCATGCCACCCATCATGAAGATCATCATTAATGGGCAAAGCACCACGAAACCGACGATCCACAGACTCGATGTGGGGACGCTCAGCGCGATCGCCGCCACAAAATGGATCGCCGCAACGATGACGTAGAGCGGTTGACGTAGAGCGGTCGAAAACGCTTCATCACCGAACCTCTCTTCGACGCGCCGAACTACCACTCATGGTGTCCTTGCCGGCTCGGTGTCGCTTCGGTCCTCGGCCCCTGCTTCACGGGCCAAAGGTCCCGATCTGCCGATTCTGAGCACGAGCAGCACCGTGGGTGACGGGGTCGACGGCTTCGGCGTTTGAGTTGAGCAGCAAGGTCTGCTGGACAGGGCGGCTCGGCCGTGTCCGGACCGAGAACTACGACGAGCGCCAGGGCGCGAGTTCCGCGCCCGGCGCCATCTGCAGCACATCCAATCCGATGAAGTATCTGCCACCGTTCACGTGTAGACGGCGAAGGTGAGCGTGCCGATCCAGGCCAGTGCGAGCACCTGGAGCACGCGATCGCCGAGCGCGATGTCCTCCGGGGCGCCGCCACGGCCGCCGTCGACGTCGACGGAGTAGCGCAGCACCGCCACGACGAACGGCACGATCGAGATCACCGACCACACCGAGTTGTGGTGCGCGTCGCGGATCTCGAACGCCCACAGGCAGTACGTCATGATCAGCACGGTGGCCGAGAGCGCCCAGACGAACCGCAGGTAGGACGCCGAGTAGCTCTCCAGCGACTTGCGGATCTTGGCGCCGGTGCGCTCCGCGAGCATCATCTCCGCGTAGCGCTTGCCCGCCACCATGAACAGCGACCCGAACCCTGCCGAGAGCAGGAACCACTGCGAGAGCGGGATGCCGGTGGCCGCACCACCGGCGATGGCCCGCAGCAGGAAGCCGGACGCGACCACGCAGATGTCGAGCACGGGCTGGTGCTTGAGCCCGAAGCAGTACGCGAGCTGCACCGCGATGTACACGGCCAGCACGACCAACAGGTTGACGCTGGCCAGCAGGCACAGCGCGAGCGAGCCCACCAGCAGCACCGCCGCGACGACCACCGCGAGCCGGGCCGGCACGATCCCGGCCGCGATGGGCCGGTTGCGCTTCTTGGGGTGTGCGCGGTCGGCCTCGACGTCGTTGGCGTCATTGATCAGGTAGATGCCCGACGCCGCCAGCGAGAACGCGATGAACGCGATGGCCAGGTGCAGCCCGATGGAGCCGCCGAACAGATCGCCCTTGGCGAACGGTGCGGCGAGTACGAGCACGTTCTTGACCCACTGGCGCGGGCGCATCGTCTTGAGTACGCCACGGGCGACCTTGAGCGGGCCGAGGTGCGGAGGCTGCTCCGCCTGCTGCGCGGGCACGTCGGTGCTCGTCATCGGATTGCCTTCCGGGAGCGCGCCATGCTGGTTGGTCTGCGCCGCGGACCGGATATCAGTCACGAACTCGTCTGCCTTCTACTCATGTCACATCGGCCACACTCGCACGTAACCCTCCCGGCCAGCGGGCGGAATTACGGCTCAATACTGCGACTCCGGGACAAATATTAATGGACGCGAATGCCGCGACCCCGCCTTGCCCTAGAACCCCGATTCCCGCCACGGCAACTGATCTGGACGTGAACTACGAAGCAGTCTACGATGCGTTCGAGACTTTGACGATCGGGCCTTTTCTTCGACATGCTCGAAACATGCCGGATCAGTCGAAAATCGGACGACTTCCTTCCATTTTGGTCAGCTGGTCGGGTTGACTTCCGGTCGCTGCCGGATATTTCGCACGAGTGGTCCGAGTACGATCGCGAAGCACAACGCCTCTGATGCCAGGTAGGCTACGCCGATCCCGGTGATTCCCCAGGGTTTCACGAGCACGAGGGCCAGCGCCACGACGGAGATCCCGTTAACGAGCTGGAGGGCAACCATGCGACCGACCTGCTGTCGTGCGCGCAGGATCGCTCCGTACAAGCTGCCGATAGCGGCCAGCGGTAATGCCAACCCCATCATCTGCAGCAGCACTGTGCCTTCGGCAGCATAGGCCCCTGGCAGCAACGATAGCAGCAATGGCGCCCCGAAGAACAGGGACGGGGTCCCGGCGAGCGCGATCAGGGCGAGCAGGCGGGCGGTGCGGCGCGTTAGTGCAGCCATGTTCCCGATGTCGTTCGATGCCTCGGCGAGGTAGGACGACGACACATTCCACATCAAGGAAACAACAGCTTCAGAGATCAGCCAAGGTAGTGCGTAGTACGCATTAGCCTGGGTCCCCCATTGGGTCACCACGATGAGCGGCATCAACAGCGGCACGACGACAGCCATCGCACCCTCAGCGTATTCGCCCGCAATCAACCTCGCCAGCGTCCGGCGCCCCGGCAGCGCCACGGCACCCTCGACGACAACACGCCTGGGCAGGACGCGCAGAAACAGCACGGCCGAGACAACGACAACAGCCAAGGCCGACGGCGCGACCCAGGCGATGACAATGCCGTTCCGCAGCGCGGACACGGCGAAGATCGACACGAGACCGAACTTGATGCCGGAGAACAGCAACTGCTCAACCGGCACCCATCGGGCGGCCTGCAGGCCGATCAGTACCCAGTCCTGCAGCGTGAAAAGCGCCAGGACCACGACGAGCAGAGGGAACGCGAACCGTTCCGTGGTCGAGGCAAATAGAGCGTCGTCGGCGAACAAGACTACGAACCCTGCGCCCAGCACAAGCGCGATCACGCCCGTCACGACGTACCCGCCCAGCACCATGCGACCCGCTCGCGGCCCTACCGAGCCGAGGAATCGGGCAAATACGAGGCCGACCGCAAGCCCGGCCACGGTGCTGAGCATCATGGCCGTCGAGATCAGGGCAGAGGTACGGCCCACCTCTTCGGCCGGGTAGCGGGCAGCGACCGCCCAGAACACGAGGCCGAACAGCGCGGTCATCCCGGACGAGGCCATCAAGGCGATGGCGTTGAGCTCCAGCCCCCTCAATCGCCAGCGCGATTTGGGCGTCGCCCGATCGGCCTCCGGTGGTTGACCGGTGATCACGTTCGTGTCCGTAGCGACCACATATCGCAGCCGCCAACCATTACCGAGCGCACCTGTTGCGCGTTCTCGGCGAGCCACCGTGTCAGCGGCGCACCCGGGGGCAGCAGCGACGGGTCGGGTTCGACGAACCAGCGGGCCCCAGCAGCCAGATAGGACGCGACCAGGGCCGGGTCATGACGATCGGCCGGCAAGCTCCACCCCTTGCGGTCGGCCAGGTAGAAGACCGTGGGCTCCTCGAAGTTGTTCGACGTCCCGCGATCGACCGCGACGCTGCTCGTAGCGACGATCACAAGATCAGTGGGGGCGGACTTGGACTGCAGGACTTGTGCGCACCCGGCGAGTACGCCTCTGCGGTCGACGAACGACTGCGCGAATACCGTGATGCTCGCTACGGACAGCGCCACGACCGCGACCACGGCCAAGAGACCGCGATATCCGCGCCGCACCTCGTGCCGCCTCAGCCACTGCCCTGCCGCGGTCACACCGAGTCCGACCACGATCGCGGCGAACGGCAGCGAGAACACGTGATATTGCGGACCCAGCTCCATGCTGTAACGGGCCACGGCGACATAGAACACTGCAACGGCCGGGATGCCAGCGGCTAACACAACCGGCCCACGAGCGCGCCACGCCGTCCACGCGCCGAGCACCGCAAACGGGACACCGGCGACACCGAACACCAGCATCGTCTCGATCGTGGCGTTTCCCGTCCAAAACAGCGGTGACGTCCACAGCGCGAGATTGCCGAACTTGCTGTCCCCACCCGAGATAACCCCGAAGGTGTTGCCATAGGTCCGGTACAGGTTGCTCGCGTGCCACAGCCAGACCGCGACCGGAACCACAGCGGCCACCGCCGCGACGTAGAGCATCGGTCCCCGGAAACGTCGCCGGTCGGCGAGCAACAGCCAGATCAGCAGCACCAGTCCGACGTGCAACGATGTCGGTTTCACCAACGCCGCGACCGCGACGGCACCGGCGGTGGCTGCCAACCAGACCCCGCGGTCCTCGCTGAGCCACCGCTGAAACCCCAGCAGCGCGAGCACGTAGAAGGCCAGCACCGTGATATCAGGCATGAAGGCGTTGCCCCACGTCATGACAGCGGGCGACACCACGAACGCCAGCAACGCCCACCGGGCCGGCGTCGGTGGCAGGATTCGCCGCACCAGGCCCCAGAAGGCGAGCACGGCGACGATCGTGAACACCACCGAGATCATTCGGCCGACCCACGCGTGCTCGCCGACGAGGTGATACCCCGCAGCTGCGAGCCACGGGACGAGCTGGAGCTCTGCTTCGACGTACCCCGGACCGTTCCCGCCCCAGTTGATCTGTGGGAAGAACAGGTTCATACCGCCGCGGTAAAAGTTGCGGGCAATCGTGGCGGTGTCGGCGGGCCGCCAGATATCGCCGAGCCAGGGCATCGGGAGTAACGCACGGATCGCGGACAAGGTCGTGACGACTGCAACAACGCCGAGCACGAGGCGTCCGAATCGGTCGTCTCGAAGGCGGGGGCCGGCGGCAGCGGGCAGGCGGATCTCCTCGGTTACCGCAGTGCTGTTGCTGGGGGTGCGGACAGGTGGCATCGCGGTTCTCCTGACGAACACACCGTCGGCTGCCGACGGTGCGGGACACGTGGGGACGCTCGAGCCCGGCCCGGGATGTGCGGGCGCGGCGAGGTCTCCTATGTGCGCATCACGCAGAGAAGATGCGAAACCGGTGGCAGCGGCAGGAGTAGGTCAGGCGGCGCAGGGCCGTCGCCCAGCTCAAGTTGAGCTGCCGGCGCGCGGCCACCCTGTGACCAGATGCCGGTCGAGGTCGGGTGGACTGTCGTGGCGGCCTCAACGGCGCCCGCACCGCCGCAGCTCTCCTCAGCCCCTACCTGTACCGAAGCCTCGATGTCAGCAACCCGATCGACACCGTGACCGCCACCAGCCGAGGCTTCGTGCGGCGGCTCAAGTGACGCGATGGTGGCCGGGTCAGGTGTCGCGGCCCAGGACGTCGCCTCCTCGGCGCAGCAACACGCCGCGAACAGGGCAAGGAGTAATCCCACGACGACCGCCAGCGTGCAAGCCCTCGGCCATGCCCGCACGGGGCGATCAGCGCGGGCGGCGAGCATGACCTAAAGCCTACGCAACAGGTGCTGTGACAACGCTGAGCAACCGGCCGGCGTTCGCGACGGTTCATCTGCGACGTACGGTTACCGTCCTGACGATGCGTCACCTACTAGGATTAGGATCGTCACGTTGCTGCCACGCTCAGTCACGATCGAGACCGGTTCGCCGTTCACCTGGCTGCCAATGAACCTCATCGCGACAACACCACCCTGGCGCGCGCGTGATCCTAGACGTCCTTCGCGCGCACACGGCGCCACCTCTCGCGGCTCCGGGACCGATAACCCCGCACCTCGTCGACACGTCATGGCGATCTCGTGACCCCCGGGTACGCCACGAGCCGTGAGGCTTGAGTGCAATCGCCAACTCCCCCTTTGCGCGCCGATGCGGCATCATCGTTGACGATGCTGGCCAGCGGAGAGTCCTACGGCACCGGCCGCTTCGTCGTCGTCTCGCTCCTCGCGCTCCTGCTCATCGCCGGCGTGCTCGCACTCCAACACTGCGACCCGACAGCTGACCACACAGGGCATCTCCCGCCAGCCGCCTCTGTGCACATCTCAAATATTGAGCGCCAAAGCACCGACGGTCAGTTCGGCACGGCCTCCAGTCCCGTGAAGTGGATGGCGCCGTCTCACGGCATGGGCATCGCGGACGTTCTGGGAGGCTGCATTCTTCTGCTGTGCACTCACGTGGCTGTGTTGATGTTACGAATCCGGCACCCGCCGAAGCCGCGGCGGTACTCGTGCAAGACCTCGCCCCTACCCCCAACCACGCGACGATTTGCGACTCCTCTTTGTCCCGATGCGGTCCCGATTCTGTGTGCTGCGTCAGTGATGTGGCCGAGGTCCCATCCTGCGCGGCTACAGGTCGAACGATCCCGTGGTCGAGCGGTTTCGTGCCCTTCGGGTCACTGGGAGCTACTTGTCGATCAACTCAGCCGCCTCGCGTACCTGTCAGACCAGCGCAGCGCAGCCGCGTGAGCGGCCTGCCGCAGCAGCGACACCTCGAAGGCCACCATGTCTCGCGATCGACCTAAGCACGCCCACGCAGGCGCTGCCATCGCCCTACTTGCCGGTGCCCTGATCGCCGGATGCGGCCCGCCAGCACCGGACGCGCAGGTCCCGTCTGGAACCGGGTTCGGACACGTGCACGGACTGGCGAACAATCCGCAGAACGGCACCGTCTACGCCGCCACACATACAGGGCTCTTTCGCCTCGGGGCGGTCGTTCCGCGCCGCGTGAATCAACCCGACGGAGTCAATCGATTTCCCGACACCATGGGTTTCGCAGTGATCGGGCCGAACCGGTTCCTGGCAAGCGGACACCCCGGCCCGGGCGAGGGCGGCCCGTCGAACGTCGGTCTTCTGCGCAGCGAGGACGGCGGCCGCACTTGGGTTGCGGTCGCGTTGCCAGGGCAGGCCGACTTTCATGCCCTGTCCGTGGCAGGTGAAACGGTGTACGGGTGGGACTCGGCAACGGCAGCAGTGATGCGCAGCGACGACACCGGAACCACCTGGCAACGCGGTGCGCACCTCCCGGACGTTGGCTCGCTCGCGGTCGACCCCGACCACCTGCGGCGCGTTCTCGCCACCACCGCCACCGGCCTGCTGCGTAGCGACGACGGCGGGAACACCTTCGCTCTGGCGCCCGTGCAGCCCCCCCAACCGCTGGTCGTTCTGGACCACGCTCCTCGCACCGGGGGCGGCGGTGACACCGTCCTGGCCGGAATGGATCGGACCGGGACGGTCTGGACCTCGATCGACGGGACGTGGTCGCGCGGAGGGTCCATCGGCAGGACACCGCAGGCGTTCTCCGTACTCGGGCCCCAACGCTACGTGGTCGCCACCGATGACGGGGTGCACTCCACTGAGGACACGGGTCGGACATGGAAACTCCTCGCCGCGTCGAGCTGAGCTCCCCAGCGCTGCCGCCCTTGCGCTTCGCCGGGGATGTCGTTACTGGGTGTCGTCTCGGCGGCCATCGCCGTGATCGTGGGGCCCGCCGCTCTGGGCATGGCCGGCCTGGCGTGGATGGTGTGGCCGACCACAGGAGCGGCCAGCAAGGACCAGATCCGCAACGCCGAGGCCATCGTCGCGACCGGCGCACCTTGCAGGTCCCCGAGCGGGGGCAGTGGATCGCGCCACTCACCGCAATGCAGGAGTCCGGGCTGCGCAACCTCCCCTACGGTGATCGTGACTCGCTGGGACTGTTTCAGCAACGCCCATCACACGGCTGGGGCAGTCCCAGCCATGTCCTTGACGCGGAGTCTGCCGCAGCCCAGTTCTTTAACCGTCTGGTCGCTATTCCTGATTGGACGACGATGCCGCTGTGGCAGGCTGCGTAATCCGTGCAACAGTCAGGATTCCCGATGGCCTACGCCAAATGGGAACAGGACGCGGCTGACCTGCTGGCCATCCTCAGCTCGACAACGCCCTCTGCCCGTCCCAGCTGGACGCCCGGATGCACCCAGCCCGGCCCCGCTGGGGCAGTCCCCGCCGCACCTGGCGGGCCGAGTGGCTGCGTCGAGGACGACCCACGACCAACGGCTGCGTCACGTCCACCACACGCCTCCCACTCACCCAGGCCGAGATCACATTCGGCGGGCTACGCATGGGTCTGATCACCCGATCGACCGGCTGTTACTCTCCACGCCCGGCCAGCCAGAAAGCGACACCCTCTGGGACGAGCCTACGACGTCTTTCCCGGCACTGCCGGCCGTTTCACTAGCTGGCTGGCGCTGGACATCGGATAGCGCGCGGCGGGATGGTTTCGTACCCATGCCGCGGCAATGCAGGTTGCGTACGTGATTTGGCAGCGCCGCATCTGGACCCCGGGCATCCCCCGACCAGAACAGCTGTGGAACCCTCCACACTGCCGGCGGCATTCACGACGCAACCGACGCCACCGGCGGCCACTACAATCACCCTCCGCGTCCGCTTCGAGACGTAAGGTGGCCTGGTGAGTCGGCGCGCGCACGAACGGTGGGCCCGGCTGAGGATGCCGGGCCCACCGGGATCGATCAGACCGTGGGGAGTAGCTGCTGCATCGTGGTGATCTCGGCCTGCTGCGCGGCGATGATCTTCTGCGCCAGGGCCTTGGCGTCGGAGCTCTGTCCGTCACGTACCTCGGCCTGGGACATGGCGACAGCGCCGGTGTGGTGTTCGATCATCATCTGCAAGAACATCCGATCAAACACCGCTCCATTCGCGGCACCAAGCTGCTGCATCTGCTGATCCGACATCATCCCCGACGTCGCACCACCGTGCTCCATACCCGCCATTCCAGACGTTCCCCCCATGGAGCCGGTTGGGGCCGCAGCAACGTTCCAGGCCTGGAGGAAGCCCTGCAGCTGAGTGATCTCCGGGCCCTGCGCCTGGGTGATCTGCGCGGCAAGCTCGCTGACTTTCGAGGAAGCGACACGCCCTGCCGCGAGTCGAGACATCGCGACTGCCTGCATGTGGTGCGGGATCATCCCATTCACGAACGCCACATCGGCGTCGTTGTGTAGCGTAGCCGCGGGCGCCGCCGACGACGTGCCGCCGGCGGCCGAGGACGACGGCGAGGCAGCCGTGCCGCAGCCCGCGACAATCACCACGGCGAACGCGACTGCAAGCATGCTGATACTGGTCTTGCGGTTCATTCGATGGACTCCTCTGCGAATGTGCACAACGGATCGAGCCAGTGGGTGAGCTGGCTGATCAGTTCCGCAACACGCAGAGTTGAGCGAGTCTGACAGCCATTCGTGGTGGCGACCGTGGCCGGACAATCACGACCGCCGGCGCGCGCGGAGCGGGAGTGTTATCGCGCCGACCCCATGCCAGGAAGCCAGCCATCGCGAGGCCGAGCAGGATCGCAGCCACGAGCACCGCGAGGCATAGATGCAGCAGCTCATGGAGCATAGACGCGGGCATGGGCGGAGGAGGTTTAGTAGCGCCCATCACCGTTATCGGTTGCGCAGTATCGAGGCCTGCCCCGATGCTGCGCATTGCGGCGTCGCCGGCACCTGCAGGCGAAGACTGGGCCAAGGCGTGATCCGCCCGATCGTGCGCGGGCATTCCGGGCGCGACCGTCGCGTGCATCGCCACGACGCCGAGCAGTAGCACAACCAGCAGGAGCATCCGCCCCCACGGCAAGCGCCGCATCAACATCACCAGGGCAGGATAGCCCGGTGGGGTATGGAGCAGTCTGTGGCGGTAGCAACGACCGATCGCGAGGCGGTGCTTGCGGCGGCACATTCCTGGTGCCCACGGCGTCAGCGGCTCGCTCCTTCCGCTGTCGCGGATTGTGTCCCGGTCGGCGTGCTCATGGTGACAGGCCGCCGACCTGTAGGGGTGACGAGCGGTCCTCCCCCGGCAACAGATCCGGCACCTCCGCCAACGCCGCCCACCGCTGCAGGCCAGCCGTAGGTGGGCGGGGGTCGTACCAGCGTTTGACCTGCTGATCCCACCGGGCACCGAACGACTTCGCCGCGTCCTTGTCCGCGTACGGCACGTCCAACCAGACCCCCTCGCCCGACCGTGACGGCGTCGAGCCCGGTCGCGGATTCGCTGGTGCTGGGTGCTCGACCATGAGTGCTGCCCCGATCGCTCGATGTCACATCCCCAGGTCAGAGTCGCATCCGCCACCGACACCGCGGACCGGAACGAGCGCATCCGCCGCGCGACGGTCTCCGGGCTGAGTGGCTCCATCGTCGATCGGGCGTGCGTAGCAACGCCGCGCCGTCAGCAGGGGGTGCAAGGCGCGTCGCGGGTGGTGGGCGCGAGGCGTGTAGTTGGCCTCGTGCTCACTGCCTGGGCGCATCTTTGCCTTGCGGCCCCTGCTGACGGTGTGGCATCCCTTCAGGGCGACCGATCGACGCTGGAGACACGACCCCACCACCCACACCTCAACCACGACGTATCCGGACGTCCACGAGTTGGCCGGCACCATTGGAGCGAGGGCCGGGGTTCGGGGCAGCGCCCCGAGATCTCTTGCGCTGCCGCGCCGCTTCGCCGCGTTGGGCAGCTTTGCGAAACGGCCACGCCCGCGGGGTACTGCGACCTACGCTCCTTTCGTGCCCGCACGGACAGTCCGGGCCGGCCGCAGCAGAGGGGGACGTCCGGTGTGGTTCCGTAGACGAGCACGGCGCGACGATGATCGGCAAGCGCAGCAACAAACCAGCGAGCTACTTGATCAGTACCACCCGCGCGCCAGCATGAACGATGGCGAGCGGATGATCGTCGCACCGGGGAAAGTGCTGGAAAACATCGCGTTCTCGATGGAGCGTCTCGACACCGACATCAACACTCCGATCAGCATCGAAGACGACGTCGTCGCAGTCGACGAGCTCTTGAATCTCGTCCAAAACCTTCGAATGGGCCCGACACTGGCAGTTCACGTCGTCAACACCGCCCTGAAGATCATGGCTGCCCGCTATCCAGCCGAGCTCGTCCACAACCCCCTACCCGCCGCGTACGACCTCCGGGCAATCACACCGATCGACGTGACAGACCGCGAGCACGACGCTGCCAAGTCAATCTTCAATCTGCGTACCACCGCAGCCGACGATCTCGACCCAACGGACGTTGCCGCCGAGTTTGCCGATCTCGACGTGCCCGAGCAGATGAACGTCTTTGCGGCCTTGTACTACATGTTCGGAACGAAATTGGGGGCGCTGAAGGATCGGACGGGTGTGGAATAGCGGCCATCGTCGGTCAAGAATTGCGCTCCGGCCAGGTCCCGTGAGGCGTACCGGACCAGTGGACTTCCTGGAGCCCGATTCGATCTGCACCAGGCATCCGTGGGCGGGTAGCGTGCTGTGGGTCATCCGCGCTCCCCCGCGGGTATGTCGTCACATCCTGGGGAGCAGCAACGATGACCGGTGAGACACGGGGCCGCGGAACCTTTCAATGGACTGCCGCTGGCTGTGGCGGGTACCGGATCGAGCCGCTTCTCCCTCCCACCCTGTGCCTGGCGGTACCGATATGGGTTGGGCTACGCCACCACGACAAGCCCCGTCATGTCGTCGGCAAGGGCTTCGCCTGCGACGTCCATCGCGAACATCTAGACGTAGCCCACCTCATGACGGAACGCGACCAGGCTGATCTACAGCGCCGCCGTGACGGCGTCCGCCCTGAGCCGCTCGCGGTCGGTCGTGAGGCAGCCGACCTCATCGCTAGAGCGCGCCGATGGGCGGCCGCACGGTGATCCCCCGAGTCCGGGGGGAGGAACTCTGCGCATGCGATCTGCGGCACTGCCACGATCGACCCGACGGCTCTCGTGGCCGGTTTACACCATCAACCGCTATAAACGGCAAGAAAAATCATCCTTTCCATCACCGCCGTCGCCATTACCATCGCTGGTATGCGAAAGTTCACGACATGAATCGTCACGCTGGTAGCTACGGTCGCCATGACGGCCGCCGGTAGCGGGGTCGCTTCCGCGGCCAGCGCCGTCTCATCGCCAAGCACTGCTGCAGCTCGGACCCAGACCGCCCTGATGGACCCTGGAAAGTGCGGCGTCCGCCATTCTGGGCCGGACCCGGCGAGCCATGGGCATTTCTCCTACAGCGTTCAGAATAAGTGCGCCAACGCAATTTTGTTTACGTCGTTAATACGACCGGACTTGAAGTAACAGCCTGCGCAACGATCAATCCGGGCGCCATCGGAAAGCTCATCGGCTGGGGCTATTGGCCGAACTGAGCAGCCGGGACCTGCTGACCTGAGCATTGTGCCCTGCAATCCCTCACGCCCGTTCATTGCAAAACGCTAGCGATCTGGACGGAAGTCGGTACCTGAATCATTGAGCGACGCTTGTCGTCGCCGGGGTCCGCAGGACCTTACCTTCCTCTGCAGGTCGGAGAATGGGCCGAGCGATCTCGGGCCTCTCAGGCGTGCGAGTATCGATATGGCTGGTAGGGCAGTACCGCTGGACGGTTGGGCGGGGTGACGAGGTTGTCACCGGGCCAGAGCGGGCCGCTGGCCCGGAACTGGCGCAGGTGCTCAGCGAGGGTGTCGAGTTCGTGTTGGCGATGTTCCGGGCCGCGGTGCTCCGTCGTTCCGTCCGGGCGATGCAGGACGTTGTTCGTGTAGGGGCCCATCGACAGTAGGAAGAAGGGAATCTGCGGAAGGCCCAGCGTCATCGCGTCACACCGGCTGGCGCGCGAGACCGCCACAAGCGCGTCGGTGACGGCTTCCCAGTCGCCGATCTGGGGCCAGAGGTCGCCGCCGGCGAGTTCGTAGGTCAGCGTGGACACGGGCACGATCTCGCCGGGTCGGCGGTGGGGGAATTCGGTGAGGCAGCGATACATCATCCCGCCGTCGGGCTGGGGCACGTCGGGGTGCAGCAGCGTCAGCGCGTGCACGATCAGGGAGTTGATCGGCACCGGGTGGCGCGGGTCGGTGTAGGGCTCGTGAGCGGTGAGCAGGTAGACGTCCGGCTGTGCCATGGCGGGCTCCCCTCGGCGATGCACGTGGGCACCGTCGAGGGTCGCACCGGCCACCGACACTTCGTCGTGCTGCTCAGCGGGCCAGCGAGTCCTCGTCCCGGCCCGCGTCCGCATCATCGACGGGCGGGTGGGAGCGGTAGAGATCGTCATCGTCGACGCGCTCGACCGGATCGTGCTCGACGAGACTGGCTTGCTCGGCGCTGCGACGGTCGGCGACCTCGTTGAACGCCACCCGCGCCCGCGTGACCGCGGCGGTGGTTTCGTCACGGGGTGGGACACGGCGGCGCTGCTCGGGATCGGTGCGCTCACGCGGGTCGGGCTCGGAGACCTGGCGCAGATCGACAGGCGGCACATTCTCGACCAGCCGCGGATCCCGAGACTCCAGACGGTCGTGGTCGGGATCGGCACGCTCCCAGTGCGTCTCGACCTCCAGTGGGCCGTGGTTCTGCAGATCCTCGCCTTGATCGGGCGGGGCAATGTCGCGGGTGGTCTCGTCGGTCGAGAGGTCGACCTCGGTGACGATGCGTTCGGCGTCGCTGGCGGCGTGGTCGGCGGCCTGGGCGTCGAGCCAGTCCTGGGTGGTGACATGTTCGCCGGGATGGTCGAGGTCGATACCGCGCCACCCGGCGGCGACCCGAGCACGTTCGGCGTTGTCGCGGGTCACGATGCTGTCCATCCGCCACAAATCCCGGGCTTCATCGGCGAACTCCAGATCCCGGACCTGCTCGGCCAGGGTCTCGACCTGCGCGGCCGCGTGCTCGGCCGCTGACCGGAGTTCTTCGCGGGTTTTCGGGTCGGTTTCGACCTCGGCGCGCGCCGCCCAGAGGGTGGCGTCGTCGCGGGCGGTGCGCAGGGCGTCGTGGGTGGCTTCCAGCTCGTCGGCGACGTAGCGGGGCGCCCACCGGAGTTCGTGCTCCCACGCCGCGATCCGCGCCCGCAGGCGCCCTTCCGACATGGTCTCCTCTTCCGCGCCGAAGGTGGGCAGGTCCAGAGCGGCGTGCGCGGTGCGGAACAGGGCGTGCGTCTCCGGGAGCCCCGCTGGCGGGGCGGCACCGAGCGGGTCTTGCTCGGCGGTGTGGTCGGCGAGTTCGCGATAGGCCGCCGCCCATCCCGCCCGCTCCTCCCAGCGTGCGCGCCCGTCCGGATCGTCGGCGACATCGGGGGCCGGGCCGAGGGCCTCGCGGGCCCACTGCGGCGGATCGAGCGCCGTGAGTGCGCCGAGCTCAGCTCGGCGAGTGTCCGCGGCGTCGGCGAGTGCCTCGAGCCCGGCCCGGGTCTGCTCGGTGAGGTGGCGCGGCAGCAAATCAGCGAAGCTCGATACCTGCGGGGCCAACTGGTCTTTGAGGGCGGCGCGGATGCGGAAGTGCAGCACCTGCGCCACCGACGCCGCCCCGTCCAGCGACGTGGTCGTGACCGCGTCGGACAGGATCTGCGCGGGGTCGTGGCCGGCGAGCTCGGCGGTGCGCAGCAGCTGCTCCACCGAGGTGCGGGCCTCGTCGGCGGCGAACCCGATCCGGTGGTGTTCCGGGAGCGCCCCGGTCGCGGCGAGCTGATCGAGCCAGCCCTCCACCCGCCCAGGCGTGGACTCCTCGATCACGGCGAGCATCGGGTCCAGGTGCGCGCTGGTGGACCGGGCCTGCTCGGCCGCGACCTCCGCTTCGGTGAGCGCGGTGCGGTTCCGGTCCAGGTCGGGAGGTCGGATGATGTCGGCGAGGATCTCGGCGGGGCTGCGCTGGGCGACCTTGTGGGTTTCACCGGTGGCGGCGGAGTCGGCGACGTTGCGGGTCACCATGAACAGCAGGTTCGTGTCCCGACCGCGGGTCGACATCACATAGGCGGCGCCCGCGTCGGTGCCCGGGGCGGGCACGCCGAGTCCGACCCCGACGGTGCGGCCCAGCGCGGCGTGCGCGGTGGAGGCGTAGGCCAGGGTGACCTGCTCGCCCACATAGGAGCCCGGGAGCTGAATCGGGTCGGCCAGCTGCTCAGCCCCGTCCTCGTCGCGGCCGGTGACCCGGGCGACGCTCAGCCCACCACCGGCACGCAGGCCGGTGACCCGGTAAACGGTGCGGTTGATCGGGGCCTCGGTGTTGCCGCACCACCCATCCAAATGCCACGCATTCCGTCGGGCCTGGACCAGGTCCCCGACCCCGGCGATGGAGCCTTCCCACCCGGGCATACCCAGCGGCACCCCCTCGTCGGCGACCTGGCCCAGGCGCACGAGCTCGGCGCGTAGCTGGTTCGAGGTGCGCGCCGCGGCGGCGTTGCTGCCGACGGTCAACAGTGCTTCCTTGCCGTCCAGTGTCGCGGCCAGCCACGCCCGCGCGGCAGCGGCCTCAGCCTGCTCCGGGGTGCCCCCGTCGATCAGGCGCCCGTGTTTGGCGTACTCGTCCACCACACCCTGGTCCCCGTCGCGGAGACGTAGGGAGGCGGTGGCTTCCCAGGGTTGGTGGAATCGGCGGACCTCGGCCAGGTCGTAGGCGATCCCGCGGTCGGTGATGTCAGCCAACGCGCCACCCGCACCGACTGCGACGAGTTGCTTGTGATCGCCCACGAGGAGCAGCTTCGCCCCGGCCAGTTCGCAGAAGCGGTGGATCGCGACCAGGTCCGGTGTCGATGCGGTCCCGGCCTCGTCGACCACCAGCAGATCCCCGGCGCGTAGCCGGAACCTGTGGTCGTCACCGACCGGGCGGTCGTCGGCGAGGCGGTGTTGGGTGTCGAGCCAGCGCCGAATGTTGCGGGCGGTGACGCCTTCCTCGGCGAGGATGTCGGTCTGGCGCTGCCCGGCCGCGATCCCGAACACTCGCAGCCCCTCCCCCACCGGCTGCTCCGACGGACCCGGATCAGGGGTCGGGTCGGGGTTCGGGGTGGTGTCGCCCGGTGAGGGCGACGGGTCGGGCAGGCCCTGTCCGGTGAGTGGCCAGGTGTCGGCGAGGGTGCCGACCAGGAACGACTTCCCCGTCCCGGCCGGGGCGTTGAGGACCTCGACCGCGGCACCGGAGGTGAGGATCCCCCGAAGAGCAGCAGCCTGATCCACACCCAGCACGCGCCCGCCCCGGGCGAGGACGTCCATGACCTGGTCGACCTGCTCGCTCGTCCAGGTCGGGGCGCCGCGGCGGACCGCGGCCGCGCGCAGCTCCTCCTCCCCGAGGAGTTGGTTGGCGGTGGCGTAGCGCTGGGCGTGGGGTTTGACGAACACGCTCTCCCCGTCCGCGCGGTAGTACTGCGGATCCAGACCCTCCGGGCCGGTCCGCGGGTTGAGGTGCTGGGCCAGGATCTGGGCGCGGTCGGTCAGGCCTTCCAGCAGGCCTTCGATCTGCTCGGTGTCCACCCCGAGATCACCGGGCAGCGCGTTGGAGATGGCGAGCATCAGGTTGGAGCGGGTCCAGGACTGCCGCGACTCCTCCATCTCCCCCAACGCCCGAGAGATCACGTCACGCTCGGACCACAATGCGGCGGTGGCTTGTTCGCCCGCGGCGAGGGCGGTGGTGGCGATGTGGGTCATGGTGCGCCCGAAGTGGGCGTCGTACTCCGCCGCCCACCGCGACAACTGCCCGTCGCGGGTTTCGCCGCCGAACACCTTCGACTGCTTCGTGACCACGCTGGCCTGCTCGGCCAGCCCAGTCCGCTCCCGCTTCGACGGATCCCGCCCGGTCTCCGCCCTAAACTGCGCGATCTTCGCCTCCAACGCCGGCGTGATCGCCGACGTCCGCTTCGAGAACAGAATCGACTCCGCGATCTCGACCCCGGCCACCTCCCGGGCTTTCCCGTCGGCGCGGGTCTGCCACGACAACCCGATCTGCTGCGCCGCATAAGCCTCGGCGACCCGTTCCCCGTAGGCGGCGGCGGCGTCGTGCCACTGGGTGAACAGGGTGAAGTCCAGGGCGCGGACTTTCCCGTCGTCGCACTCGACCATGTTCGCGACCGTGCCGTGCACATGCAGCTGCGGATCATGCTCACGGGAGTCGTGCTGCAACCACTGCGCCGCGATCAAACCACCGGAACCATCCAGCCACTTCCCCGCCCCACCGCCGTGGTGCCCGGCGCGGGCGAAGGTGGCGTTGGACTCCAGGAACGACAGCACGGCGCGGTGCCCGACCATCAGCGAGTCCTCGATCGTCGCCGCCACCTGCCGCCACTGCTCGGCTCCAGCCGTGTCGCCGTTCTGGTCGGCGTCGTGGGCGCCGCGCTCGCACGCCACCCACAACAACGTCAGCGACTTCGGCGCGGAGAGGACCACGTCGTAGAACGACACCGACTCCCGCGCCGACCGGGCCGCCTGCCCGCGCAGCTCCGCACGCTCCTCCGGGCCCGCGTCGGGGTGCTTGTCGAGCAGGCCGGCGTAGATCTCGTCAGCCTTCCGATAATTCCGCGGCGGCGACCCGTACCGGGCCGCCTGATGCCACGTCTCACGAGAAGCGACGTTCGGATCCCGCGGGTCCAAGCGGTGGGTGAACACCGCTTTGATCACCTCAGCGTCGACCTCACCGGCCAGGCCGAGCCGATCGGCACCGCGGCCGAACCAGCGCCCCGCGGGCTCACCGGCGGCGACCGCACCGGTGTAGTACTCGTCCAACCCGCGCTGCGGCGCCTTCCCAACGGCATCGCTGTAGTAGTCGATGTCGTGCCCGGTGCGCATCCTCAACATGGCAGTCCTGTCCCCTCAGTAGTGGTGCGTGGATGCCTCGGGCCGCACCCGAGACGCTGTGGCGAGGCGCTTTGACCGGCACGGCGGTAGCGCTGGGCAGGAGGCCTTTCAGCGGCCTCTCAGTGCCCGCAGCGCCCGATTAGATGATCTTGAACGGGCGGGTTGATCCGCTGCTGGCGCGGGCCCGTAGGGCTCGCGCCAGCCACCATCGGATCGTGATGCAATGGTCCGCTTCATCTTTGTGGTTGCTTGTGTAGTTGTTCGTGGTTCTTCGTTCGTGTGCTCGTGGTGCTGTCTGACTGGTCGTTCTGGTGCTTGGTTGGGCGTGCTTGTAGTGCTGGTGCTGCGTGTTCAGTGGGCTCTGTGGCGAGCGTTGATGGGTGCTCTGGGTTGGCGCGTGTGGATCACTGACCGGTGTGGGCGCCGCGGCGGAGGCCGGGGCGGATCGCGACGCCGTGCGCGCGCAGCGTCGTGAGGACCGCGCCCGGGCTGACGCGGAGGAGTGCGGCGATCCCGCGGGCGCTGGCGCCGGCTCGGTAGAGCCGCACGACCCGATCGACATCCCTACCGGAGATCAGTGGCGGGCGGTGGCTTTGGATGGCGCGGCGGTGACACGAGCGACACCGCGCCCGGTACCGCTGCGGATCCGCGCTGAACCGCCGCCCCCGACCAGACTCCTCCCGTTCGTCCGGATCGGTCCCGTCATAGGCCCACAGCACCGCAGCGTCCTGGCAATCCGCGCACCGGTGCTGCCCGGCCGCGCCGCGGGCGGCGACCACGAGCCTGCGGGCCGCGGCGTAGGTGACCTGATCCCGCACCCGCG
Organism: Pseudonocardia sp. GCM10023141; assembly: GCF_042653605.1. Taxonomy (NCBI): domain Bacteria; kingdom Bacillati; phylum Actinomycetota; class Actinomycetes; order Pseudonocardiales; family Pseudonocardiaceae; genus Pseudonocardia; species Pseudonocardia sp. GCM10023141. Next base: position 19,414 of record NZ_JBHSIR010000014.1, read on the forward strand.
CCACGACCGGAACGGCGGCGAGTGGGTCACCGTGGCGTTGCCAGCGCACGTAGTGCGTCCGGCACCACCCCCGCGCCAGATGCGCACCGTCACAGCCCGGGATCGAGCACTGTCGGGCGGCCATGACGTGCGGGGCTCGATCCTCGGCGGCAGCACTCATCGCTCAGACACCTCCCCGTCGGTCACAGCGGCTGCCTGGTCGTCGGCGTGCCAGCGGGCGAGCTGGGCCCGTCGTTCGCTCTCCTCCGTCGCGCCCCGGGGCTCGTCGAGGTCCATCTCCGAGCGCCACTGCTCCTGCTGCCACGCCGCAGCGTCCTGCTGGTACTCGGCCTGCGCCCGCGCGTAGTCCGGGTCGGCGAGCAACTCGCGCTCACGGCGAGCCCGGTCCTCGACGCGGCGGTCAATCTCAGCCCGGGCTTCGGGGCTGTCATCGCGCCGCATGACGCCGTCGTCGCCGTGCACGTAGGCCGCCCGCTCGGACAGAAAGATCACGCGATCACCGGCACGGGGCCGTGCTGCCTCATGACGGGCCTGCCATTCCTCGGCCCACGCCTGCACCCGCAGTTCGTGCTCGCCACGCTCAGCGTCAGTGAACGCAGCTCCGAACGCTGCGATCTCCGTGGGGTCGGGGCCGCTCTGTTCGGCGGCGAACGCCTCGGCGTCTCCGTCGCGGTTCATCAGTGCCTCCCGAGGACGGCGAGGAAGTACGCCTTGGCCTCGACCAGCTGGATCAGGTTGGGCTCCGGCGCCCGGTTCCCGTTGGTGGCCCAGGCGGTGGCGACCTCGTTCCCGAACGCCGCCAGCGGTGCGGTCAGCGGCGGGTGGGACTCGCGTTGACCGGGCTGGTGCAGCATCAGCTCACACATCACGACCTTCGCGATCCGGCGGATCACGCCGGGGCGTTGGCGGTCGTGCCAGTCTCCGACCCGCAACCACGATCCGAACTTGGGGTCGTAGGCGTCGAGGTGGGCGCCGCGTAGCCACCACAGCTCCTCCACCACCTCGGGGTGCCACAGCCAGCATGTCGACAGGTGCGCGTCGGGATAGCGCAGATAGACCCGGTCGACCCACTCGATCAACGCCGCGACCGCCGCGACCGCGGACGCCGGGTCCTCGACCAGCAGCCACGACACCATCGCCGCCGGCGCTGCTGTGCCCTCCCCCGCCACAGCGGGAGCGGGAGCGGGAGCGGTGATGGGTGCCGGGTCTGCGTCGGGGTTTGCTTGGGCGCGGTGGGTGATGTCGGTGGCGAGCTGGCGCACCAACTTCTCCAATGCCTCGACCTTGCCGGCTTGGCGCTCCAAGGTCCGCGCCAGTGCCCGCACCTTCTCCTCCGGATCCGTGGCAGCCATCAGCCCCACCCCGCCGCGTACTCATCCGCGCTCGCGGCCAACAGGTCTCGGTCGGCGGCGTGCCAGCGCTGCAGCTCCTCGCGGGCCTGCAACTCCGCCTGCGCCTGCTGCGCTCCCGCCGATGTGGCGGGTGTTCGGCCCCAGCCGTCGGCGGGCGGGCCGGTGGCGAGGATGCGGGCGACCTCGGCGTCGTCGTGGCTGTCGAACGCGTCGTTGAGGGCCAGGAGCTCGGTCAGTGTGAACGTCGCGCGCTCTCCGGGCTGGGCGGTCACCCGGTCCTGCCCGGTCAGTGCCCGGTCGCTCCCGTAGCGGGAGATGCTCTCGTTTGGGGTGGTCACCACAGGCTCCCCTCGTCCACCCGTCCTGCCGTCCGGTCCTGTTCGTGGCTGCTGTGCTCGTGCTGATCGGCTGCCCAGACCAGGTGTAGCCGCGCCCGGTCGGTCGTGTCCTGCGCTTGCGCGCTGTCCCGATCCCGCTGCACCGGCACCGCGACGACAGGCGCCGCAGGCGTGCCCGTGGGGTCGGGGCGCCGGGCCGGTTGCGGGACTCCGGCGGGCCAGGCGGTGGCGGCGGGTGGCTGGTAGCGCCACAACCGGCGCGGCGCATCCGTATCGGGTCCAGCCGCGGGCTCGTAGTCCTCCGTCGGCTGATAGCCGCGGTGCTGCGCGGAGGGGTGCTGGTCGGGGTAGCCCTTCGCGCGGGTGGCGGCCTGCATCCCTTCCAGGTCGTCGCGCCAGTAGCAGTGCCGCGCCCACGGGCCGTCCGCGAGGACCGCGACCTCCCGCCCGGCCTGGTCCCGCGCTGCGCCGAGGGCGGGTTCGCGGCGGCGGGTCATGACCGGGCCTCCGACCCGTCCTCAACCCCGCCACTGTCGGCGGCGGTGTCGCCACTGGTCTGGGTGATGGTGTGGGCGGTGATGCGGTCCAGGAGCGCGGCCTTGTCGGCCTGGAACGCCGCCAGCTCGGCCGGGTCCACCTGCCAGCCGGCCTCCCGCATCGGGCGGAGCCGGGCGAGGAGCTCGGCCACCTCCCGGATGGTGGGCGGGACTGCAGGCGGTGTGGGGGTGGGGTCGGGCTCTACCATCGCGGTCTCCTCGCTGTCTTCGTGGTGGTTGGGGAGAGCCAGCCCGGCGGGGACGTCTTGGCGGAAGAAACCGCCGGGCTGGTGTCCAGCTGCGGCCCGCGAACGGGCCCGGTCCGGGGGCGGCATCAGGTCCACCGCCCCGGCTCCGCTGGGCCATGGCCGTTGCTGCCGTCATGGCCGTTGGAGTGACCGTTCGGGAGGCCGTTGGCGGTCTGCTCGGCGGGCCCGGCGTCGAGCGGCTGCCATTGCGCGTCGGGGCGTAGCCATGACGGCGCGGGCATGACCGTTACGGTGGCGCTGTCGCGGGCGGGTTTCACCGGTGCCGCGGTGATCGCCGGGCGGGTCTGGGCGGTCCGCTCGATCGGGGCCTGGTCGTTGCCGAGAATCCGCAACCGGCTGCGCAGCGCCGCCCACAGCACCGGGACGGCCTGCGCCCGCTGCCGTGTCCAGGCCAGCCCGCTGCGGGTGTGGCGGGCGATCGCGGCCGGGACGCGGATGCTGAGCGCGTTGGGGGTGTGGTGGGCGCGGACGTCGCGGCGCTGCCACGCCTGCTCCGCCTTCCCCACCACCGGCGCCATGCGACGGCGGAACACCACAACCCGCCCGTTGAGGTTCGCCAACTGCGACGCCGACAGCACCGGGACCTTCCGGACGGTCCGGGAGGTGACGTGCCCGTGGGTGTCGGTCGTGACGATCGGCTCGTCCCGATCACCGGCCAGGGTGGACCAGTAGTCCAGGTCGTCGCGGTCACCGGCACCGAACACAATCCTGGCGCCGGCGTTGTTGAGGATCACTGCCGCGTCGTCGCTGCCGTAGCGGGACAAGAGCTGCGCGCGGGACTGGAACAGCGCGATGATCGTGACCCCGCGCCCGCCCATGTCCGCGGTCCACCGATGCAACGGGACCGGGCAGATCAGCGCCGCCTCATCCAACGCCAGCGTCAGGGGCGGGTCGAGTCGGCCGCCGGGCGTGAGCAGGGCGATCCGGCGGGCCTCCCGAGCGATATAGCCCGTGAGTGCACACACCAGCGGCGAGACCTGGGACTCCTCGCCACCCAGCAGATACACCGTCGCCTTCGACGCCAGCAGCGCCTCGACGTCGAACGGGGTTGCTCCGCTGGCGGCCTCGCGGGCGGGGCGCTGGGTGAGCCAGCCCAGGGCGGGCATGATCGTCGAGGTGATGGAGGTGCGGGTGCGGTCGTTGGTCTCGATGAACTGCGTGATCACCTCGACAGAGGCCGGCTCCGGGCTGTGGTTGCGCAGCAGCGAGGTGACCTCACGCTGGCAGCCCTGCAGATCGGCCAGCCACTTCTGAACATCGGCCATAGTGCGTCCGCCCAGGGCGGCGGCGTGCATGAGGGCGGCGAGGTTGCGGCGGCCCTGGTCATTCCAGAACTCCCGCTCCTCACTCCCCCCATTGCTGCTCGCAGCGATCATGTCGGCGGCACGCTCGGCGGCGGTGACCGGATCACAGCACCCGGTCAGGGGGTCGAAGGTGATCGACGACGGCAGCTCGGCGAGCCCGACCGGGTTGAACACATAGACCGGGCCGGTCTGGGCGCGCATCGGCCCGGTCTGCGTGAGCAGGTCGATGCGGGTGGAGGTCGTGAGGACCGCGCCGGGGGCGTCGAGGATCCGACCGGCCAGCCACTGCGATTTCCCGACCCGGGGGCCGCCGAAGCCGAGGACGACGTCTTCACACGACGCCCACACCTTCAACACCCCGACCTTGCACAGCGCCACCCCGATCTCAGAGGCCGGCAGGGCGAGCAGCTGTCGGTACCGCGCGACCCGGCTGGTGGTGGACAGGGAGGGGCGGACCGTGGCGGCCTGGCGGCGCAGTGCCACTGCGGAGCCGACCTTCCAGATGTCGCCGCTGGTCGCGACCCCGGAGTTGCGACGGGACCGGGCACCCCACCGGGTCACGGTGGACGCGGTGCGGGCGCGGCGGTGTCGCACCCACACCACCGCCGGTCCGGCGAGCAGGACATACATCCACCACGGGGTTTGCTGCAGCAGCGTCCCGGCCGGGAGCAGGGTGAACAGGCCGGCGCCGAAGGCCATCCCGCGGGCACGGCGCTTCCACAGCAGCACCGTGATCCCGGCTGAGACTGCGAACACCAGCAGTGTTGATCCGCTCATGACCGTCCCTCCATTCCTGTCAGAACTGCTCCGTTGACCTCGAGCTCGTGCTCGTCGACGTCGGATTCCGCGTCGTCGTTCTGGCCGGTGCGCTGCGGCTGGTTGCGGGTGCGCTCCAGCAACAGCCGGGCCTCGTACTCGCTGATCTCCAGCTCCCTCGACAACCGCCGCCGACCCACACCCGCGGCGATCAGTTGCTCCACACGCTGCTGCTCGACGGTCTGCTCGGTGGGCGGGGCGTGGTCCCAGTAGCGCGACAGGCCGTGCTCGTCGAGCACCTCCGACAAGTCGTCCTCGTCGTCGTCGTCGCGCGGTGACGTGGCGGGCTCGGCTGGGCGCCCGACCAGGACGGCGAGGTGCACCACCGCGCCGAGCACGGCGGGGGCGATCGCGGAGACCACGACCACCACCCACCACGGCGGAGCCAGCGAGAACGCCGCCAGGCCGTGCCCGAGCGCGTTCGCCGCGACCGACAATCCCAGCAGGGTCAGGGCGAGGGTGCGGGCGAACCGGCGGGCGGATAGCGCGGCCCAGCCGCCGAGCCACACCAGCGACCCGGACGCGGCGCCGGCGTCCACGACGACCGGGAGCAGCCACGCCAACCACGCGGCGAAACCGCATGTCAACGCCAGATCCCGCAAGGCCGCGAACGACAGCACCGCAGCCGCCGCGGCGACAACCAATAGCAGCAGGTAGAGCACTGTCCGGGCCTTCATGCGACACCCCGCACATCACGCTGTGCCGCGGCCTCGTTGGCTATCTGGGTGGCCCATCGCTGCGCGGTGCGGACGGTGACCCCGAACTCGCGAGCCACCTCCCGCACCAGCTGACCGGCACGGATCGCCGCTCGACCTGCCTCGGCAAGCTCTGCCGTTGACGCGGTCGCCGGTGATACATCCCGGCGCTGAAACCGCAGCCCCGATGCGGAGGTAGGCAGCTCGCGCCGCTCCTGCGCCGTCAGCCCGCCCGCGATCCCGTCCGACAGGGCATCCCGGGCGAACTCCAGGCACTGCTGCCGGACCGGGCACGACGCGCACACCGCCTTGGCCTCGACCACCTGCTCGTCGAACACCGGACCGGACTCCGCCACCGGGAAAAACAGGTCCGGGTCGACATCACGGCACGCGGCCAGCGCGCGCCAATCCCCCACCGGCAGCTGCCGGGTCCACTCGATCGCGGCGCTCATCCCACGGCCTCCGAACCCGGGTCCGTCTTCGTCAGGACCGGAGTCGCGGCACCGTTCACCGCGTGCAGGAAGCTCGCCACGGCGCTGGGCAGGCCGTTGCCTGCTGGGGTGCCGACGAACAGGACCAAGGCGACGACGGTGAACACCACTGCCCCGGCGACCACCCGCACCTTCGCGCAGATGAACGCCGCAACCAGAGCGAAAAAGATCAACAGGCCAACGCTCTCCATGACTACCGCCCGCCGATCTTGTGGTCAGTGACGCCCGATCCGTTGCCGGTAGCGCCCTCCACGAGCGCCTCAATGACTCGGGCAGGGACGAGCCACCTGCCACGGATTCGGACCGCCCGAATCTCCCCCGCACCGATGGCGCGGTAGACGGTCATTCGGGACATCTTGAACATCGCTGCGACCTCCTGGACGTCGTAGAACGTCGTTCCGCTGACAGGTGCGTGATCGATAGACATCTGTGCTCCTCCTTGCTCATCCATGTGTACATAGTGCACCTTGCACATAAGGTATGCAAGGACTCCTCCTGCTGCGACTCGCACTGGCCTCCGCCCTTCGCCGCGGCTAGCTGCGTACGCTCCAGTCCCGGAGGAACCGATGACCGAAAACACCGGCCAGCCGAAGTACCAGCAGGTCGCAGATGAACTGAGGCGAGCAATCCGCGCCGGTACGTACCCCGTGGGCGGGGAACTGCCGTCGACGGCCAAGCTCACCCAGGCCTACGAGGTGTCGACCACCGTTGTCCGGGCCGCCATCCGCGAGCTCCGGGACGAGGGCCTCGTCATCGGACAGCCAGGCAAGGCCGTCTATGTCACAGCCGAGCCGGCCAGTCCTCGCATGGCCGCGAATGACATTGAGGGCCGCCTGGAACAGCTGAGCGCGACCGTCCATACCGCGCTTCGCGACCTCGACGCCCGCATGACCGCTCTCGAAGCTCACACGAACCTCAATCGGGGCTGAACCAGACCGGTCGGTGCCATCCGTGCTGGTCAGTGGTAGTTGCTGCTCCGTCATGCGAATCAGTTAACGGGCTGTGCGCCGCCGTCTACAGCGCGCACAGGGGGCGCACCGCTGCACAGGGGGCGCATGCGAGGGCGCACGGGATCGAGGCGAGCGCACGACGAGTTTTTCGGAACGGCCACGGGCACGACTGCTGCTGTGCCAGCCTCCAGGCACAGACCGTGCTCCTGGGGGTGTATCGCGTGGCCAAGGACGTGCAGCCGAACCGAGCGTTTGCAGCAGCACTCGCCGAGTCCGGCTTGAGCCACAAGCGCTTCGCATTGAACGTACGAGGTCTCGCGCAGAGCCGCGGCGGCGTCGTGTACTCGGACCATGGCAGCGTCAAGCGGTGGCTGGATGGTGTTCAGCCCAAGCCCGAGACGGCCCACTACATCGCTGCCGCGATGTCGGACGCGCTGCGCCGAGCGATCACCCCGCTCACACTCGGCTTTACCGCAACACTCGCCGAGGAGCATCCGGAGGCGCGACCGGTCCGACTTGATGTTGAGTATCCCCAGGACGCGAACATCGCGACGACAGCCTTGCGCTCCGTTGCCGGAGCCGACCTGGACGATGCGTCACCGGAGCAACTCCGAACCTGGGATATCCATGCGGCGCCCGGAGTGATCAGTGGATACCTGTTCGGAGATGGACGATCCGAGCTCGTCGACGCGCCATCAGATGGCGAGGCCATCGATGCGACCGCGATCCGACTCACCACGGCACGCCTGATGGATCTGGACTTCCACGTCGGAGGTGGCCACACACGAGAACTCTTGCTTTACTACTTCCGCAGCCAGGTTCTGCCGATGTTCGATGCGCTTCCGCGAGGCGCACATCGCCAAGAACTCTTCGTTGCTACAGCCGAGCTCGCGCAGATGCTTGGGTGGAGTGCATATGATGCCGGGCGACACGGTGCAGCGCAGCGATATTTTGTCCATGCGCTACGCCTCGCCCGAGAAGCGGACGACTTCCTTCTCGGCGCTAGACTCCTGTCGAACCTGAGTCACCAAGCAAACTACTTAGGCCATTTCACACATGCCGCACAACTTGCGCGAGCCGCACAGTCCGCTGCAGCACGGTCACCGTCATCGACTACCGTTTCAATGTTGCTCTCGATGGAAGCCCGAGCACTCGCATCCCTTGGAGACCATCGATCGTGCGCGGCCGTACTTGCTCGCGCCGATTCGGCAATGGACAACAGCAATCCTGGGGCCGACCCGGAGTGGATCAGCTACTTCGACCGCGCCGAGCTCGCAGGAGAAGCCGCTCACTGCTTCCGCGACCTCCGCAGACCTGAGGAGACGCGGCGGTTCGCCGCGCTCGCTGTGGCACCTGCCGATACTCCACCTCGCACGCGAGCGTTCATCAACATGGTCACCGCCATGGGCGCGCTCACCGAGGGATCACTTGACGAGGCCGTCCAGACGGCTCGCCATGCGATCACCCTCGCCGGCGCCCTTCAGTCGAGCCGCTACCGGCACTACGTGAAGGAGTTCGTCCAGGTCGCCACGTCGCTACACCCTCGCGATCCGGACGTCCTCGAACTCGTCACGTTCGCCGCACCCATAATCGGGAGCCCGAAGAAGTCCGCCTAGAACGCGCGCCACGCGCGACCGGGGGTGCCCCTGCGAATAGTTTCCATCCGATTTTCGTACTCGCCTCGAATTTCTCGGGACTCATCGATATTCTGCATCAGCCAGGTTGTCATCGTGAACTCCTGAGCTCGACGCAGAGTCGGAAATCCGCCCCACTCCATCACGTCACACCCGTAACCGCTAACAAATTCGCTATACTGTATTGTTGTCCAGAACTGGGCGGTGACGTACTCCGTGGCCGTCACGGCGAGGTCCCATTCAGGATGACCCCAGCAGACCCGCTCGAAGTCGATCAGCTCGACGGCATCGGACGTAATCATGAGATTCTGAACATGGGCATCTCCGTGTCGCACGGAAGGAGCCATAGGGAACGACAGCTCAGATATCGCAGACGTCAGCTCACCGAGCAAGCCTCGCAGAAAGTCCTGGTCAGCAGAAGGGATCTTGGACTGTGCGATCCGCGACTCTACTCGATTAAGGACATCATCCCGCGGGAGCTCGAACTCTTCTGGAGGTTCGAGCGAATGGAATCTGCGGAGTAGTTCGCCAAGTTCGCGCGCGTCCCCTGAACCGCCTGGACGGCCGTCGATGTACTGCCAAAACGTCACCGGGTGGCCACTGACTTCGACGGGCTGAGTGACAGCCCACGTCCGCGCCGCGGGCATGTCCCTCTCCGCGAGCCATCGAGAGACAGCGACCTCTTTGGCGGCGTCCGAGTAGTGCTCCATGCTGCGGGCGATCCTGACAACAACCGGTAACGTCCGCAGGCGATAGATCGCGTTCTCGCCCAGTCTGAGTAACTCGGCACCGTGCGGGTCGAGGCCAACGTGGGCACATGCCGCTTCCAAGACGGCACTCGTTGACTCCCGGCTGAACGTGGTGACGGACTGACCGGCCATGAACTCACCGTACGGGGAGCACGTAGCGCGCTCAGGTCCCGGTTGATGGCCGACGGACCGGTCGCGGGCGTCTCGCGGCGAGAGCAACAGCGGCGCGCTGGTCCGCTTCGAGGACGAACGCTGAATAGCTCCGTAGCGTCGTCGAACCTCCACCCGCGTGCCCCAGCCGGCCCGCAACGGTCCTGATGTCGACCCCGGCGGCGATGAGCTCTGTCGCCGAGTAGTGCCGCAGGCTGTGAAGGTGTGTGTCGAAGCCAAGGCGTTTCGCAAGACGCCAGTACCGCTGCGTCACAGTGTCAGGGCTCAGCTGCTTCGCACAGTCAGGCACCGCGGAGAACACGAAGCCATCCCGCCGCACGCGAGTGTCGACCGCAGCCGCGCGCTCGTCGCACCGCGCCCGGTGCTCCCGAAGTACGTCGATCAGCTCATCATCAAGTGTGAGCCGGCGATGCTGTCGGGTCTTGGTGTCCTTCTCCCACACCTCGCCCGCGATCTGACCAATGCTGTTCCGAACCGTCACCACTCCAACGTCAAGATCGACCTGGTTCCACCGGAGTCCGCACAACTCGCCCCGACGCATGCCGGTCGTCATGGCGAACCAGACCAGGACGCCCCAGTCCGGGTCCCTCCATGCTTCGGTGAGGATCGCTGCAGCCTCCTCCGCGCTCGGAGGCGCAGGATTGGGCTGGGGGACTGTAGGAGGCTCGGTCTGCTCGATCGGGCTGACTGCGATCCAACCCCAACGAACCGCGCGCATGAACGCTCCGCTCAGGATGGCGTGGACAACGCGGATGCTCCCGGCACTCAAGGGAACGCAGCGATGCTGTGCACACGCTCGCTTGCACCAACGGCAGAGCACATTGGGATCCCCAGCGACATCCTTGGCGCATTTCCGCCGAGCGGTGTGCTCGTCGCATATGTGCTCGACGTCGGTACGGTGCTGGACGAACTTCTCGCCTCGGCAGTGATCGCGGCAACGACGCAGTTGCGCATAGAGACCTTCGATCGTGTCCGCCCGGACCCGCCCGACCTGCAGACGACCGATCGTCGGCCGCACGTGCTTCTCGATCTTCCCCACGTACCCGGTTCGCGTCTTGCGCTCGATTTCGATTACCTCGAGCCATCGGTCTAGCAGCTCGTTCACCGTCGCCTCGGTACGGGGACTGCGGCGCTCGTCGACCCGATTGAGCAGTCGGGTCTGGACCTTCTCGGCTTCCTTCTCGGTCTCACGGCGCGTCGCTCGTGCCGCAACGGTCTCTCGCAGCTGCACACGCTTGCCCGTGAGCTGGTCGATCCCGCCATAGACCGTCACCCGGGCGGAGCCGCTGGGAAGCCAGTAGACGTTGCCCCGCGCCCGTCGAGCGCGCGGTTTGGATGGCGCCATGGAACCATCGTAGAGGCGTTTCGTTCCACGAATGGTTCCACGAGGCCCGTTCCAGGGCCTAGGTAGAGGCCCTAAAAGGGCCTCTGACCTGGGGAGCCGCCTTGGGGAGTCGAACCCCAGACCTACGCATTACGAGTGCGTCGCTCTAACCGACTGAGCTAAGGCGGCGTTGTGCGAGGGCCAGTGTACTGACCGGTTCCGGCGCCTCCGACAGCCCCCCGGTGCCACCGCGGCAGGCCCGGGCTGCGGCGATCAGCCGCGCTGCATCGCGATCATCATGGCCTCGACGGCGATCTCCGGCTTGACGTTCTGATCCATCGCCGTACGGCAGGCGAGGACGGCCTCGAGCCTGCGCAACACCGACTCGGCGGACCATTCGGTGGCCGCCCGGCGGGCGTCGGCCTCGCGGTCGGGGTTGGTCAGTGGCACCTGCGCACCGCTGCCGACCACGAGCGCGTCGCGGTAGAACCCGGCGAGGTCGACGAGGGCGCGGTCGATCGCATCGCGCTGGGTGCGGGTGTTGCGAGACTTCTGCTGGCGCTCGAGCTCCTTCTCTGCGGCTTTGGCGCCCCGAGCCGCCGCTGCCACGCCCTTGCCGACGCCGCCTGCTCCCATCGCGACCGCGAGCTCCTCGCGCTCGGCGGCATCGCGGGTCTCGCTCAGCTCGGTGGCCTCGGTCTTGGCATCGCGCACGAGCGTGCCGGCGTAGGCGAACGCATCGCCCAGCCCTCGGACACGCATCGGCAGGCCGAGCACCGCCTCGCGGTGGGCCCGGGCCTCCGGGTCGCGGGCGAGCCGCCGCGCCCGACCCACGTGGCCGCCGGACACCGATGCCGCCCACTGCGCCTGGGTGGGGTCGATGCCGTCGCGGCGCACCAGCACATCGGCGATCGCGGCCGGGGACGGCGTGCGCAGCGGCACCGGGCGGCACCGGGAGCGGATGGTGATGGGCAGGTCGTCGGGGTGGTCCGACGGCGCGCACAGCAGGAAGATCGTCTGCTCCGGTGGTTCCTCGATGAACTTGAGGAGCGCGTTGGCGGCCCGCTCACCGAGCCGGTCGGCGTCCTGGATGATCAGCACCTGGTACTTGCCGCTGGCCGGGCGCCGCGCCGCCGACTGGACGAGTGTGCGCATCGACTTCACCGAGATCGACAGGCCCTCCGGCACGATCTCCCGGACGTCGGCATGCGTGCCCGACATGACGGTGTGGCAGGACGCGCACTCGCCGCAGCCGTGGAACGGGCACTGCAGCGCGGCCGCGAACGCGCGCGCCGCCACCGACCGCCCGGAGCCGGGAGGGCCGGTGAAGAGCCAGGCATGGGTCATCGACGTGGCCTGCTCGGCCGCCGCGCTCAGTTCGGCGACGGCCAGCGGCTGGCCGACGACCTCGTCCCAGACCGTCACGGTTGTGCCTCCGCGGAGGGGACCGCGCTGTCGGCGGTGCCGGCCGCGAGCGCGGGCAGCACAGCGAGCAACCCGGCGAACACCCGCTCCGCGACGTCGTCGGCGCTGCCGTCGCCATCGACCACGGCGTAGTGGTGGGGTTCGGCCGCTGCCATCCGGGTGAGCAGGCGCTGCACGCGGACGTGCTCCTCGCCCGAGATCTCGGCGGCTGGGGTGGCGCCCATCGGCGCACGGTCGAGCAGCACCGACACGTCCGGCCGCAACCGGCCGGTGGCCCACTCGGTGAGGCTCTCCAGCTCGCCCTGCCCGAGCGCCGCGATGCTGCCGGCCGCGCCGAACTGGGCCAGCGGGCTGGCCAGGAAGCGTTCGACGACGACGATGGCACCGCCCGCGAGCGCCGGCCGGATCACGCGCTCCACCTGATCGGCCCGCACGGCCGCCGCGGCGAGCGCCTTGGCCCGCGAGCCCGACAACGACGCCTCCCGGGTGGCTGCGGTCCACCGTTCCCGGTCGCGTTCGGTGCTGTCGGGCTCGACCACGGTGTGACCGGACGCGCGCAGCCGCGCGGCCAGCCGAGCCGCCTGCTCCGTGGTCTCCTCGGCCGAGGCGCCCTCGACGGCGACGAGGATGCCGGAGCCCTGTCGCGGTTCACCCCGCCGCAGCGCGGCCAGCAGATCCGGCAGCATCGGCTCGGTGCGGCGATCCTGCATCTCCCGGTAGGCGAGCACGCCCACTCCCGCCGCCACCAGCCCGCCCGCCAGCATCACGACCCGCGTGCCGTCGATGACGAACGGGAAGCCGAAGACGTCGATGGTCTGCGCGCTGACCAGCCCGACGATCAGCGGCACCAGCGCCATCGAGCCGAGCAGCGTGAGCCGGACGATGGACTGCACGAGCGCGACGATCCGGCCGCGGATCTCGTCGGCCACCTGCGAGCCGATGATCGTGAGCCCGGTGAGGAACGCGATGCCGGCGAAGCACCCGACCAGCATCACCGCCGCGATGGCGACGAACAGGTGCGGTGCGAGCGCGACCAGTACCAGCGCCACCCCGGCAGCGACGATGGCGGCGCCGAAGAGCCGGTTGTGCGGCAGCCGCCGCGCCATCCGCGGCGCCGCGCCCATGCCCAGCGCCAGCCCGACGAACACGGCCGCGAACAGGATGCCGTACGCCGCGTTGCCGCCGCCGAGGCTGACGGCGTAGAGCGTGGCCGAGCCGATGACGGTGCCACCTGCGGCGAACGCGCCGATGATGCCGATGACCAGCCCACGGATCAGTGGTGTGCGCGCCACGAAGGCGGCGCCGTCGCGGATCAACGTGAGCACGCCCGGCGCCGTGGCCCGCCGTTCGAGCCGCCGCCCGGAGATCTCCGGGATCCGGAACAGGACGGTGAGCGCGATGACGAGGTAGGCGAGCCCGCTGAAGCCCAGAGCGAGGAACAGCGTGTCCATCTTCGACCAGCCGAACACCCGCTCGGTGCTCGACAACAGCGTGAACAGGCCGGACGCCGTGATCACCGAGACGCCGTAGGTCATGACGAGCGCGAGCTGGTTGGCCGTTTCGACCTGGTCGGGCCGCCGCAGCAGGTTGGGCACCGACGCGTCCTTCGCCGGGATCCAGAACAGCGCGCAGATCTCGATCAGGAACGTGGCGATGAACAGCCAGACGAGCGACTCGGCCAGCAGGATCGACACGAAGAGGCCGGCCCGCAGGAAGTCGCAGACGACCATGACGCGGCGGCGGTCGAACTTGTCGGCCAGCGCGCCCGCGAGCGGGCCCAGCAGCAGCGCCGGGAGCAGCTTGGTGGCCACGACGCCGCCGAGCGCGAAGCTCTGCGCCTGATAGCCGGTGGTGAGCTGGGTGGCCAGCGCGGACAGCGCGAGCAGGCTCATCCAGTCGCAGATGCCCGCCAACGACGTGACCAGCCACAACCTGCGGAAGGCGGGGATGGCCAGCACGCTGCGAACGCGGTGCGACGTGGGTGCCGCCATCTGCGGCAGCGCAGCGACGGGTTCGGCCTGCCGGGGCGTCGGGATGGCGTCCGGCGGGCGCGACGAGGCAGGCTCGGGGCCGATCGCGCGTCACCTCCTCGGCCGGGCCGACAGCATGCGCTGGGCGATGCGTTCGGGACCGCGACGACAGCCGGAAAGCTGCCGGTGACAGCGTAGACGGCAGTACCGACATCGGCGCCCGGGGACGTGACGATCCACCGGCGGTTGTCGGTGATCGGTCACGGGTTCATGAGCACGGCGATCATCTGGATCAGGATCAGCGCGAACACCGCGACGAAGAACCAGGTGAACAGCCGGGAACCGATCTTGCTGCGGGAGTGCCTGGTCAGCCCGAGCAGGCTGCCGTCGTCCACCACCCGGGGCCGGGCCTCCGGACGCGGCGGGAGCCGGTTCGGCGCCGGCATGCTGGGGCGGGGCAGCCGGGCCACCGGGACCGGGCGGCGCTCGACGGGCAGACCCGGGTCGCGGGTGGGCTCGTCGAACGCCGCGACCTCGGTGTGGGCGACCTCAGGGCGGACGATCTTGGGTGGCGCCGTTGCGTCCGGGGGCGGGTCGACCCGCCGCTCCGGCTCCGCGACGGGCGCCGGCGGCGTCTTCATCCGCCAGCCGGACACGACCTGCCCGGCATTGGCAGGCCGGGCGCCGGAGGGGGGCGTGGCGGGCGCCGGTGGCTCGCGAAGTGCCACCGGCGGAGCAACCGGCGGGCGGGAAGCCGGTGGTGCCTCCGCACCCGCATCCAGGTCGGCGTCGAGCTCGTCGAGGCCGGTGATCTCGCCGTCGAGCCCGATCGTGGGGAGGCGCACGACCGGCAGCTCGAATCCCGGCAGGGGACCGACGCCGTCGCCGGTGCCGTCCTGCCCGAAGAGCGCGTCACCCGGCCAGGTCGTCATGTGCCCGGATCGTAGGCCGCTCCGGGCCGCGGCGGTGGTCATCGCGGGCGCGTGGCGTGCCGGACCACACCGACGGGCGACCGCGTTGCGGGCGGGGAAATACCGGTCAGTTCCCGGGCCGCCCCTGACCCTGTCCTTGCCCTTGGCCCTGTCCCTGCCCGTCTCCGGGCGGCGGCTGGCCCTCCTCACCGGGAGGCGGCGGTGCGGGCGGCGCGGTGCCGCTGCTGACCGTCAGGATGATCGTCTCGCCGGGCAGCGCCGAGCCGTTGGGGCTCTGCCCGACCACCGTGCCCTTCTCCGCCGCGTTGTCGACGGTGCGGGTGGAGACCGACCAGTTCGCCTTCTGCAGGATGCCCCTGGCGTCGTTGAGGCTGCGGCCCACGACGTCGGGCACGCGGGTGGCGGCGCCCCCCTCCAGGTACTTGCTGACCGGCACCGGCAGCGGGAGCACGGGCTGGCCCTCGAGGTAGGGCTTCATCGTGCCGAACCACGTCTTGGCGGGTGTGCCACCACCGAAGATGTTGCCGCTGCCGCAGGCGAACGGCGACTTGGCGCCGACGCAGAGCGGCCGCGGCGAGCTGGAGTTGTCGAACGTGATCACAGCACCGGCCAGCTGCGGCACGATGCCGACGAACGCGGCCGACTTGTGCTGCTGGGTGGTGCCCGTCTTGCCTGCCATCGGCCGCTTCCACCCCACCGAGCCCGCCGCGCCCGCCGCCGTGCCGTTGACGTCGTCCTTGCTCAGCCCGACCATCAGCGTGTCGGCCAGCCCGGGGTCGACGGCCTGCTCGCAGGGCGCCTCCGTGAGCGGCACCGGCGCGCCGGCCTGATCGGTGATCGACTCGATGGGCGACGGCGGGCACCACTTGCCGTGGCTCGCCAGCGTGGCGCCTACGTTGGCCAGCTCCAGCACGCTGGTGGGGCTCACGCCGAGGGTGAACGACGCGAGCTTCTGGTCCTTGGTGACCTCGGCGATGGAACGGTCGGTGACCTTGCCGCTGTTCGGGTCGATGAACGGCGTGGTGGCCAGCGACTTCATCCCCAGCCGCACGGCCATGTCGACGACGGGCGGGACGCCGGTGAACTCCTCGAGCTTCACGAACGCGGTGTTCGGCGACTGCGCGAGCGCGTCCTGCAGCGACATCCGGTCCGGGAGCGGGCCTGCGTTGGCGTTGGCCACCGGGAACGGCTTGCCGTTGGCGTCGGTGTAGATCGGGGACGCGTAACCGCTCGGCGGCACCGCCAGCTGGTAGTTGATGCCGAGGCCCTTCTCCAGGGCCGTGGCGGCGGTGAAGATCTTGAACGTGGAGCCGGCACCGAGGTTGACCGGCTCGTACGGCAGCCCGTAGCTCGTCTCGAGCTGTTCGGCGTCGAGGCCGTAGGTGCGGCTCGACCCCATCGCGATGACCTTGTGCTTGTCCTGGCCCGGCGCCACCATCGACATGACGTTGGCGACGTTGGCCTGCTTGGGCGGCACCTCCGCGTTGAGGGAGGCCTTCATCTTCGTCATGGCGTCGCGGTCTAGCGTTGTTCTGATCGTGTAGCCGCCGCGGTCGATCTGGTCGGTGGTGAAACCGGCCGTGGTCAGGTACTCGACGACGTACTTGCAGAAGTAGCCGGCGTCACCGGCACCGATGCAGCCCCGGCTCTGGAGCACCAGCGGGTTGGCGATGCCCAGCGGGGACGTCAGCGCCGCCTGCATCTGCGTGTCGTCGATCATCTGCTGCTCGCGCATCTGCTTGATGACGAGGTTGCGCCGTTCCAGCGCGGCCTGCGGGTTGGTGAGCGGGTCGAACGCCGTGGTGCTGCGGACCATGCCGGCCAGCAGCGCCGCCTGCGGCACCGTCAGCTGATCGGCCGTGGTGTTGAAGTACGTGCGCGCCGCGGAGGCGATCCCGGCGGCCCCGTTGCCGAACGAGACGATGTTCAGGTAGCGGGTGAGGATCTCCTCCTTGCTCAGGTTGTGCTCCATCTGGAGCGCGATCTGCGCTTCCTTGAGCTTGCGGGCCGGGGTCTGCTCGGTGGCCTTGAGCCGCTCGGTGTCGGTCTTCGCCGTGACGTAGAGCGTGTAGTTCTTGACGTACTGCTGCGTGAGCGTGGACGCGCCCTGCACGACGTCGCCGCTCGTGGAGTTGGCGATCAGCGCCCGGATCGTGCCCTGCCAGTCGACGCCCTGGTGCTGGTAGAAGCGCCGGTCCTCGATGGCCACGATGGCGGCCTTCATCGCCGCCGAGATCTGCGACGCCGAGACGGGCGTGCGGTTCTGGTTGGTCTCGAAGAAGCGGGCGATCGGGGCCCCGGCCGAGTCGGTGACGACGGTGGTGCGCGGCACCGGCCCGTCGACGAGGTCGGTGGACACCGTGTTGACGCTGTCGCCCGCGTCGTTGGACACGAGCCCGACACCCGCGACGATCGGGAACGTCATCCCCGCGATGATCACCCCTGCGACCAGGCAGAGTGCGAGCAGCAAGCCGATCGGACGCGCACGCCTGCGAGGGGAGCTCACAAACGGTCAGACTACGCGGAACCACGTGATCGGTCCGTCAGGTCGACAACGGCAGAAGTTGAGTACTTCTACTCGGTATCAGGTGGAACCTCCGGCTCCCAGAATTCGTCTGTGCTGGTCATGACGACCACATCGACGACGAGGGAGCGACCATGGCGGGCCGGTGGAACTGGCGGATGGCCGCGCGGTGCCGTACGACCGACGCCGAGGAGCTCTTCGTGACGGGCGCTCGCCAGCGGGAGGCGCGGCAGTTCTGCCGCACGTGCCCTGTGCGAGCCGAATGCCTGGCGCACGCGCTCGACGAGGGCATCGAGTTCGGGGTGTGGGGTGGCATGACCGAGCGGGAGCGCCGGGCGCTGCTGCGATCGCGCCCGGATGTCGACTCCTGGTCGGATCTGCTGGAGCAGGCCCGCGACGCGCACTACGGCGGTGCGGGCGAGCACGTCGACGACGACGTGGAGCTCGACCGCACCGGCTGAGGGCTGTCAGCGGGCCTTGCGCAGGGGCTGCTGCACCGGAGTTGGCGGCGCCGGTGCGGCCTCGACGGGAGCGGCGGCCGATGCGAGCCGGGCGCCGATCTCGCGCAACCCGCCGAGGTCGGTCACGTCCTCGGCCACCACCGGCACCCGGCTCACCGCAACGGAGGGGTGCGCGCTGGTGAAACGGGCCAGCAGCCGCTCCTCGCGCTCGGCGAGGTCCACGCGGTCAGCGTGCAGCCGCAACACGGCCGCGGCCAGCGGCGCGCCGCGCAGCTCGTCGGCCACCGTGCGGGCCTTCGTGGCCGACAGCTCGGCCAGCACCGGGTGCGTGCGGTTGAGCACGAGCCCGGCCAGCGGCATCTCCTCTGCGGAGAGCCGGTCCACGAAGTAGGCGGCCTCCCGCAGCGCGTCCGGCTCCGGGGCGGCCACCACCACGAACGCGGTGCCCGGCGAGCGCAGCAGCTGGTAGGTGGCCGTGGCGCGCTCGCGGAAGCCGCCGAACATCGTGTCGAACGCCTGCACGAACGACGACGCGTCGGCGAGCAGCTGGCCGCCGAGGATGGTGGACACGGCCTTGGCGAACAGCGCGAACCCGGCGCCCACGATCTTCATCAGCCCCCGGCCGCCGGCACGTGCGGGTGCCGACAGCAACCGGATCATGCGGCCGTCGAGGAACGTCGACATGCGCTGCGGGGCGTCGAGGAAGTCCAGCGCCGAGCGCGACGGCGGGGTGTCGACCACGATCAGGTCCCACTCACCGGTGGCCGCGAGCTGCCCGAGCTTCTCCATCGCCATGTACTCCTGCGTTCCCGAGAACGAGGAGGAGATGGTCTGGTAGAAGGGGTTCGCGATGATCTTCTCGGCGCGGTCGGGCTCCGAGTGGGCCTGCACCATCTCGTCGAAGGTGCGTCGCATGTCGAGCATCATCGCGTGCAGCTCACCGCGGTTCCCGCCGGCGCCGGAACCGCCGATGCCCTCGACCCGACCGGGCTCGTTCGACAGCGCCGCCAGGCCCAGCGCCTGCGCGAGCCGCTTGGCCGGGTCGATGGTGAGCACGACCGTGCGCCTGCCACGCTCGGCGGCCCGGATCGCCAGCGCCGCCGACGTGGTGGTCTTGCCCACCCCACCGGAGCCGCAGCAGACGATGACGCGGGTGGCCGCGTCGTCGAGGAGCGTGTCGATGTCCAGGGCCTGCGGCGCCTTCGACGGGCTCATGCCGACACCTCCGCAACGGCGCCGACGCCGTACTCGCGCAGTTCCTCGGCCAGCTCGTAGAGCGAACCGAGATCGATTCCCTCGATCACCCGCGGCAGCTCGATCCGGGGCAGCGGCCGCACCGGCTCGGCATCGAGCCGGGCCAGTGCCATCGCCTCACCGTGCACGCGCACGGCGTGTTCGACCGTCTCGGCCACGAGCCCGTCGATCACGTCCGGCGGCAGGTCCAGGCCGGCCGAGGCCAGGCCCGAGCGGATCCGGTCGGCGTCGACGCGACCCCCGGCCGCAGCCGCGACGGAGCGATCGGGCAGCCACTGCGGCCGCACCTGGTTGGCGACGACGACGCCGGGACGCATGCCCTTGGCGCTGAGCTCGTCGACGGTCTCGAGCGTCTCGGTGACGGGCAGGTCCTCCAGCAGCGTGACCAGGTGGACGGCCGTGAGCGGCGAGTGCAGCAGCTCCACGACGCCCTTGGCCTGCGTGTGGATCGGGCCGCTCTTCGCGAGGTCGGCCATCGCGGCCGTGACGTCCAGGAAGCTCACCACGCGCCCGGTCGGTGGCGCGTCGAGCACCACGGCGTCGTAGACCGGGCTGCCGTCGCGCTCCTTGCGCCCGACGCACTCCTTGACCTTGCCGGTGAGCAGGACGTCGCGCAGGCCAGGCGCGAGCGTGGTGGCGAACTCGATCGCACCCATGCGGCGCAGCGTGCGCCCGGCCATGCCCAGCCGGTAGAACAGCTCGAAGTACTCCAGCAGCGCGGCCTCGGCGTCGATCGCCAGCGCGCGCACCTCGCCGCCGCCGGGCGCCACGGCGATCTTGCGCTCCTCGTAGGGGAGCGGCGGGGTGTCGAACAGCTGGGCGATGCCCTGGCGGCCCTCCACCTCGATGAGCAGGGTGCGCTTGCCACCCGTGGCGAGCGCCAGTGCGAGCGCGGCGGCCACCGTGGTCTTGCCGGTGCCGCCCTTCCCCGTCACGACATGCAGGCGGGCGGCCGACAGTGCTGCTGGCCACGCGGTTGAGGTCACTCCACCAGGTTAATCGGGCCGACGCCGCCCGGCCGCCCGAACGGGATGAGGCGCTGACTACAGTCTCAGGCCATGAGCTCCCCCGGTTCGGCCGCGACGAAGTGGGAATACCTCACAGCGCCGGTCCTGATCCACAGCACCCAGGCCATCCTCAACAACTTCGGCCGCGACGGCTGGGAGCTGGTGACGGTCACGACCGGCGCCAACCCCGAGCAGCTCGTCGCGTGGTTCAAGCGCCCGGCGCAGGGCTGATCGGATGGCTTCCGTCAGCAGCCCCTCCGCCCGCCTGCGTGAGCTCGACATCACACTGCCGGGTGTCGCCGCACCGGCTGGTTCCTACGTCCCCGCTCGCCGCACCGGCACGCTCGTCTTCACCGCGGGCCAGGTGCCGTTCGTCGACGGCAAGCTCGCCGGCTCGGGCAAGGTCGGCGCCGCGGTCACCGCCGAGGACGCCAACGCGCTCGCCCGCATCTGCGCGATCAACGCGCTCGCCGCGGTCGACGCGCTGGTCGGCATCGACAACGTGGTGGGTGTCGTGAAGGTCGTCGGGTTCGTGGCGTCGGCCCCCGGCTTCAACGGCCAGCCAGGTGTGATCAACGGCGCGTCCGACGTGCTCAAGGAGATCTTCGGCGACGCGGGCGCGCACGCCCGCTCAGCCGTCGGCGTCTCCGAGCTCCCGCTCGACGCCCCCGTCGAGGTCGAGATCATCGTCGAGGTTTCCGCCCCGTGACACCAGGGGCCCAGCCCCTGTGGAGGTAGTTCCATGACCGCCGCTGATCAGGCATGCCACGACCTGCTCGTCCGGCTCGCCGGGCGGCTGCCCGACGAGCTGTTGTGGCGGCTGCGCGACTGGTTGGCGGCGGGCGGCCGCTCCGCGATCAGCGCGGTGCTGCCCCGCGAGCTGCTGCGCAACCGCGTCGGCCTCGCCGAGGACGAGCGCGACCTGCTGGGTGCCACCGCGGGTGAGTGGGGTGCCTCCCGGCGCCTGATCGACGCCGTGCTGCCGCTGCACGTTCCCGACGAGCCCACCGCCGCGTTCCACCCGGATTCCGGTGCCGTCGACCAGGCCGCGCTCAGCGTGCTGGCCGTCGTCCGCGGCCACGCGGGGTGCGTCGAGCTGCGGCAGGCATGGCGGTCCGGAGCGCGCCGACAGCAGCGTGTGGTGCTCGTCCACGGCGCCGAACGGCCGTGGGTGCTCACCGGAACGTTGCAACGGGTCCTGCGGGCGCACGGTGACCGCACACCGTGCGTGGAGGTGCTCCCACCGCACGGGGAGCCCCCGGCCTACCACCAGGCAGCCATCATCGGATCGGCCCCGCTGTGGCGTTCCCCCGTCGTGGCAGGGATGGCACAGGCGGGCGTGTGAACGCCGGAACCGGAGGAGGTCACGTGGACGAGCGCACGGCGGCGGAGTCGACGCACGACCTGCTGCTCGCGCTGGCCGGCCGGGTGGACGACGACATGCTCGGCTGGGCTCGCGAGCTCGCGGCCGTCGGCGAGGACGCCCGTGCCGTCGAGCTGCTCACCGCGAGCCTGCTCGCCGAGGGCACCGGCCTGCCGGAACCGGTCCACGCCGCACTGGTCGCCGCGGGTCGGGCGGCCCGGGTCGATCCCGACGCCGCCACGCTGCCCATCGGTGGCCTCGACGAGTTCACCGTGCACCGGTTCGACCACGAAGCCGGCGCCGGGCCCGACGTCGCCGCCGCTGTGCGCGCGTTGCCGGCCCGCCAGCTGCGCGACTGCCGCGTCCTGCTCACCTGGCGCCTGACGCCCGCGGGGTCCGCACCGGGCCCGTTGCCGCACCCGGTGCTGCTCGTGGAGGTCGACGCGGGTGGCCCGCCCACCGACGTGCTGGCCTACCAGCTCGCCGTCGCACTGGAGCGAGCCGGCGCGCAGGCCTCCGTCGAGGTGCTCACCGCCGGTCGTCCGCTGTCGGCCTACCACGCAGCGGCCCTGCGCAACGCCGTCCCGGCCCGTCCCGACGAGCCGGCCGCCGACGTCGCGGCCCACCACGCGCTGGAGCTGCCGACGCCCCTCGACGCAGCGCACGTCGAGGCGCGCGCCGGGTCCGATCACGACGGGCCCGATCACGACGACGATCGGTTCGACGCCCCGCTGCCCTCCCCCCTGTTCCCACCCGGAAGCGATCCGCTCGCCGATCCGATGCCCGTCTCGCCGCTGCCCGCCGCCCGAACGGACGCAGACGCCGCAGGGCTGGGCGACGACGGCCATCCGTCGGAGTCGTACGCGGCCGAGGAGTACGCGCCCGAGGAGTACCCGGAAGCGGAGTACGAGCCGGACGAGCAGCACCGCCCGAAGCCGACGGCCCCGCCGCGGCCCACGCCGGTTTCCACCGGGCCGATGCAGACAGCCAGGAACCCCCTGTTCCAGGACCGGCCCGAGGATTCGATCGATCGGCCCCAATACGAGAGATCCCAGGACGAGACACCTCAGTACGAGACATCCCTGGACGACCGTGACGGCACGCCCGACGCTGCGGTGCCGCTCGACCAGGACGGCCAGGAGCAGGTTCACCTGCGCCCCGAGCCGCCATCGGTCGATGCCGCCCTGCCAGCAGCCGACGAGCCCCTGCACTCGCCGCTCACGGCACCGCTGCAGACCCCCGCGCCGTCAGCGGAGCAGGAGCCGCTGCCCCCGCCGGTGCCGATCCGCGCCGTGCCCGATCCGGGAGGCAGGCGCAGGCGGTCCGTGCCCGCGGACGACGTCGCGCCCGATCCGATCCCGCGACCGGCCCCCCGACCCGTTCCCGGGCGCGGTCCGCAGCGACGGCAGATCGTCACGCCGATCTCGCGCAACTCCGCGCCGAGCCCGATCCCGCTGGTGCGCCGCGACGGGACGCCACCGAGCCCCCGCGCACTGCAGCCGGTATCCGGTGATCCCGAGCCGTCCGCCGGCCGCGGTCCCGACGAGGCACGGCCCGGTGCGGCGTTCGCGGCACTCGACGACCCGCTTGCGGGCCCGCTGAACGAGCCACTCCTGGAGGCCCGGCTCGAGCCCACGATCCTCGAGAGCGATCCGCTGGGCCTCGGCGACATCCGGCCGGTCGATCCACCCGCCCCCGTCGATCGGGACGAGGCCACGAGCTCCCCGGTGGTCGAGCCCACCGACGAGCGCTGGGCGAAGGAGTGGGCGTCGGGATCGTGGGCGATGGCGCCGTCGGCGCTGGTCGACAGCACGCCCGCCACCCGCACCGACGAGGCGCCCACCCAGCCCGAGCAGGGTGGCAGGCGCCGGGCCCGCCATCGCTCCGGTGACGAGGACCTCGTCGCAGCGGCAGCACCGGTCGCGGAGCCCGAGGAGCGCGCCGTCGAGGCTGCCGAGGGGCACGCCGAGGCGGACCGGGAAGCCGATGAGCCGGCGGCTGCGGTCGAGAGCGTGTCCCCACCCTCGGATCAGCAGGTGTCCTCCCCACAGCCGGCACCCCACCAGCCACCGGCGCAGCGATCCCCGTCGCCGGTGCCCTCTCCGCCGCGCGGCATCCCGCAGGAGACACCGGAACTGCAGTTGCGGCCCGAGTCGCTGGCCCGACTGAGCGAGGCCGACCGGGAGCTGCTCGCCCGGCTGCAGGCCGAGCTGGGACAGGGCCGCAAGCCCCGCGTGACGCGGCGGGCGGGGGTGGCAGGGGTGCCCACGAACGGCTCAGCCACCAACGGGTCTCCGGGCAACGGCTCCGGCCCGACCAACGGTCACGGCGGCGGCGGGCCCGACATGTCGGGCTGAGGCTCTCAGCCCCGGCCCAGCACCCGCACCTGCTCCACGACCTCCTGCAGGCGCAGCCCGTGTGCTGCATCCAGTGCCGGCGCCGGGCCGGTGCCCCGCACCGCGGCCACGAGCTCGTCGACGAGCCGGGTGAAGCAGCCGCGGGCGTCGGCCGACCGCTCGGCCAGCCGGTGGCGTCCGGCGCCGCCGAAGACCGTGAACTCGATCTCCGACGGGTCGATGGGCATGCGCAGCGAGATCACGGACGTGCTGCGCGCCCCACCGGCGTGGAGGAGCCCGAACCGGGTGAGGTCGGGCTCGCCGCGGTGCACCCATTCCACCTCGCTGACGGGGCCGAGCGCGGCGTCGAGCAGGTCGATCACGTGCGGGCCGATGTCGAGCAGCGCGCCGTGCTCACCGCGCCACGGCGACGTCGCGAACGGCCCGCCCAGCAGCGCGCCCGACAGCCAGCGCGCGGAGCCGACCGTGTCGATCCCGGCCGTGGCGGTCGGGATGTCGGCGAGCCATTTCTGCACGTCCGGGTCGTGGCGCAGCGTCAGCACCATCGACGAGAGCACGCCGGCCCGCTCCACGGCGGCAGCAACGGCACGGGCGGCGTCCAGGGTGTCGGCGAGCGGCTTCTCGCAGATCAGGTGCCGGCCTGCCGCGGCGGCGCGGACGGCGAGCTCGCCCTGGGCCTGCGGCGGCACCGCGAAGGCCACCACGTCGACGTCGGCGAACAGCTCGTCCGGGTCGGCGACGGCGTGCGTGCCGAACTGGGCGGCCAGCTCCGCGGTGACCTCCGGGCGGCGCGCCCACACCGCTGCGAACTCGACATCGGGATGGGCCGCCAGTGCCGGCCCGTGCACCAGGCGGGCCCAGGGCCCACCGCCGACCAGACCGACGCGTAGACGTTCCACGCACCCCATCCTGCCGTTCGCGGGGTTAATGTCCGACGGTGACCTCCGCTCCCGCCATCCCGCGGCCGGCGGCGACCGTGCTGCTGGTCCGCGATCATCCGAGCCCGGCGCCCGGGCGCTCTGCGCTGCAGGTATTCCTGCAACGTCGCGTCGCAGGCATGGCCTTCGCCGGCGGGATGACCGTGTTCCCCGGTGGCGGTGTCGATGACGCCGACCACGCCGACGACATCACGTGGAACGGCCCCGGGCCCGAGGTGTGGGCCGATCGGCTCGCCTGTGACGTGGATCTCGCAGGCGCCTTCGTGCGTGCCGCGGTCCGGGAGACGTTCGAGGAGTGCGGGGTCCTGCTCGCCGATCCCCGCCCCGACGCCGCCGCGCTGCAGCACGAGCGCGCCGAGCTCGTGAGCCGCCGCCGGTCGCTGGGCCAGGTGCTCACGGGCGCCGGGCTGGTGCTGCGTTCGGACCTGCTGCGCGCCTGGGCCCGCTGGGTCACCCCCGAGGAGTCCCCGAAGCGCTACGACACCGCGTTCTTCGTCGCGCTCGTGCCGCCGGGGCAGGAGGCCGACGCCCACACCAGCGAGGCCGTCGAGGCCACCTGGTGGCATCCCGACGACGCGCTGGCGAGCTGGGAGGCGGGCGAGATGAAGCTCATGCCCCCCACGTTCCACTCGCTGCGGGAGATCGCCGAGCTGCCCGACAGCGCCGCGGTGCTCGCCGCCGCCGAGGAGCGCGTGGTGCGGCCGGTGATCCCGCGCGTGCGCCGCGAGGGCGACCGGATCGTCGTCGTGCTGCCCGATCACCCGGACTACGACGTTGCTGCCAACCACCTGACCCCAGGAGGGCGTCGCTGATGACCCACCCGTCCTACGGCGAGCTCCGCACCGTCACGCCGCTGGCGTCCGTGCTGCTCGAACGCAACCCCGGCATGATGACGCTGGAGGGCACCAACACGTGGGTGCTGCGCGCGCCCGGCGTCGAGGAGTGCGTGGTGGTCGATCCCGGCGAGGACGACGAGGAGCACCTGCGCCGGGTGGCCGAGGCCGGCCCGATCGCGCTCGTGCTCATCACGCACCACCACCACGACCACGTCGGGGGCGCGCGACGCCTCGCCGACCGCACCGGGGCCCCGGTGCGGGCAATCGACCCGGCGCTGACGATCGGGGCCGAGCCGTTCGTCGGCGGCGAGGTCATCACGGCCGCCGGCGTCGAGCTGCAGGTGGTGACCACACCGGGGCACACGTCCGACTCGGTGTCGTTCCTGCTGGACGGCCCGGATGCGCCGCAGGCCGTGCTCACCGGCGACACGATCCTGGGCCGCGGCACCACCGTCATCGCGCACCCCGACGGCTCGCTGGGCCCCTACCTCGACTCCCTGCGCCTGCTGGCCGGGCTGCCCGACGGCACCCCGGTGCTGCCCGGCCACGGCCCGGAACTGCCGGACGCCGCCGCGGTGGCGGGGATGTACCTCGCGCACCGGGAGCAGCGGCTCGACCAGGTGCGCGGGGCGCTCACGAAGCTCGGAGCCGACGCCACGCCCGTCGAGGTGGTTGAGCTGGTCTACGCCGACGTCGACCGCTCGCTGTGGCCGGCTGCGGAGCTGTCGGTGCGGGCGCAGCTGGAGCACCTGCGGGGCTGAGCGGCCGCCTGCTCGGAACGGTGTCCAGCCCGTTCCCGAACTGCAGCATGGTGGCCATCCAAGCGTTCAGTCGCAGGATGGCCACCATGCTGCGATCCCGGGGGTGGTGGGCGGCCCGCGCTCAGGCCGCCGCCACCGCCACCACCGGCGGGGCCGGGGCCAGTGACATGCGGCGCGCCCAGATCACGGCGGCCATCACGATCCCGGCGATCCCGCCCACGAGGAACGCGGCGGGCGGGCCGGACGCCTCGACGACGACACCCGCCACCGACTGGCCCACGGCCAGGCCGAGGGTGGCCGCGGTGATGACCCAACCCCACGCCTCGGTGGTGGTGCCGGCAGGCGCGGCGATGTCGACCAGCATCGAGTGGGCGGTGACCTGCGGCGTGATCAGCGCGCCCGCCATCAGCATCGCCACGACCAGCACCGGGATCGAGCCGAGCGGGCCGGTGAGCGCCATCGCGGCCACGCAGCAGCCGAACGCCACGAGCAGCACCGGCATTCGCAGGTGCAGCGGGCGCGGCCACGGTCGCATCGAGTAGGCGATGCCGGCGAGCACCGAGGTGACCGACCACGCCGACAGCAGCACCCCACCCATCGCGGGCGCACCGGCAGCGGCCGTGACCGCGGGGACACCGACCTCGACCGAGCCGACGACGAGCCCGAAGCCGAGCGAGGCGAGCGTGACCGTCCGCATGCCGGGGTGCGCCAGCGCACCCAGCAGCCCGACGGACGGGCCCCGCGGCGCGATCTCCTGGGTCCGGACCGCGCGGCTCAGCGCGAACCCGATCGCGCCGAGCACCATGGCCACGGTGGCGATCAGCAAGCCCGTACCCGGCCACGGCGCGGTGACCAGGAACGCGGCGAGCGCCGGCCCGAGTATGAAGAAGACCTCCAGGCTGATCGCCTCGTAGCTGTACGCGGCGTCGCGGCGGGGACCGACCGGCACGAGCACGCTCCACAGCGTTCGGGACGCGCCCGGCAGCGCCGGTTCGACGAAGCCGGCCACCACGGCGAGCAGCACGACCAGCGCGAGGGGCTGCGCCGTCTCGACGGCCGTCACCAGCCCGGTGACGGCCAGCGCGAACAGCCCCGCGGCGATCAGGAGCGGGCGGCTGGCGCCGAGGCGGTCCATCACCCGGCCCTGCAGCACCGATCCCAGCGACACGCCGGCCAGCTCACCGGCCGACACCAGCCCCGCCGCCGCGAACGAGCCCGTCGCGCGCTGCACGTAGAGCAGGGTGGCGAGACCGAGCATCGCGATCGGCAGCCTGCCGAGCGCGGACGCGAGCACCGGCACCAGGGCGCCGGGAGAGGTCAGTGCGGCGCGGTAGTCGGCGAGCGAGGCGGAGGAGGACACCCGAGCAGGATCGCACATTCTGGTACGGACGTACCACTTTTTTCTCCGGACGCGACGAAGAGCACCCCCACCACCGGCAGGAGTGCTCTTCGGTCGAACTGCTACCCGCTAGCGGGCGCGGCGCGCCAGCCGCTCAGGCTCGAGGATCAGCACGCTCTTGCCCTCCAGTCGCAGCCAGCCACGGTGGGCGAAGTCGGCGAGCGCCTTGTTCACCGTCTCCCGGCTCGCGCCGACGAGCTGGGCGATCTCCTCCTGCGTGAGGTCGTGCGTGACCCGCAGCAGCCCCGACTCCTGTGAGCCGAACTGACGCGCGAGCTGCAGCAGCGACTTCGCCACGCGACCCGGCACGTCGGTGAAGATCAGGTCGGCCAGCATGTTGTTGGTGCGGCGCAACCGGCGCGCCAGCACCCGCAGGAGCTGCTCCGCGATCTCCGGCCGCTTGCCGATCCACTCCCGCAGCGCCGCCCGGTCCATCGTGTAGGCGCGCACCTCGGTCACGGCCGTTGCCGACGACGTGCGCGGCCCCGGGTCGAAGATGGAGAGCTCGCCGAACATGTCGGACGGACCTGCCACCATCAGCAGGTTCTCCCGGCCGTCCGGCGACTTGCGCCCGATCTTGACCTTGCCGCTTCCGACGATGTACAGCCGGTCGCCCGGCTCGCCCTCAGCGAAGATCACGTGCCCCCGCGGGAACTCCGTGGGCTCGAGCGCCTCGGCCAGCGCGTCGGCCGCATGGGGCTCGACGCCCTGGAAGATCCCCGCGCGGATCAGAATCTCGTCCACTGCACCGCTCCTCGTTCCGGCCGCTGCCCCGCGGCGGATCATCGGCGCGCCAGTCTAGGGGGTCCACCCACCGTCTGTGACGTCGCAAGGGTCGTTTCGGCTGCCCGTACGGGCGACATCATTGTGTCAGGCGCCCCTGAACGGGGAACGAGGCCACCCGGAACACGCCAAAGGCGATGCTCAGGCCGCTTTGCTCCGCTTTGTCGACTTGCGTCCACGCGGGTTGCGACTGCGGAGCCGGAACAGCTCGAGCGCCCGCCCGGTGCCCTGCCGGAACAGGGCGCGCACCTCGTCGGGACGTGGCCGATCGAGGAGCTCGTCGAGCTCCTCGGGACGCACGGTGGACTCCCGCAGCTTGGACTCGACCCGCTCCATTCCGAGCGCGAAGAACATCACCAGCAGCGGCACGAGGACGGACATCCAGGCAGTCATGACGGAGAGATGGTCGCGCACGAACCCTCACGATGGGACATCGGGGGGTCGGCGCGTCACCGCGCCGTGACCAATTCGTGATGAGACGTGACCGTGGGCGACGGGCCGTCGGGGTGTCGTCGTACCCTCGACATCGTGACGACGGCCCCCACCGATGCCCTTTCCCGCAACGCGGCACGGCTGGCCAAGCGGGTGGCCGCGGGCGAGCCGGCACTCGGCCGCGCGCGCCGGGTCGGGCGCATGCTCCGCACGCTCGCCACCACCCACACCGACGCGCACTGCGAGCTGGATTTCCAGACTCCGCTCGAGCTCGCCGTGGCCACCATCCTGTCGGCGCAGAGCACCGACAAGCTGGTCAACACCGTCACCCCGGCCCTGAACGCGTACTACCCGTCGGCGCTGGCCTACGCGCAGGCCGATCGCGCCGAGCTCGAAACGATGATCCACAGCACCGGCTTCTTCCGGAACAAGGCCAACTCGCTCATCGGGCTCGGTGCCGCCGTCGTCGAGAAGCACGACGGCGTGCTGCCCCACACCCTCGATGAGCTCGTCGCACTGCCCGGCATCGGCCGCAAGACGGCCAACGTCATCCTGGGCAACGCCTTCGACATCCCCGGCATCACGGTCGACACGCACTTCGGCCGGCTCGTCCGGCGGTGGGGCTGGACGGCCGAGGAGGATCCCGTCAAGGTCGAGCACGCGATCGGCGCGATGGTGCCGAAGCGCGACTGGACGATCGTGTCCCACCAGGTGATCTTCCACGGCCGTCGGGTCTGCCACGCCAAGAAGCCGGCCTGCGGGGCGTGCACGCTCGCGGCCGACTGCCCGTCCTACGGCACCGGCCCCACCGATCCCGGACTGGCCGCAGCGCTGGTCAAGGGCCCGTCGCGGCCGCACCTGCTCGAACTGGTCGGCCTCCCGTCCGACGAGCCGGTGGCGCAGGGAGCCAGATGACCTCCGCCCGGGCCCGGCCGCGGCGCTCGGAGCTGATCACCACCGCTGTCGTCGTGGTACTGCTGGGCCTCGGGGTGTTCGCGTTGTGGCCCCGCGGCGGCCCCACCCCGCAGGCGCCCGCCTCCGACAGCACGTCGACCACCCCCACCGCCGTCTCGGTTCCCGACGCCGAGCTGGCCCCGCTGCGGGCCACGGCGGCGCTGGCGGCGTGCCCGGCCGCAGGCGGCACCACTCCGGCGGGGCCGCTGGCCGGTGTCACCGTGCCCTGCCTGGGCGCTCCCGGTGGCGTCACGCTCGGCCCGGCGCTGGCCGGGCGCACCACGCTGATCAACGTCTGGGCGTCGTGGTGCGGCCCGTGCCGCGACGAGCTGCCCGTGCTCGCGCAGTACGCGGCCCGGCCCGGCGCCGTCGCCGTGCTGGGTGTCGACGTCCGCGACGACCCGCGCCCGGCCCTGCAACTGCTGGCCGACCTGCACGTCACGCTGCCGTCGGTGAGCGATACCGACGGCGCGCTGCGGTCGGCGCTCAAGCTCCCGCCCGCCGTGCCGGTGAGCTACCTCGTACGCCCCGACGGCAGCGTCGCCATGGTCGACCCGCCGGTGCCCTTCCGCAGCGCTGACGACGTCGCAGCGGCTGTGGAACGGCTCTCGTGAGCGCCGGCCTGCGGCCCGAGGAGGCGCCCGCCTGGCTGACGCCCCTGCTCACCGCGGTGCGCGACGTCGATGCTGCCGCACTGAGCCTGCACCGCATCCCGCCGCCTGCGGGTGGGCGGCGAGCTGCGGTGCTCGTCCTGTTCGGCAACGACCAGGGGCACGGTCCCGATGTCCTGCTCACCGAGCGCGCCAGCACGTTGCGCGCTCACGCCGGGCAGGTCTCGTTCCCCGGCGGCAGCGCCGATCCTGGCGATGCCGGACCGGTGGCCACCGCGCTGCGGGAGGCGGAGGAGGAGACCGGCGCCGACCCGTCCGGGGTGGTGCCGCTGGCCGAGCTGCCGGAGCTGTTCATCCCACCGTCCGGCTTCGTGGTGCGGCCGATCATCGCCCACTGGGCCCGGCCGAGCGCCGTGCACGCCGTCGATGCAGGCGAGACGGCCAGGGTCGTGCGGGTGTCGCTGGACCAGCTCGCCGAGCCGGCCAACCGGATCTCCGTGGGTCATCCGTCCGGGTTCACCGGCCCCGCCTTCGTCGTGGCGGGCCTGCTCGTGTGGGGGTTCACGGGGGGCATATTGTCCGCGCTGTTGGATCTGGGGGGCTGGGCACGCCCATGGGCCGCCGACCGGATCCTGAACCTGGACGAGGCGTGGTCCGCGGCGAGAGCCGGTCGGCAGGAGGTCGCGGGATCATGAGCGAGGTCACACGTTGAGTTGGGTCGACCTCGTCGTCGTGGCGCTCGCGCTGATCGCCGGGGTGTCCGGCTGGCGGCACGGCATGGCCGTGGCGCTGCTGTCGTTCGTCGGCGTGCTCGGCGGCGCGATCCTCGGGGTGCGCCTGGCCCCGCTGCTGGCGGCAGGCGTCGAGAACCCGAGCACGCGCATCATCGTCAGCATCGTCGTGGTCGTGCTGCTGGTGGCGCTGGGCGAGACCACCGGCGTGTTCTTCGGCAGGCGCATCCGCGATCGGATCACCGGTGAGCGCACGCTGACCGTGGACTCCACCCTCGGCTCGCTGCTGCAGGCCGTCACCGTCGTGCTGGCGGCCTGGCTGGTGGCACTGCCACTGGCTTCGGCGAGCTTCCCCGGGCTGGCGTCCGGCATCCGCGGCTCGCAGGTGCTGCGGGCGGTCGACGGTGTGATGCCCGCCGGCGCCAAGCAGCTGCCCAACGAGCTGCGCCAGCTGCTCGACAGCTCCGGCTTCCCCGATGTGCTCAGCCCGTTCGCCAACACGCCGATCACCGAGGTCGGCCCGCCCGACGCCACGCTCGCCCAGGCGCCGATCGTCGCGGACGTCGCAACCAGCGTCCTGAAGATCCGCGGCCGCGCTCCGTCGTGCGCGAAGCAGCTCGAGGGCAGCGGGTTCGTGATCGGGCCGCAGCTCGTGCTCACCAACGCCCACGTCGTGGCCGGCACCAACGACACCGGTGTCGAGGTCAAGAACCGGCGCGGCAAGACCGTCGAGCTGGCCGCCGAGGTGGTGCTCTACAACCCGAGCGTCGACGTCGCCGTGCTGCGGGTGCCCGATCTCGACGTCAACCCGCTGGTCTTCGAGCCCAAGCCCGCCTCCCCCGGCGACGACGCGATCGTGCTCGGCTACCCGCTCGACGGGCCGTTCACGATCACGCCGGCGCGGGTCCGGCAGAACATCAAGCTCAAGGGCCCCGACATCTACGACTCCGGCGAGGTCACGCGCGACGTCTACACGCTGCGGGCCAAGGTGCAGTCGGGCAACTCGGGCGGGCCGGTGATCTCCCCGAGCGGCCGCGTGATCGGCGTGGTCTTCGGCGCGGCGGTCGACGACCCCGAGACGGGCTTCGTGCTCACCGTCGACCAGGTGGCCGCAGCCGTGCAGGCGGCCCCCAAGCTCACCCGCGAGGTCGGTACCGGCAGCTGCGCGGCCTAGGCCGGCGTCGTCGGCAGCCCACCGGTGCGGTGGGTGCCGACGACCTGCGGTGGGTGCCGTCAGATGTCGCGGGTGATGGTCTGCTCGCGCCCGGGGCCCACGCCGATCGCGCTGACCGGCGCGCCCGTCAGCTCCTCGATGCGGTGCACGTAGGCCTGCGCGTTGGCCGGCAGCTCGTCGAACGTGCGGAACGCGGAGAGGTCCTCGAACCAGCCCGGCATCTCCTCGTAGACGGGCACGGCGTGGTGCACGTCGGTCTGCGTCATCGGCATGTCCTCGACGCGCCTGCCGTCGATCTCGTAGCCGACGCAGATCGGCACCGTGTCCAGCCCGGAGAGCACGTCGAGCTTGGTGAGGAAGAAGTCGGTGATGCCGTTGACGCGCACGGCGTAGCGACCGATCACGGCGTCGAACCAGCCGCAGCGGCGCGGGCGGCCGGTGGTGACGCCCACCTCGCCGCCGGTCTTGCGCAGGTGCTCGCCCATCTCGTCGAGCAGCTCCGTCGGGAACGGGCCCGAGCCGACGCGGGTGGTGTAGGCCTTGAGGATGCCGATCACGCGGGTGATCTTGTTGGGGCCGATGCCGGAACCGACGGCCGCGCCGCCCGCCGTCGGGTTCGAGCTGGTGACGAACGGGTACGTGCCGTGGTCGACGTCCAGGAGCGTGCCCTGCGAACCCTCGAGCAGGATCGTCTCGCCAGCCTCGAGCGCCTTGTTGAGCAGCAGGCGCGTGTCGGCGATGCGGTGGGCGAACCGGCGCCCGTGGGCGAGCACGGTGTCCACGACCTCGTCGACGTCCATCGCCCGGCGGTTGTAGACCTTGACCAGCACCTGGTTCTTGTAGGCCAGTGCCGCATCGACCTTCTGGTGCAGGATCTTCTCGTCGAGCACGTCGGCCACCCGGACGCCGACGCGGGCGACCTTGTCCTGGTAGGCGGGGCCGATGCCGCGACCGGTGGTGCCGATCTTGGCCTTGCCCAGGAACCGCTCGGTGACCTTGTCGATCTCCACGTGGTACGGCATGATCAAGTGCGCATCCGCGCTGATCATCAGGCCGCTGGTGTCGACACCGCGGTCCTCCAACCCGGACAGCTCGTGCAGCAGCACGCCGGGATCCACCACCACGCCGTTGCCGATGACGTTCTTGGCGCCGGGGGTGAGGATCCCGGACGGGATGAGGTGCAGGGCGAAGTTCTCGCCGCTGGGGAGCACCACCGTGTGGCCGGCATTGTTGCCGCCCTGGTAGCGCACCACCCACTGCACCTGGCCGCCGAGGATGTCGGTGGCCTTGCCCTTGCCCTCGTCGCCCCATTGGGCGCCGATCAGCACGATCGCCGGCATGTGAAACTCCAGTCTGGACACGCGGTACGGACGCGCATCGTCGCGGCGGGGAGGGTAACCGATCTGGTGAGCACGATCGACTCGAAGCTGGTGCTGCTGACCTGCGGGCAGGACGAGCAGGCACGGCGGCTCCGCGACAACGGTAGTCGGCGCGACGCCCGGCTCGCCGCGCTGCCCTCCGTCAGCTTGCCCACAACCCCGGGAAAGACCGACGTCGATCCCGTTCTCGCCGACCACGAGCCGCGCCGGCTGGTGGTGCTCGGCACCGATGCCGACCTCGCGGCCGTCCTGCTGCGGCTGCTGCGCTCGGACCGTCTCGACGTGGAGCTGGCCCACCTCCCGACCACCCGGTCCGACGTGGCCGCGCTGTGGGGCATGCCCCGGGGCGCGGCGGCCGTGACGCTGGCGCTGGAGGGCACCGCGCGCCCGACCCCGCTGGTGCGCGACGATGCGGGCGGCGTGCTGGCCGGGCGAGGGGAGATCCGCGGGCTGCAGGGCGAGTGCTACTGCGACGACGCGCTGGTGCTGCGGGGCGCGGCGCCCCACCTCGTCGTCGCGGCGGTGGCGTCCGGGATCGCCGTGCGCGCCGGTCGTACCGGGCGGCTGCCCGACGGCACCGTCGCCCCGGTGCCACCGCACGCCCCGCACGGGCGGGGCGCGGCCGTCGGGCGCGCGGTGCAGGTGGGCGGCGAGCTGAAGGCCGTGCTCGCCGACGGTGTCGCGCACCCCCGCGGCCTGCAGCGGCGCACCTGGTACCGGCACACGTCGGACTGGCTGCTGGCCCGCCCGTGACCGTCGATCGGCTGCGGCGGTTGCGCGCGGCGGCCCAGCTGCTGCACCGCTGGGAGCCGCGAGCACCCGTCGAGGTCGTGCACCGGCTGCTCGCGGTACAGGCCCAGGACCTGCGCGCCGCGATGCTGGCCGTACGGGCCCGCAGCCGCGGAGCCACGGCGGCCGACGTCGCCCGGGCGCTCACCGACGACCGCTCGCTGGTCGTCACGTGGCTGTGCCGCGGCACCCTGCACCTCGTCGGGCGGGCGGAGTACCCGTGGCTGCTCGGGCTGACCGCGCCCGCCCAGCTGACGACGAGCAGGCGGCGGCTCACCGAGGAGGGATTCCCTCCGGACGCGGCCGACGCGGCCGTCACCGCGATCGAGGGGGTGCTCGCCGAGCAGGGACCGCTGACCCGGCCCGCGATCGTCGCCGCGCTGGCCGGGCGGGGCATCGTCGCCGCCGGGCAGGCCGCCCCGCACCTGCTGCGCCTGGCTTCGCTGCGGGGGATCGTCGTGCAGGGTCCGATCGTCGACGGCGGGCACGCGTTCGTGCTCGTTCGCGACTGGCTCGGCGCCCCGCCTGCGGCACTGGCGGATCGCACCGCCACCCTCGCCGAGCTCGCGCTGCGCTACCTGCGCGGCCACGGTCCGGCGTCCGATGCCGACCTCGCGATGTGGTCCGGGCTGCCGCTGCGGGACGTCCGGGCCGGGCTGGCAGCCGCGCGCGACCGGATCGTGGACGCCGGGTCCGGGCTCGTCGACGTCGCGGGCCGCGACGAGGATGCCGGCGCCGGGCCGCCCCGACTGCTCCCCGCCTTCGACCCCTACCTGCTCGGCTGGCGCGACCGCGGGGTCGTCGTACCCGAGCAACGGCGACGCGACGTGCACCCGGGCGGCGGGATGCTGCGTGCCGTCGCCATCGTCGACGGCATCGCGATCGGCACCTGGAGCCGGCCGCGCGGCGAGATCGTGATCGCACCGTTCGACGCCGTCGAGCCGGGCGTCGAGGCGGCGCTCGCCGTTGACGCGGCCGACGTGCTGCGATTCGAGAGGCTGGGGTTTAGTAGGGGGCTGCCGGTCAGGTGAGCGACGTGGTGTGGCGCCCGTGCAGCACGCCGACGCGTTGCGCCAGCCTGCGTCGCAACGCCGCGGTGGGCCGCCCGCCTGCCTCCGCCCGTGCGAGCCTGCGGGCCAGCCGCGGGGTGGCCGGGTAGCGCAGCCACTCCGGGCTGAGCCGGACGGCGTAGCGGACGGCCTGGCCGAGCAGCCGGAAGAGCCGCTCGTCGCGCGGTGTCCAGTCGATCCCGAGGATCGCGCGGACCTCCGGCGGGAACGTGCCGTGCACCGTGAACCGGCTCGCCGCGCCGACCAGCGGGATGACCGCGCGCCACAGCGGGTGCAGCACCGCGGGGAGCTCCGGGGGCGGCCCGACGCGCGTCAGCTGGTCGAGGACCTCGTGGACGAACGGGTGGTCGACCAGCCGGGTGGAGACCATCTCGTCGTAGTAGACCCAGAAGTCCTCGACGGTGGGTGGGATGTGCTGCTCGCGCACGCCCAGTATCCGGGCCAGGTTCTGCACCTCGGCGTAGAGGCGGACCCGGTCGGCGGCGTCGAGCGGGTCGCCGAACACCTCGCACTGCATCAGGAACGCGGGATAGGCCGACAGCGGCACCCAGGACCACACCTCCGGCATCAGCGCGGAGTGGTCGCGCCCGTCGGGCCCGCGGCCCTTGACGGGCTTGTGCAGCTCAATGAGGCGCCTTCCCTCGGCGACCGCCTCCGCGCCGCCATAGATCCAGAGGTGGATCGAGTCGACGGAGCGCTCGCGGCGCCCGTACGGGTCGGTGAGCACCACCGGCATCCGCGACAGGGCGTCGCCGATGATCGGATGCATGGCCTGCATCAGCGTCGGCATGAGGAAGACGAGCATGCCGCGGTGCTCGCCCGCCAGGTCCCACAGCAACGAGCCGGGTGCGAACGGAACGGGTTCGACCTGTGGCATCGACGACCTCCCCCCATCTGTCAACGTATGTACGCAGATTAAGGATCTGCACACAAGTGTGTCAAGATGGAGCGGTGAGCACCCGCGTCTACGGCGGCCGCGACACCGCCGCGCGCCGGGCCGAGCGCCGGACACGGCTGCTGGACGCCGGCCTGCACCTGCTGGGCACCGGTGGCCTGCAGGCCACCACGGTGCGCAAGGTCTGCGAGCAGTCACAGCTCGCCGCCCGCTACTTCTACGAGAGCTTCCCCGACGTCGATGCGCTGGCAGTGGCGGTCTTCGACGACATCATCGAGGAGCTCGTGCTGGCCGGCGTCCGGGCGCTGGCGGCGGCCGGCCCCGATCCCGTCGCGCGGCTGCGGGCCGGACTGGGCTGCGCGATCGACCTCGTCGCCGACGACCCGCACAAGGGCCGCGTCGTGATGGGGCTGGCGCTCGCGAGCCCGGCGCTGGCGCAGCGACGGCTGCAGGCGGGCGAGCACATCGCCCGGCTCGTGGCGGAGCACACGCGCAACGACTACGCGGGCGCAGCGCCCACCGAGCGGCAGCTGACCCTCGTCTCCCGCTTCCTCGTAGGCGGCTTCACCGAGACCCTCACCGCGTGGCTGCGCGACCCCGCCGCCGTCCCCCGCGAGCAGGTGCTCGACGACTGCACCACGCTGTTCCGCGCTGCGCTGGCGGCCGTCGACCGCCTGGCGCCGTAGGCCCGCCCGTCCCAACTCGCGGGCCGATCCATCGCAACTCGCGGGCCCATCCATCGCAACTCGCAGGCACATCCATCGCAACTCGCGCACAGGTGCCTCACGCGCACCGGCGAGTTGCGACAGAACGCCCCGCGAGTTGCGACAGAACGCCCCGCGAGTTGCGGTGGATCGGCCCGCGAGTTGCGACAGGACGGCCTGCGTGCGGGCACCTCGTCGGGGTCCGCCGGTAGCGTTGATCCCGATGCAGCGGCGCGCGGACGAGACGGCGAGCAGCCGGTCGGGACGCTCCTTCGGGAGCGCACCCCGACCGGTCTCGCAGCTCCGGGGCAACCCCGGGGTGCACCACCTCTTCGCGGCACGGCGTCCCGCGCGCGAGGGGCACGAGGGCAGTGCCTGCGGCGCGCGGCCGACGGGAACACCGGTCGTCGGGCGCCGCTGCATCACCCACCGGACGGGCGGCTGAGATGGCCCCCGATCCGCACACCGTCGTCGCTGCCGCGATCGACGGCCCCTGGCGCCTCGACCCGCTCACCGAGCGGCTCGTCCCGCTGCGCGGGTGGCGCGGCCCCGACGAGGTGGGCGACGTCGTCGCGCTGCTGCTGAGCCGCTGGCGGGCTCGGCCGCGCGGCGCGCCGGCCCGCGTGCTGGCCGAGGTCACGGCGCTGCTCGCGGCGCGCCCAGGGGTCCGCCACCACCTCGACGACCGGCCCGAGCCGCAGTGGCGATGGCCGGTCGAGCCCTGGACCGATCTCGCCGGGCTCGCTTCGGGCCTCGACCTCGACGTGGGCGAGTTGGAGTGGTTCGCCGACCGCGGCGGCTGGCTGCACCGCAGCCCCGACGGGCCCCTGCACCACTACCGGCGGCGCTGGACGGCCTCCCGCTCGGGCGTGCCGCGGCTGCTGGAGACCCCCGCTCCGCGGCTCCAGGAGCTGCAACGGCGGGTCGGGCGGCACGTGCTGGCCGCGATCCCGTTGCACGACGCCGCCCACGGCTACGTGCGCGGACGGTCGCCCGTCACGCTGGCCGGGCTGCACGCCGGCCGCCCGATGGTGCTGTGCGTCGACCTCGAGGGCTTCTTCAGCCACGTCTCCGGGGAGCGGATCGCCGGGATGCTGCGCGCTGCCGGCTACCCGGCGCCGGTCGCGGCGGCGCTGGCCGGGTTGCTGGTCACGGCCACCCCGGCCGCCGTGCTGCGCGCCGCCCCGAGTGCCACCGCCGACCTCGCGTGGGAGCCGCGGCGCCGGCTGCTCGACCGCCTCGCGGGCCCGCACCTCCCGCAGGGCGCGCCGACGTCACCCGCCGTGGCCAACCTGCTGGCGTACCGGCTCGACCGCCGCCTCGCCGGGCTCGCCACCGCCGTCGGGGCCGAGTACGGGCGCTATGCCGACGACCTGGTCCTCTCCGGACCGGCCAGCCTGCCCGCCGCCGGGCTCGCGAAGCGCGTCACGCAGATCGCCGCCGAGGAGGGTTTCCGCGTGCGCCCCGACAAGACGCGCACGCTGCCGGACCATCACCGCCAGCGGATCACCGGGCTCGTGGTGAACGCCGGACCGGCGGCCGCCCGCTCGGACTACGACGCGCTGCGCGCCCTGCTGCACAACTGTGCCCGCACCGGCCCCGATGCGCAGAACCGCGCCGACCATCCGGCGTTCCGCGAGCACCTGCTGGGCCGGATCTCCTGGGTCGGCACCGGACGGCCCGCTCGTGCCGCCCGCCTGCGAGCGCTCTTCGACGCGATCAGCTGGTGACCAGGCGGCAATTCAGCCGGGCAACTCAGGCGGCGGGACGCTGGTGGTACTGGTCCACGTACACCTGCTCCGAGAGCATCGAGATGGCGTCCATGATCTCGTCGGTGACGGCCCGCCGGATCATGCTGGAGCTCTCCAGCCCGTCGTAGCGGGAGAAGTCGAGCGGTTCGCCGTAGCGCACCGTGACGCGGTGCAGCCGGGGGAACCTCGCCCCCACCGGCTGCACCCGCTCCGTGCCGATCAGCGCCACCGGCACCACGGGCGCTCCCGTGCCGAGCGCCAGCGTGGCCACACCGGTGTGGCCGCGGTGCAGCCGCCCGTCGAGCGACCGGGTGCCTTCCGGGTAGATCGCGAACGCCCCGCCGGCATCCAGGACGGTGCGCGCGGCGTGCAGTGCCGCGAGCCCCGCCTTGGCGTTGGTGCGATCCACCGGCACGTAGCCCAGCGCCGTGAGGAACGACGCCAGCGCGCGCCCCTTCAGGCTCCCACCCACGAAGTACTCGGCCTTGCCGAGGAACGACACCGGACGCCCCGCGGTGAGCGCCACCACCGCCGTGTCGACGGCGGCACGATGGTTCGACGCGATGATCACCGGCCCGGTGTGCGGGATCCGATCGGCACCTTCGACCTGCGGCCGGTAGAGGAGGCGGGCAAGGGGCGCGAGCAACCAGCGGACGAGCAGATGC
Organism: Pseudonocardia sp. GCM10023141; assembly: GCF_042653605.1. Classification (NCBI taxonomy): domain Bacteria; kingdom Bacillati; phylum Actinomycetota; class Actinomycetes; order Pseudonocardiales; family Pseudonocardiaceae; genus Pseudonocardia; species Pseudonocardia sp. GCM10023141. Next base: position 59,208 of record NZ_JBHSIR010000014.1, read on the forward strand.
ACGTGAGCTGAACGATGGCGTTCTTGATCAGGTTCCGCGTTTCGCGAAATCCCGTTGCACACCACCCGGACGGCCGCCAGGCTGGGCGCAACATGGTGATCTGAGCGCAACCCGCACCGCGCCCGCGGCACTCGCCCGGCGGTTGCATCAACCGATCCTTCGGTGGTGTGCGTCCATGCCTTCTGCCCTCACCGCCCACGACGTCGTCAAGGTCTACGGCGACCGCACCGTCCTCGACGGCGTCTCGCTCACCGCCGCTCCGGGCAGGCGCATCGGCCTGATCGGCGAGAACGGAGCCGGCAAGTCGACGCTGCTGCGGCAGGCTCGGGCTGGCGGCGCTGCTCGTGCGCAGGCCGGGCGCGCTGCTGCTGGACGAGCCCACCAACCACCTCGACGACGACGCCGCCGCGTTCCTGGAGGAGCAGCTGCGCAGGCTGCCCGGGGTCGTCGTGGTGGCCAGCCACGACCGCGCGTTCCTCGACGCCGTGTGCACCGACGTCGTCGACCTCGATCCCGCACTCGGCGGGCCCACCCGCCACGGCGGTGGCTGGACCGACTACCTGGCCGCCCGGCGCTCCCAGCGGGCCCGCTGGGAGCAGCGCTACGCGACCGAGCAGGACGAGCTGGCGGCGCTGCGCCACGCCGTGGCCGTCACGGCCCGGCAGGTGGCGCCGCACGATCGCGCGCCCCGCGACAACGCGAAGCTGGTCTACAACTACAAGGGCGCCCGCGTGCAGGCGCAGGTGTCGCGGCGGGTGCGCAACGCCGCGCTGCGGCTCGAGGGCCTCGACCGGGAGCAGGTGCAGCGGCCGCCGGAGCCGTTGCGGTTCGCCGCGACGGTCGGGGCGCCCGCCACCGGCCCGGCCGCGGCGCTGCGCGACATCCGGGTGCCGGGCCGGCTCACGCTCGACGGCCTCGATGTCGGCGCGGCGGACCGGCTGCTGGTCACCGGCGCGAACGGGGCCGGCAAGTCGACGCTGCTCGCGGTGCTGGCCGGGCGGCTGTGTCCGACGAGCGGCACGGTGCACCGCCGCAACGGCCTGCGGGTGGGGTTGCTGGCGCAGGACATCGAGATCGCGCGGCCGGGTCGCACGGCCCGTGCCGTCTACGCCGAGCAGCTGGGCCCCGAGCGGGCCGACACGATCCCGCTCGCCGGGCTCGGCCTCATCGCGCCGCGCGATGTCGACCGGCCCGTCCGGGAGCTCTCGGTCGGGCAGCGCCGCCGGTTGGAGCTGGCGCTGCTCGTGGCGTCCGCGCCCCAGCTGCTGCTGCTCGACGAGCCCACCAACCACCTCTCACCGGCGCTGATGGAGGAGCTGGAGGCCGCGCTCGGCTCGAGCCCGGGGGCCGTGGTTGTCGCGAGTCATGATCGCTGGCTGCGCCGCCGGTGGTCCGGCCGGGAGCTGGCGCTCGCGGTTTCCACCGCTTGACCCGAAGTACTGGAACAGGACGTTCCGCTCTGCTACATTTACGGAACAGATCGTTCCGTTCTACGGGAGGAACCATGAGCGACCAGACCGTCCGTCCCTACCGCGTCGAGATCCCCCAGCCCGTGCTCGACGACCTCGCCGACCGGCTGCGGCGCGCGCTGTGGCCCTCGGAGCTGCCGGGTGTCGGCGACTCCTACGGCGTCCCGGCCGGCCGGATCCGCGACCTCGCGGCGTACTGGCTCGACGGCTTCGACTGGCGCGCGGTTGAGGCGCGGCTCAACGCCCACCCGCAGTTCGTCACGGAGATCGACGGCGAGGACATCCACTTCCTGCACGTACGGTCCTCGCGGCCCGACGCCACACCGCTCGTCCTCACCCACGGCTGGCCCGGCAGCGTCGTGGAGTACCTCGACGTGATCGCGCCCCTCACGGAGCCGGCTTCGGCGACGGACCCGGCGTTCCACGTTGTCATCCCGTCGCTGCCGGGCTTCGGCTTCTCCGGCCCGACGCGCAGCACCGGCTGGAACCGCTACCGCACCGCCCGCGCGTGGGCCGAGCTCATGGCCCGACTGGGCTACGACCGCTACGGCGCGGTCGGCAACGACGCAGGCTCGATGATCTCCCCGGAGCTCGGCCGGATCGACGGTGAGCACGTGGTGGGCGTGCACGTCACCCAGCTGTTCTCGTTCCCGTCGGGTGACCCGGCCGAGTTCGAGCACCTCACGGCGGACGACCATGCCGCGCTCGCGCACCTGCAGTGGTTCATGGACAACAAGTTCGCGTTCAACGTGCTGCAGAGCCAGCAGCCGCAGACGCTCGCCTTCGCGCTGGCCGACTCACCCGTCGGCCTGCTCGCCTGGAACGCGCAGCTGCTGGGCGAGACCCTCGACCCCGACTTCGTGCTGGCCAACGTCGCGATCTACTGGCTCACCGGCACCTCGGGGTCGTCGATCCGCTTCTACTACGAGGACGCCCACGCGGGCGAGCCGCCCGCGGGCCCGACCACCACGCCCACCGGGCTGGCGATGTTCGCGGGCGACTTCCGCTCGATCCGGACGTTCGCCGCCCGCGACCACGCGGGCATCGTCAGCTGGAACTCCTATGACCCCGGCCTGGCGACGGGTGGCGCGGCCGACGCGGCCGGCCACTTCGCCGCGCACGAGGCGACGGACCTGCTGGTGGGCGACATCCGGCAGTTCTTCGCCCAGCTGGGCGAGAGGAGCTAGAGGCCCAACGCGGCGGGTGCCGCCGGGTCGGAGTCGGCGAGGAACGTGGCGGTGCGCTCGGCCTCGTCGGTCTCCCCGATGGCCACCGCGGCCCTGTGCAGCGCGCCGAGCGCGCGCAGGAAGCCCTGGTTGGGCCCGTGGGCCCACGGCACCGGGCCGAAGCCCTTCCACCCGTTGCGGCGCAGCTGGTCGAGGCTGCGGTGGTAGCCGGTGCGGGCGTAGGCGTAGCCGGTGATCGTCTGACCGTCGGCGAGCGCGCGCTCGGCGAGCACGGCCCACGCGATGCTGGACGTGGGGTGGGCCGCGGCGACCTCCTCCGGTGCGACACCGCTGTCGAGCAGCGCGGCTGCGGGGTCGACGGGCAGGAGGGTGGGTTCGGGGCCGAGCAGGTTTCCGTGCAGCGTCATGGCTCCATCTTGCCTTTGGCACGGTCGGGTGGTTCCGGCGCCGTCGAACGGGGAACACTGTGGACGTGGATCTCGATCAGTACGCCCGTATCGGCAGGGGCCGGGGTTTCTTCGCAGCGCTCGACCAGAGCGGCGGGAGCACGCCGAAGGCGCTGGCCTCCTACGGCGTCGACGAGGACGCCTACAGCGGCGACGCGGAGATGTTCGACCAGGTGCACGCCATGCGCACGCGGATCATGACGAGCCCGGCCTTCACCGGCGCGCGGGTGCTGGGGGCGATCCTCTTCGAGGACACGATGGACCGCCGGATCGGGGGCCTGGACTCGGGCGAGTACCTGTGGTCGGTCAAGGGGATCGTGCCGTTCCTCAAGGTCGACAAGGGCCTCGCGCCGGTCGCCGACGGCGTGCAGCTCATGAAACCCATCCCGGCGCTCGACGAGCTGCCGTCCTACCCGATGGGCAGCGGCGACGACCTGACGCCACCGCTTCGAACCCTCGGCCTGCGATTCGGCACTTGGACCGAGACCTCGGGCAGCGCCACCAGCAGCGCTCACGGAATTATCGGAAGGCTGACGAGATCTGCTCGCAGCTCATCGAGCAGCACCCGCAGACGACCGAGGAGGACCTCGAAGCCCCACCGCGCCAACCAGTTGGCCACCGCGCCAACGTCAGGACGTCGGCGCGGTGGCGAAACCCTTGGCGCCGTCGAGCTGGGCGGCCACCGCGCCAACCCCGTAGCCACCGCGCCAACGTCCCGACATCGGCGCCGAGGCCAATTCGTTGGCGCCGTCACCGCCGATCCTCCCGATCACACCCGCTGGCGGCGGATGCTCAGCCGCGAGTTCGCCCTCCGGCGCATCCGCGCGCTCGAGCCGCGCATCACCGCGATCGTCGAGCGAACCGGACACGCTCGGCATGCTGGTGCGCCAGCACCCCGACGAGATCACCCCGATCGCGCTGGCCAACATCGCTGATCTGCTGCTCCTCGCGGGCCACGAGACCACCGCCAGCCTGCTCGGTGTCGCCACCGTGACCCTGCTGCAGAACCCGCGCAGCGCGACGCGGTGCGCAACGACCTCGACGCCGCCGGGCCGGCCGTCGAGGAGCTGCTCCGGTTCTGCTCGGTGCTGCAGATGAGCATCCCCCGCACCGCCACCCGCGACCAGGTACTGGCCGGGCACCACATCGCCGAGGACGACACCGTCATGGTCTCGCTGGCTGCGGCCAACCGGGACCCCCGCCTGCTCGCCGACGGCGACACGCTCGACATCGCCCGCACGCCCGTCCCCCACGTGGCCTTCGGTCACGGTATCCACCACTGCCTCGGTGCGGGCCTCGCCAGGGCCGAGACCGCGATCGCGCTCCCCGCCCTCCTACGACGGTTCCCCGCACTTCGCCTCGCCGCACCCGCAGGCGACATCCACTTCCGGCCTCCCGGGGTGTTCTACGGTGTGCAGACGCTGCCCGTCACCTGGTGAGTGCTAGCGCACGTCGGGGCCCGGTGAGCTCGCCCGGCGCGGGAGCTTCCAGTGCGGGCGGATCACGTGGCAGGTGTAGCCGTAGGGGTGTTTCTCGAGGTAGTCCTGATGCTCGGGTTCGGCCTCCCAGAAGGCATCGGCCGGTGCGATGTCGCTGGCCACGCGGCCCGGCCAGAGCTTGGAGGCGTCGATTTCCCTGATCGTGTCCACGGCGATGGCTCGCTGCTCGTCGGTCGTGTAGAAGATCGCCGAGCGGTAGCTGGGGCCGATGTCGTCGCCTTGCCGGTATCGGGTCGTCGGGTCGTGGATCTGGAAGAAGAACTCGAGCAGCTCGCGGTAGCTGATCTGCTCGGGGTCGAACCGGACCTCGACGGCCTCGGCGTGGTTGCCGTGGTCGGTGTAGGTCGCGTCGGGCGTGGTGCCACCGCTGTAACCGGCCCGGGTCGAGACCACCCCGGGCCGCTTGCGGAGGAGGTCCTGCATCCCCCAGAAGCAACCGCCGGCCAGTATCGCGGTTTCGAGGGGTTCGGTCATTGCGTCTCCTGTTCCTGGGCAGTGCCGTCACGCCGTGGTCGGTGGTGCGCTCATCGCCGCCGCGAGGAACGTGATCGCCCAGTGCCGGGCCGCGCTCGCCGTCGGGGGACAGCCTGCCGGGGGCGGCTGGTTGTGGGCCTCGACGCGGTCCACGGCGGCCACGGCGAGGATCCCCCGGATCCGGAACCACAGCTCGTCGGGGGAGAGGCCGGGTAGGGCGCGCTGGAAGGCTGCCTGGTAGCGATCGCGGACCGCCTCCTCTGCCGGGCCCGTCCAGCTGCGCATCTCCTCGGCCGGGTCACCGAAGATCGCCACGATCAGCCGGGACGTGCGGGCGCCGGACTCGTCGCCGGCCCGCGCGTCGTCGAACAGCGGGCCGGTGAACGCCTCCACGAGGCCGGCGACCGGCGGGTCCGCCGTCTCGGCGAGCAGCCGATCGAGCCCGGCGCCCTGCGCTGCGGTGATGGGATCGACCACGCGGCGGATGACCGCGGTCAGCAGTTCGGCCTTCGAGCCGAAGTGGTAGCCGACGGCGGCCAGGTTCGCCCCGGCGCGGTCGGTGATCGCCCGTACCGAGGTTCCGCGGAAACCGCGCTCGGCGAAGAGGTGCTCGGCCGCGTCGAGGATCTGCGTGCGAGTGTCGATCGGCGCCACGTGTGCCTACTATACAGACGTATGAATAAAACGAATGTATGAATGACCCGGTGAAGAGGGGCGTGGCCGTGAAGCTGCTCGTGTACGGCGCCGGGGTTCTCGGCAGCCTGTTCTCCGCCCGCCTCCACGAGGCCGGGCACGACGTCTCGCTCCTCGCCAGGGGCGATCGTCTGGCGGCACTGCGCCGACACGGCGTGCAACTCGCCGAGGGCGACAGCGCCACCGTCCGGCGGCTCCCGGTGCCGGTTGTCGAGCACCCGGACGGCGGGTACGACCTGACCGCCGTCGTCGTCCGCGCCCACCAGGTCGACGCGGTGCTGGAGTCGCTCGCCGGTCTCGACGGCGACGTGCTGTTCCTGCACAACTGGGCGGCGGACGCGCAGCCGCTGGGCGAGGTGATCGGCCTCGAGCGGGTGCTGCTCGGCTTCCTCACGTCCGGCGGCACGATGGACGGCGATGTGGTGCGCTATCGCGCGAGCAGCCTCCTGACCCGGCTGGTGCCGATGCCGATCGGCGAACCCGATGGCCGCACCACGCCCCGCCTGGAACGGATCGTGCGGGAACTGCGCACCGTCGGGATCAACGCGAAGGCCGAGCCGCAGATGGATGCCTGGCTCAAGACGCACGCCGCGTTCGAGGTGCCGCTCGGGCAGGCGGTGCACGCGGCGGGCGGCCCGGTCGCGCTGGCCGGCGATCCGGAGGCGATCCGCACCATGATCCGTCTCATGCGGCAGCACCTGGCCGCCCTGCCGAACCGTCCGGTACCCCGCGGGTTCGATGCGCTCCGCGTGCTGCCGCATGGGCTGCTCGTGGCCGTGCTGCGGCGCTTCCTGCGGAGCTCGACGGTCGCGCACAGCGGGCTCAACAACACCTCGCATGCGGAGACGGCGGAACTCGCGCGGCTGGCCGAACAGCTGGGTGTCCTGGCGGGGTCCGAGCCGGAACCGCCTGTCGGCCTACGGCCGGGGCCGTAGGCGACCCTGCGATCCGGGCGGCCCAACGATGGAGCCCGCATCCGTCATGCGGTCGAACGTGCCGGGCTCGTAGGAACCGCCCTTGGTGTGCGTGATCGTGAGGAGCCGGTTGGCGGCGTTGATCATGGCGATCTCGGTGAACACGGTGGACTCGCGCCAGGCGGCGACCAGGTTGATCCGGACCGCGGGTTCGCCTGCGGCCGCCAGCTCCTTGGCGTGGGCGTCGACGCAGTAACCGCAGCCGTTGATCGTCGCCCACCGCAACCTGCTGTTCACCGTGGCCTACGAGATGCTCGGCTGGGCCGCCGACGCCGAGGACGTGCTGCAGGAGACCTGGCTGCGGTGGGTGGACGTGGATCTCGCCACGGTGCAGAACCGGCGTGCCTACCTCGTCCGGATCACCGCCCGGCAGGCGCTCAGCCGGCTGCGCACGCTCGGTCGACGCAAGGAGTCCTACGTCGGTCCCTGGCTGCCCCGAACCGCTGCTCACCGCGCCCGACGTGGCCGAGGACGTCGAGCTGGCCGACAGCGTCTCGATCGCGATGTTGCTGGTGCTGGAGACGTTGACGCCGACCGAGCGGCGGTGTTCGTGCTGCGCGAGGTGTCCGACCTGGAGTACGACGAGATCGCGGCGGCCGTCGACAAGACACCGGCCGCCGTCCAGCAGATCGCTCATCGGGCGCGGGGACACGTCGCCGCGCGCCGGCCGCGCGGAGCTGCTTCCGTGGCCGAGACCCGGGTCGCGCTCGCAGCGTTCCAGCGGGCGGTGGAGACAGGCGATCTGCAGGGTCTCGTCGACATCCTCGCACCGGATGTCGTCTTCCTGGGTGACGGTGGCGGGATGGCGCAGGCCGCGCTCTCGCCGGTGGTGGGGGCCGACGAGGTGGCCGGCGTGCTGGCCGGGAGCCGGTTGGCCACGGCCGCCGCCACGGTGCCGCTGCAGCCGGCGCAGGTGAACGGCTACCCGGGACTGATCCTCCGGCTCGACGGCAGGATCGACACGGTGGTGGCGGTGCGCGTCGAGGATGGTCTCATCACCGGCCTCTACGCCGTGCGCAATGCCGAGAAGCTGTCAATCGACGCGATCATCGGCACGCCCCGCACGAGGTTCGTCGGCGGGGCGGCCGGGTTCGCGCGCGTCGAATCGGAGACGCGCCTGTCCCTTCCGATGCGGGCGGGGGCACCGAGGCCCGTGCTCGGCACGGGGGTGTCGATGGTGTTCCTGCTCCCCGGCCTCGGGGAGGCGTTCCGGCTGAACGGCATGGCCGTCGACGACCGCGGCGGACGCATCGCCGTCGACATGACCGAGGCGTACCTGCACTGCGCGCGGTGCGTGCTCCGGTCGAAGCTGTGGACGGCCGTTCCCGGAACCGCTCCTGCACCCGCTGCGCAGCCGGCGGACGGACCGCTCTCCGCCCCGGGTGTCGCCGCATTCTTCGCTGCCTCGCCGTTCGCCGTGATCTCCTCTCGCGACGATGGGGATCGGGCCGACACCAGCCCGCGCGGCGACGGGGCGGGCCTGCTGCAGGTGCTCGACGGGGTCACCGTCGCGCTCCCCGACCGCCGTGGCAACAACCGAACCGACCCCCTGCGCAACCTCATGACCTGGTGCGCAGCGCTGCCGTGGACATCCTGTGGAGCCGGGAACTGCTGCCGGATCTGAACGCGATCGCGGCCGCACCCACGAGGCTCACCCGCCGCGCCATGGACGCGGCCTACCGCTCGGCGCTGCGCGACGAAGGGTACTGAGCGGTCTCAGGCCGTCAGGTCGGCGATGATGTCTTCCATCGTGATGTCCCATCCGTTCGGGTCGAGCGCGGCGGTGATCACCACGACGTCCCCGTCGGGGCGGAGCACCGACCCTGGGAACTCGGCGGCGAACAGGCGACGGGCCGCGATGTTCTCCCGCAGCACCCGCGCCGTCAGCCGGGTGACCCCGACCGCACGACCACGGGCCGCGAGCGCGCTCACCAGCTCCCGACCGACCCCGCGGCGGTGCCACTGGTCGATCACCGCCACCGCGATCTCGGCCTCGTGCGGCGCGCGGGAGTCGCGGATCATGCGGGCGACACCGATCGGGCGACCGGATTCCGACACCGCGACGACGGCGATGTGCCGGCAGTCGTCGACATCGAGCAGTACCCGGCGCATGCCCGCGCTCAGCGTCCGGATCGGCGTGTGGAATCGGAAGAACCGGCTTCGCCGCGACATCCCGGCCATGACCTCATCGAGCAGATCGGCCTCTTTCCGACCCAGCGCGCGAACGACCACGTCCATGACATTCCCTCCTCTCCGTGTCCGTCATTCGGCGTGTCGGCCCGCGGCCGACACGCGCCCGAAGACGCTGATGCGCAGCGCGGCGAACCACGCCTGCAGGCCGATACTGCGGTGGGCGCGATTCGACCGCGGTCGGCGATCGTGCGTGCGCGCAGCCTTTCCGAAGCGCCATCGATCGCCGTCTCGGAGCAGATCTCGGCGGTGCTCGAAGGCCATTGCCGCAATCGCGTCAGACTGGTACATCGGGAAACCTTCCACAGGGAGAACCGCGCATTCGGGCAACATCCCAGGGTGGGACGTCGTCGCTTCCGAATGGCCGGGCCGCCCGCACCTCGGGGGCGACTTCCAGCCTGACCGCAAAAGTCATCAGACGACATGGCCGCTGCGAGAGGGGTTCGCCGCGGAAGCACGGCATCGGTGTCACCGGATGGCAACCCTCGTTCGGACGCGCCGCCGATGAGTTCGGGTGGGCCGGGCCGTCTACCCCTCATGGGCACACTGAGCTACTCGATGAGCATCTCCCTCGACGGCTACATCGAGGATCCGACCGGCAGCATCGCGTTCTCCGCGCCGGACGAGGAGGTGCACCGCTTCGCCAACGAGCAGACCCGCGAGACGGCGGCGTTCCTGTTCGGGCGTGGCCTCTACGACGTCATGGAGGAGTTCTGGACGGCGCCGGAGCGTGCCGACGGCGACGAGGTGGAAGCGGAGTTCGCCCAGCTCTACGCGGCGACGCCGCGGATCGTGTTCTCCGACTCGCTGCCGTCGGTCGCGCCCGGATGTCGGCTGGTGCGCCGTGCCGAAGCGATCGACGAGGTGGTCCGGCTCAAGAGGGAGATCGATGGTGACCTGTCGCTCGGCGGTGCCGGTCTGGCCGCGTCATTGGTGGACCTGATCGACGAGTTCCGCCCCAGTGTGGTGCCGGCCTTCACCGGTGGCGGCAAGCCGTACTTCCCGCTCGGCGCCGACCTGCGGCTGCGACTGGTCGAGCAGCGCGCCTTCCGCGGCGGCACCGTGTACCTGCGCTACGAGCGGATCGGCTGAACGGCGTACGGATGGACGACGCCGGCGAATTGCTCAGTGGCCGCCGGCGAGGTGGCCCGCGAGGCGGGTGTGGCGCAGCCGGCTGTGCGCGTTCATGCCGTTGATGTGCACCGTGGCACCGCGGTCGACGGACCTGGTGGTGATGGCGTCGAGCGTGGCCACGGTGGAGGCGTCCCAGATGTGGGCATCGGTCAGGTCGATCACGACCGGGTCGGGGTCGTGGGCGTGGTAGTGCACCTCGGTCCGCAGGACCTCCGGGGCCACCCAGGCGGGGTGGACGAGTGCGGGCAGCCGGGACCGGAGGCAGGAGGGCGGGATCATCTCGGGAGCTGCAGGCGGCGCACACGGGTCAGCAGCAGGCAGCGCCCGGGATCATCACCGTGGGAGTGGTCATGGCGGTGGCAGGCGTCGCCACGCTCCTCGTGCGCCACGCGATCACGTCCGCGCAGCCTGGAGTCGCGGCGCAGGCCGAGCCGGACTGGTGGACCGACCGTGAGCAGGACCGATGAGCGAGATCGATCCCGTCGACCACGAGCGGAGCGTGCGGCCACGAGCGGAGGCCGGCGACCCGGCCGCGATGGCAGGGTTGGGCTGGGCCCTGTTCGAGCAGGGGAACGACGCCGAGTCGGAGCGGTGGTACGAGCGCGCCGCGCAGGCCGGCGACCTGGCCGGGATGACGGGCGTCGGGTTCATGCTGAACCGGCGCGGCGCCCACGACGAGGCCTGGCGCTGGTGGCGCCGGGCGGCGGTCGCGGGTGACGTGCAGGCGATGGCGAACCTCGCCGCCAACCCGGGCTCCGCGCACCGGGAGGAGGCGCAGCAGTGGGGTTGGCGGGCCGAGGCTGCGCGCCGCGGCGCCCATCCCGACGAGGTGCCTGCCGACGTCCGGACCGCGGCCGCCGATCTCGGTGCACTGCAGGTGACGTTGGGGCGCGACGCGCTGCCGTCCGGCGCGGCCGACATCGGCTGCGGTCTCGTGCTCGCACTCATCCCGGCGGCCATCGGCGTGGTGCTGATCGCGGCCGGCGCGTCGGCCGGCTGGGCGGTGCTGTGCCTCGTCCTCGCCGCCGCCGTCCCGATCCTGTTCGCCTTCGGTGTCCGCGCGACGCGCGGTGACGTCCCCGAACGGGCCTTCGTGTTCGAACGGGGCCTCGTCTGGGGCGACCACAAGGGCGCGCTCACCGTGCTGCCGTGGTCGAGGGTCCGGTTGCTGCGCAACGTCAGGCGGATCGACCGCAACGGCCGGTACGAACGAACCGACTACGCCTACACCGTCGTCCACGACGACGGCACCAGGCTCATCCTGCACACGCCGAAGCTCCCGCAGGGGCACCTCTTCGTGCTGGGCGACACGATCGAGCGCGAGATCGTCGCGAGCCGGGTGCCGCGTGCGCTCACCGCGATCGCCGACGGCAGGCAACTGGCGTTCGGCGGTCTCGCCGTCGACGCCACCGGGATCAGCGCCGGCAAGGACACGCTGCCGTGGCGGGAGGTCGAGGAGATCGAGGTGACCGACCAGCTGCGGATCAAGCGCCGCGACGGGTGGGTGGCCTGGGCGAGTGCCCGGGTGGCCGACGTGCCGGACGTCGCGGTGCTGCTCGTCGTCGCCGAGACGTTGCGGGGCTCCGAGCGCGACCGGAGATCGCTCCGCCCCTGATCCGGGTTCAGCCCAGGCTCGCGCGCACCGCATCGATCAGCGTGGCGACGCGCAGGTCGTTGATGACCTGCAGATCGTTGGTCAGGAAGGCGAACGCCACCCCGGAGTCGCGGTCGGCGAACGACAGCTGCCCGCCGGCGCCGCCGTGTCCGAACGATGTCGGTCCGAACAGGGGCATCGGCTCGCTGGGCACGTTGAAGCCCGTTCCCCAGGACTCCTCGGGCAGCCCAGGGATCCTCCAGAGCGGCTGCCCAGAGGACCGGGTGACGGTCATGTCGTCGAGGACGGCGGCGGGCAGCGGCGTGGTTCCGGGCGTCGCCACGATGGCGGACGACCAGAGGCTCGCGACGGCGCGGGCGGTGGCGATCCCTACCCCGGCGGGGATCTCGGCCTGTTGCAGTGCCGGGTCGTTCAGCCCGGTGCCGTCGCCCGCGGCTTCGGCCGGGATCGCCCCGCCGAGCTGGAACGCGCGCTCGAACCGTTCCCGGTCCGGGACGCCGTCGGGGAGCGTCAGGCTGAAACCGGGACCGGGCGCCAGGTGCGCCACCCGGTCGAGCTCGGCCGCCGGCACGCCGATCCACGCCTCGGCGCCCACGGGATCGGTCAGGTACCGCGCGAACGCCGCCCCGACCGACAGGCCCGTCACCCGCCGGACGACCTCGCCGACGAGCCAGCCGTAGGTCAGCGCGTGGTACTGGTGCGCCTCGCCGGGCGTCCAGAGCGGTGCCTGCGCCGCCAAAGCGGTGACGACGGGATCCCAACGGAGGAGGTCGTCGCGGGTGAGGTCCTGCACGGGGTAGGACAGACCCGCCCGATGGGCCATGACCTGCCGGACCGTGATGGCGTCCTTGCCGGCCTGCGCGAACTCCGGCCAGTAGCGCGCCACCGGTGCGTCGAGGTCGATCAGCCCCTGCTCCACGAGCCGGGCCACCAGCAGCGCGACCAGGCCCTTCGTCATCGAGAACATGACCGACGTGGTCGACTCGACCCACGGACGGCCGGACCGGACGTCGGCGGACCCGCCCCACAGATCGACGACGGTGGTGCCGTCGACGATCACGGAGAGGGCGGCCCCGCCGCGCGGGCTCTGCTCGAGCGCCGTGGCGAAGGCGACACCGACCTGCTCGAAGCCCGGCGCGACCGTTGCGGCTGTGCGGGTGATGGCGATGTCGTTCACGGTCGTCCTCCGGCGCGGATCTCTAATACGTATTAGCTGGGTGTCAGCCAGAACGTACGGAGCCGACCAGGCGTGCGCAAGCTCCGTGAGAGACTTTCTCCGGAGGACCATGAGCAGGATCACGAGCCAGGACGTCGCGCGCGCGGCCGGCGTCTCGCAGACCACGGTGAGCTTCGTGCTCAACGGTCGCGACCAGGGGATCTCCGCGCAGACGCGGAAGGCCGTGCTCGATGCGGCCGATCGGCTCGGCTACGTCCCCTCGGCCGCGGCACGATCGTTGCGCAGCGGCCGCAGCAACGTCGTCCTGTGCACCCTGCCACCACTGCCCGTCGCGCAGGCCATCGAGGAGTTCAAGAGCCACCTGACCGCCGCCCTGCGCGAGGCGGGCTACACGTGTGTGTTCGCGCAGGTCGGCGACGTCGACGGGCCCCTGTCCGACATATGGCGGCACGTGCACCCGGCGGGGGTCCTCTCGCTGGGCACGCTCACAGCGGCCGACGCCGCGGCACTCACCCGCGCCGGCATCCCCTTCATCGACGGCGTCCTCGACCCGGACCGGCCGGCAGGCAATGCCATCGACCAGCCCGCGGTCGGGGCGCTGCAGGTGCACCACCTCGCCGAGCGGGGACATCGGCGGATCGGTTTCGGGGCCGTCTCCGACCCGCTGGAACGCCCGTTCTGCGAGCCGCGCCTCGCCGGCGCGCGGCGGGCGTGCGCCGAGCTGGGGCTCCCCGCCCCGGTCGTCGCCTCGCTGAGCTACACGCGCGACAGCGCCCGCAAGGCGCTGGCCACCTGGACGGACCCGGGTGCCGCCGTCACCGCGGTCGCGGCCTTCAACGACCTGGTCGCGGTCGCGGTGCTGGCGTCCTGCCGGGCGGTCGCCGTTCGCGTCCCCGATGATCTGGCGATCGTCGGCGTGGACGACCTGCAGGTCACCACGCTGGTCGAGCCCGCGCTGTCCACGGTGGTGCTCGATCTGCGGTCGTCGGCGCGGCGCCTGGCCGGGCGGCTGCTGTGGGAGCTGCCGGATGCGCCGTCCGGCGTCGAGCAGCACGACCTGCCGGTCTCCCCGCTGCGGTTGATCCAGCGCGAGAGCAGCTGACACCGCGGTCGCCGGTCTGGTTCGGGGTGCCCCGGGGCTAACCCAAGGGAGCAGTGCGGATGCGCTCTCGTGACAGGGCCCAGGCGCCGACGACTACGCTGGATCCATGTCCCGACCTGCCGCGGAGGAACCGCGCCGTCGCCCGTCGCCCCCCGCCGCGCTCGCGGGGCTCGTGGGTGGTGGCGGGATGCGGCGGATCTTCGTCGACGGGCTCGGGGTGTCGGTTCCCATGCCGTCCTCGGTCCGGCGCCTGGTGGTCACCGATGACGTGGTCGGGGCGTTCCTGGTGGAGCTGGGCGGCACGCTCGCCGGCTGCGCGGGAACGCTCGATGGCATCGAGTCGGTGGGGCCTGCCCGCGCGCCCGATCCGCGGCTGGTGGCGGCGCTGAAGCCGGACCTGATCCTGTCCGGCTGTGCCGACGGCGCCCACGACCTCGCCGATGAGCAGCTGGTCGTCGCGCTCTGGCGGATCGCCCCCGTCATCGCCGTGGATCTCGGGCGCCGGGTTGCCGCCGCGGCGGACATGCGGGCCCTGCTCGGGCTGACGGCCGGGCCGCGCGCCTCCCGCTGACCCGAACCTGTCGCCGGCACCCCGCCCGCCCCATGTAGTGATGCGGCGAGCGGGGCACTGGAGCACCGCCGGTACGGCCGGGCACAGCACATCCGGCGGCCACGTACCTGGTCCCGCTTCTCGACCGGGCACATCCGGCAATCGGTCCGGGCCGCAGCACGGTTCGGATCGGCGCGGGGGTTCCACCTGATCGGATGCCCGATTCGGCCGGTTCTCCCCCGCCTGCCGTAGTCCGGCCACCGGAATGCGCCGATCGGGTCATCAGGACACGGCGATGGGCTGCGCTCGCTTGTGGACGGTGCGACGGTGCCATCCGATGATCGTCTCGGCGGCCTTGTCGTCGACCGGCAGCCCCTCGAGGAAGTCGTCGATGTCGTCGTAGCGGATGCCGAAGGCGTCCTCGTCGGGCAGCCCGGGCGCCGACGACTCGAGGTCGGCGGTGGGCACCTTGTGCACGACCTGGGCCGGGGCGCCGAGGTGCTCGGCCAGCGCTCGCACACGGCGCTTGGTGAGCCCGGACAGCGGCGTCGCGTCGCAGGCGCCGTCGCCGAACTTGGTGAAGAAGCCCATCACCGCCTCGGCGGCGTGGTCGGTGCCCACGACGAGCCCACCGATCGCGCCTGCCACCGCGTACTGCGCCACCATGCGCTGGCGGGCCTTGATGTTGCCGTGCAGGAAGTCCTCGCGCGCCGGGTCCGGGAAGGTCGTCTCCACCTTGACCGATGCGAGCAGCGCGTCGCTCGCAGGCGCCACGTCGACGATGATCGTGCGGTCGGGGGCGATGAACTCCAGCGCCCGCTGCGCGTCGGCCTCGTCGCGCTGCACGCCGTAGGGCAGTCGCATCGCGACGAACGTGGCCTGCCCGCCCGCGGCCCGCACGCGTTCCACGGCGAGCTGGCACAGCCGGCCCGCGGTGCTCGAGTCGACGCCGCCGCTGATCCCGAGCACGAGCCCGGCCGCGTTCGACGTGGCGAGCAGGTCGGTCAGGAACCGGATGCGCCGCTCGACATCCGTTGCGGCATCGAACGAGTGGGGGACGCCCAGCTCGGCGATGATCAGCTCCTGCAGGTACCGGCGGTCGAGGTCGCTCATCCGCCCAGCCTTGCACGATGCCGTTGGCTGAACAGATGCACGGCTCCGGAAGGGCGTTGCCCCGCGCGCGGTGAGTTCCGGCCCCGGCGCCGGTATGTACTGGGGAGTTCGCCGGGGCACCCCGTGGCGGACCCTTCGCAAGGGAGAACCGATGTCGGACGTTCGCGCGATGGACGAGGCTGCCATCCGGGCCGTGCTGGTGGACTCCTACCGGGCGTGGGAGGCAGGCGACGCCGCGGGCATGGTCGCGGACTACACCGCGGACGCGACCGCCATCATGACCGGCTCGCTCCGCGACAGCCGTGAGGTGATCCGCGAGAGCATGGCGCTGGCGTTCGCGGGCCCGCTCAAGGGCAGCTCCACCTACAACAAGCAGCTCAGCCTGCGCTTCGTCGGCAGGGACGCCGCGATCGTCGTCAGCGAATCGGGGATCCTGTTCGGCGGGGCGACCGAGGTCCCGGACACTGGCAAGGTCAACGCGACCTGGGTCCTCGAGAAGCGGGACGGCCGGTGGATGATCGCTGCCTATCACAACAGCCCCGCGCTGGCGCCGCAGCGGTGAGGCAGTTGCCGCGGAAAGGGGCGTGGGCGTGACGACGAAGGTGGCGGGCTTCGATCGCCGGGTCGAACCGTTCCGGACGGAGCTGCTGGCGTACTGCTACCGGATGCTCGGCTCGTCCCAGGACGCCGAGGACCTGGTGCAGGACGTCTACCTGCGGGCGTGGCGGTCGCGGGAGCGCTACGACGAGACGCGCAGCTCGTTGCGGACCTGGCTCTACCGGATCGCGACGAACGCCTGCCTGACCGGCTTGGAGGTTCGCGGGCGCCGGCCGCTGCCGTCGGGGCTGGTGGCCGCGTCGGACCCGCTCGCACCGCTCGTGCCGGGGGAGAACGCCTGGCTCCAGCCCCTGCCGGACTCCCTGCTGGACGCGGGCGACCCGGCCGGCACGGTCGTCGACCGCAGCAGCGTCCGGCTGGCGTTCGCTGCCGCCCTGCAGCACCTCTCGGCGCGTCAACGTGCGGCGCTGGTCCTCCGTGACGTGCTCGGCTTCTCCGCGTCCGAGGCGGCGGAGATCCTCGGTGCCACCGTCGTGTCGGTGAACAGCTCCCTGCAGCGGGCGCGTACCCGGATGCAGGAGGTCGGGGTCCGGCCGGACCGGCTCAGCGAGCCGTCGGATGCCGAGCAACGTGCCTGGATCGATCGCTACATGACGGCGTTCGAGCACGCCGACGTCGAGGGGCTCAAGCGGCTGCTCACCGAGGACGTGCTGATGGAGATGCCGCCGATGCTCAACTGGTTCGTCGGCCCCGACAACTACGGCCTGTTCATGGAGTGGGTCTTCGCGGCGGCCGGCACGGACTGGTGCCTGAAGGTGGTCGCGGGCAACGGCCAGCCCGGTTTCGCGGCCTATCGGCGTGTCGATGACGGATACGAGCTGCACACGCTGCAGATCTTCACCGTCACCGCCGAGGGCATCAGCCGGAACTCGGTGTTCCAGGACTCCGAGATCTTCGCGTCCTTCGGCCTGCCGACCAGGCTCGACGGCTGACGGTGTGCGGCAGCGTCAGCCTCGCACGATGCCGTGCTCGCGCGCCGCCCTGATCCAGGAGGGGAACTCCGACAGGAGCCGGTCGTAGAGATCGGCGTCCGGGAGCCGGTCGATGTCGTCGACGGCGAAGAAGCCGACGTTGTCCACCACCCGTCCCGGCAGCGTGTCGAACTGCTCCAGCACCCCGAAGGCGGCGCGCCCGAGCCCGACGAACTGCCAGAACACCGGCTCGGCAGCCGCGGCCCGCAGCTCGTCCTCGATCTCCTTGTTCTTGTACACACCGCCGTCGGAGAAGAACAGGACGAGCGTGGGTTCCGCGACCGGTGCGGCCCGCACGAACTGTCGCACCTCCGCGATCACCTTCGGCTCGTCGTTGGCGATCCCGACGGTCTTCATGTCGATCTGGCCCGGCTTGAGCCGCCGCTGCTTCATCAGCGCCCCGACCCGGACGTGCAGCCGGATCCACTCCGGCATGTCACCCAGCTGCAGGTCGGGGAGCCGCGCCGGCCGCGAGGCGAACGTCCAGGCCTGCATCTCGCCGTCGTCATCGAGCTGCGCGGCGACGGCGGCCATCCGCTCGACGACGCGCGCCACCGTCAGGTTGTTGTAGAGCGTGGTCATCGACCCGGACGCGTCGAGCACCAGCACCACACGCGCCCGCAGCCCGCTCGCGCCGCGCTTCTCGAGCGAGATCGCCACCTGCTGCTTGCGCAACGACAATCGCTTGCGCATGTCGACGGGCAGCTTGTCCTCACCCTTCGTCATCCGCGGTGCGGGAGCGCCCATCGGTGCCGGTGCGGGCGGGGCCGCCGCGGCCGGTGGCTCCTCCGCCGCCACGCTGATCCCGAAGTCGGTGGCCAGGCCGCCCAGCCCGGACGCGTAGCCCTGACCGACGGCCCGGAACTTCCATCCACCGCCGCGGCGGTAGAGCTCCCCGCCGATGAATGCCGTCTCGGTGCTGGCGGTCATCGGGAAGTCGGCAACCGCCGCCCCCGACGCCGTGTCGAGCAGTTGCAGCCGCAGCCCCTGGACCTGCCCGAACGTGCCGCCGTCGGCCGAGGCGGCGAGCACCACCCGCTCGATGTCGGGTTCGATCCGACGCAGATCGACCTGCAGCGCATCAGCGGTGGACTGCTTGCCGAGGTGCTGCACGGCACCGGAGTCGTGGTCGGGCTGGTTGTAGAAGATGAAGTCGGCGTCGTTGCGCACCGCACCGGCGGCGGTGAGCAGCAGCGCCGACGCGTCGACGTCGGGAGCGCCCGGGCCGCCCGTCCAGGACAGGACGGCCCGAACGGCCGGTACGTCGATGGGTACGTTGGCGCCCTTGCTCATCACGGTCACACCCGCCGATAGTGCCCGACGCGGGAGCGCCTCGTGTGCGCTACCAGGTTCCGCCGGCGACCTGGCGGGTCGTGGCGTTGATCCGGTTCCAGATGTTGATCAGCCCGATCGAGAGCACGATCGAACCGAGCGCCTCCTCGCCGAAGTGCTTCGCGGCCTCCTGCCAGATGGCGTCCGGTACCGGGTCCGAGCTGTCGGCCAGCCGCGTGACGGACTCGGTCAGGTCGAGCACCGCGCGCTCGGCGTCGGTGAAGAACGGGCTGTCGCGCCAGCCAGCCACCGAGAAGATGCGTTCGTCGGACTCGTCGAGCTTGCGCATCTCCTGCGAGTGCATGAGCACGCAGACGCCGCAGCCGTTGATCTGGCTGGCGCGCAGCTCGATCAGGAGCCGGGTCGTCGCGGGAACGTCGTGGTGCTCAGCGGCCTTGCCCAGCGCGTGCAGCGCCTTCATCGCGCCGGGGACGACCATCGCCGGGTTCTGCATCCGTGCCTGCATGACAATCTCCGTTCAGGGGGCCGAGTCACATCGGCCGGTTCTCGTCCGTCACAGCACTGACGGATCGCGACGGAGGAATGTGACCGATGGATGAGCACGATCTGCTGGCCCGGCGGTTCGAGGAGAGCCGCGGCCAGATGCGGGCGGTGGCCTACCGGATGCTGGGCTCGCTCAGCGAGGCCGACGACGCCGTCCAGGAGGCCTGGATCCGGCTCAGCCGGGTGGACGCGGGCGGGGTGGAGAACCTCGGCGGCTGGCTGACGACGGTGGTCTCCCGGGTGTGCCTGGACATGCTGCGCTCGCGCCGGTCGCGCCACGAGGAGTCGCTCGAGGTGCACCTGCCGGACCTGCTGGTGAGCCGGGCCGACGGCATGGACCCGGAGCAGGAGGCGCTGCTGGCCGACTCGGTCGGCGTCGCGATGGCCGTGGTGCTCGGCGAGTTGGCCCCCGCCGAGCGGCTCGCGTTCGTCCTGCATGACATGTTCGCGGTGCCGTTCGACGAGGTCGCACAGGTGCTGGGGCGGGAACCGGCCGCGGTCCGCCAGCTCGCGAGCCGGGCCCGGCGCCGCGTCCAGGGTTCGGTCCCCGCGCCCACGGCCGACCGCATGCAGCAGCGCGAGCTGGCCGACGCCTTCCTCGCCGCCTCGCGCAGCGGCGACCGCGACGCGCTGCTGGCCGTGCTCGACCCGCACGTGCTGCTCCGCGTCGACGCCGGTGCCGACGCGCCGGCACCGGGCACCTCGAAGCTGGTGCGCGGGGCCCACGACGTGGTGGCGCAGGCCCTGATGTTCTCGAGCGCGGCGTGGTTCGCCCGGCCCGCGCTCGTGAACGGGACACCGGGCTTGATCACGATCCACGACGGCCGGACGCTCGGGGTCATGGGTTTCACCGTGCGCGGCGGGAGGATCGCCGAGATCCACATCCTCGCCGACCCGGTCCGGCTCGAGGCGCTGGACGTGAGCGCGTTCAGGTGAGCCGGACGGTGCCGAGCACGGGGTAGTGGTCAGAGGGTTCCTCACCGCGGGGGAAGGGCAGTGTCGCGGTGCTGATGTGCAGCGCCGGGCGGTGCCCGTTCTCGTCGACCGACCCGATGTAGTCCAGGACGTTGCGGGTGTCCGGGCACTCCCTGCTGGCCAGCCGGATCACGGTGGTGTCGTAGGTGTGCTCGTGGACGGGGCCGTCGGGGAGCAGCCGCCCGCCGAGCGAGCGCGCGGCGGCGACGTGATCGTGGCCGGGCCGGGCGGCGGAGTCCCAGTACTCGACGTTGAGGTCGCCTGCGATCACCACCGGCTCGGCGGGCGGCACCACGGCGGCGATCGCCGCGCGGGCCTCGGCGAGCTGCGCCATGCGCACGTCGTGGGTGGCCGGGTAGGTGCCGTCCTCATCGGCCTGCAGGTGCGTCGCGGCGATCCACAGTGGCCCGTCCGCGGTGCGCAGCCGCACCAGCGCGACACCCTTGTGGGACAGGCGGTCCTGCGTGCGCAGGTCGCGGGCGTGGTAGATGTGCTGGTGCAGCTCGTCGATCGGCAGCGTGCTCAGCACCGACACGCCACCCCCGATGAAGCCGCTGAGCACGTTCCAGCGTCCTGACGTGCCGGTCCACCGGCGACGTCCGGACCAGGTGCCGATCTGCGGCGTGGTGCGGTAGCCCGCGCGGCGCAGCCGGGCGAGCAGCAGCCAGGTGCCCGACAGCGGATGCGCCTCGTTGAGCACCACGACGTCCGGACGGTGGGCCAGCACGAGCGCAGCGGCCTGCCGCGCTCGCCGGACGGGGTGCTCCAGCACCGAGAGCAGCGGGATCTGCCGGATGTTGAACGTGAGGACCCGGACGGTCACTGCACGGCCTTGATGGGCCACACCGTCAGCGCCGCGATCACCGCGGTCACCAGCACGAGGATCATCAGCGTCGGGTAGCCGAAGAGGCTGATCACGGTGCCGCCGATCAGCCCGGTGGCCGCGTAGGGCAGCACGTTGGCGATGTTGATGACCGCCAGGTCCTTCCCCCGGTCCTCCGGATGCGGCAGCACCTGCGTGACCAGCGCCTGGTCCACGGCGGCGTAGGCGCCGTAGCCGAGTCCGAGCACCAGCGCCGCCACGATCGCGGCCGGGAAGAACGGCAGGAACGCCATGATCAGTCCGGCCAGGCCCTGCAGGACCGAGGCGATCACGACCATCCGCTTGCGCTTCATCGTGCGGTCGGAGATGCGCCCGCACGGCAGCGCGGCCACGACGACGCCGACGGTGTAGACGACCACGAGGATCAGCGTGCCGATCTCCGGATCGGCGTAGTGCACGTAGTCCTGCAGGTAGAAGTACAGGAAGACCTGCGCGAGCGCGTTGGACAGCTGGATGAAGAAGCGTCCCGACCAGGCCCAGGCGAAGTCGGCGTGGCGCAGCGGCGCGACGATCCCGACCAGTGTCGATCGGATCGAGAGCGGTGGGCGTTCCGCGACCAGCAGCTGCGGCCCGCGGGTGCCGAGCGCGTAGGGCAGCCCCAGTACCAGCGCGAACAGTCCGAGCAGCAGGAAACCCGGCTGGATGTCGGTGACCAGCACGGACACCAGCGCGATGCCCACGAGCGGGCCGACCGCCACCGCGTTGCTGTAGAACGACGACACGTAGGCGCGCTGCGTGACGGGCACCTCGTCCGGAACGGCCGCGAACAGCCCGGCGGTCATCAGCGAGATGCCGACGTTGGCCAGCGCCCACACCGCCACCATCGCCAGCGCGGTGGTGGCGAAGCCCTGGCCGGCCACGAAGACCCCGGTGATCACGGCACCGGTCAGCACCCAGGGCTGGCGACGCCCGCGCCGCGACAGCGTCCGGTCCGAGAGCACCCCGCTGAGGAAGACCACGATGATCGTCACGATCGACGCGACGCCGGTGACGATCGCGAGCAACGCGACCTTCCCGTCGCCCGCCACCGCTTCGGCCTGCTCGGGCAGCACGATCTGGGCGGCCGCGTAGTAGGCCATATACATGCCGAACAGCGCGGCTGTCCAGGCGCTGATCCAGCGGCGCCCGACGCGGACCGTCGGTTCGGTGAGCGCTGATCGCGGTGAGGCGGCGTTGTCGGTCATCCCCATGAGGGACTCCTCGGATGTCCGGAGCGAGACGGCAGAAGCACGACCTGGTGGTGCGACGAGAGTGGGACCAACGACACACTGTGTCAAGCGTCTAGTACGGATGACCAAGAATGGGGCCGGGTCGGGCCGAGGTCGCGAGGTGGTCGGCGAACAGCGCGAGCACGTCGAGTGCCGCGGCCGAGTCGCGGTCGACGATCCACGCCAGCGTGGCGCCGTCGAGTGCGGAGTGCAGCGCGCGGGCGAGCACCGGCAACGGCGCCGACCACTGCGTCCCGGAAGCCGCGGCCGCCGTCGTGAGGTAGTCGGCGCAGGCCTGCAGGTAGTGCTCGTACTGCCGCCGCGCGAGGTCGGCGAGCTCCGGGGTGCGCAGCGCGACCTGGGTGAGCTCGTAGGTGACCTGGTGCTCGCCGGGGTTCTCCTCGACGGCGCGGAAGTAGGCGCGGACGCTCGCGCGCATCGTCGACCGCAGGTCCTCCCCGGGTTCGATCACGCTGAGCCCCGCGAGCAGGTTGCGCCGGTTGATCGTCTCGATGACCTGCAGGAACAGCTCGTGTTTCGAGGTGAAGCAGTAGCTGAAGAAGCCGAGCTGCATGCCGGCCTCGGCGACGATCGCCCGGGTGGTGGCTGCCGCCACCCCGTCGCGGGCCATCACCCGGATCGCGGCCTCGACCAGCTCCTCGCGTCGGACCTCGGCGGATACCCGAGCCATGCCCCACCGCCCTTCTCGTCGACGTACCGAGCCTGTGCGAGCGTGCAAGTCCGCTGCCAGGCTCTGCGGCCACCAGGGCCCGATCGGATGAAGGAGTCCCCGCATGCCCGTTCGGGCCAGTATTCGCCTGCGCACGTCGAAGGTGGCTGCCGCGATCGCCGTCACCGTCGCCGCCGCGCTCGTCGGTTCGGCCGGCACCGCAGCGGCCGCCCCCGCCACCGACTTCGCGGAGTACGTCGCGCTCGGGGACTCCTGGACGGCCGACGTCGTCCTGCTCGGACCGCCGACGGGGCAGTACGTGCCGCTCGGGTGCGTCCAGTCCGCGGGGGACTACCCCAAGAAGATCGCGGCGGCGCTGCAGGTACCGAAGTTCTTCGACGCCAGCTGTGGCGGCGCCGAGGTACAGAACTTCGCGACCCCGCAGCCGGCCCCGCTCGGCGGGACGAACCCACCGCAGAACTCGCACCTGACGAAGACCACGGACCTGGTCACCATCGGCATCGGCGGCAACGACATCTCGCTGGCGTCGGCCATCGTCGGCTGCATCAATCTGCTGCCGCCGGTCACCCTGCTGCCGGGGGTGACGCTGCCGGCCCCGCTCGGCGGCTCCTGCAAGGCGAAGTTCGCCGCCGGTGGGATCGACCAGATCTCGGAGAACATCAAGGCGGCCGAGCCGAAGATCCTGGCCAACGTGAAGGCGATCAAGCCATGCCGTGGCTCTACGACAAGCTCAACGAGCTCAACGCCATGGTCAAGCGGGTGGCGGCCAAGGCGGGCTACGGACTGATCGACACCTGGACCCCGACGGTCGGGCACGACGTGTGCCAGAGCCCCTTCACGCGCTACGTCGAGGGTGTCATCCCGGTGTCGCTCAACGGCCCGGCGCTCGCGGTGCCCTTCCACCCGAACTCGGCCGGAGCCGACGCCCAGGCCGAGATCGCGCTCAAGGCGATCCGGGGCGGGGCGAGCTCGGCAGCGGGGTAGCGGGGCCCTACTGCCCGGTGAGCTCCGCGAGGTCCGCCGCGATCCCGGGCAGGTGCCGTTGCTCACCGGTCTTCGCGAGCCGGTCCCACCGCTCGAGCGCGTGGTAGGTGCTGTAGATCCGCAGCCGGGCTTCGACGTCGGCGGGCAGGTCGCCGTGGCCCTCGAGCAGACCGGCCCGCTTCACCGGGTGGTGGCGCGCGGCGCGGTAGTCGGTACCGGCCAGGTCGAAGACCGGGTCCGCGGCCACCGCGTTCCCGACGTCGACGAAGCCGGTGACGTTCCAGACGTTGCCGGCCCGCGCCACCAGCACGTTGCCCTCGTGCAGGTCGTTGTGGCAGAGCACGGGCTCGACGGGCATCGCGAGCACCGGGGCGTGATCGGCGACCGCCCTCCGGACCGCCCTCGCGAGGTCTGCGGGCCCGCCCAGCTCGGCGAACTCGCAGAGCTTCCGCTCGAACATGCGGTGCAGGGCGGCCTGGTTGGACGGGGCGGGGTCGAGGATGTCGGTGACGAGGTAGCCGAAGCCACCCATCGGCACCCGGTGAACGGCGCGCAGCAACTGCCCGATCTGGACGTAGATCCGGCGCCGGTCCGCCGGGGTGAGCTGCGGATCCAGCTCGTGGAGCGGGGTGCCGTCGAGCCTGGTCAGCACGGTGCAGGCGGGGCCGTTCGGGCCGGTGCCGCGCTCGTGCCCGAGCACCTGCGGGATCCGCCCGGCGAGCCCGGTGCCCGCGCCCGCCAGCAGCGAGTAGACGTGGATCTCCTTGGCCTGCTTCCAGGCGGCCTGCGGTTCGTAGAGCTTGACGATCACCGGATCGTGGACACCGAGATGGGCCTCGTAGACGGTGCTGGCGCGGCGCGCCAGCCGTTCGACCGGCGCGGTGATCCCGGCGCGCGCGAGCATGCCGCGCACCGCGGCCTCGTCGATCGTGAGCAATTCGGACATCGCACAAGGCTAGGAACGCGAGGTGCGGCGCGACACCAGATTTCGGCTCACCGCACGTGCCAGTCGGTGTCGTCGCCGTCGGTGAGGCTCCCGTCGGTCATGTCGGTGGTGGATACCGGCCAACACCCGGCCGGGAACGCCGTGTCCGTGGCAAGGGCCCGGTCGAGGGCCGCGGCGCGCGCCGCAGCGACGTTGGTGATCGTGGTGAGCGCCGCGGTGGCGTTCGCGAGGAACGCGATGCCGGCGGTGAGCGTGGCGACCAGTGCGGCGAGCGCGATCAGCGCCGAGGGCGGGGCGCTCACGCCGATCACCGCGCTCGCGATGGCGGCCGCGAGCGTGAGCACCGCCATCGTCACTGCGTTCCAGAAGCTCTCGATCGCACCGGCGAGCTCCTGCAGCCCCGCGTCGACGTCGTCGGCGATCTGCTTGACCAGCACCAACGCCTCCCGCTGCGCGGGCAGCGTGTTGCGGTAGGCGTCGGCGGCCACACCGCTCCAGCGGTCGTCGACCCGCAGCCGATCGAGCGTGACCGAGCCCCCGACCGAACTGACGGCGGCGCCGACCGCGATGTTCCACGTGGAACCGGTGGCGCGCAGCGTGTCGGGCGAGCCCGCGTAGTCACACATCCGGCGCAGACCCGAGAGGAACTCCTCCAGCCGGAGCCCGGCGGTCTCCAGCGCCTCCCGGGCCCACGCGACGACCTCGTCGGGAAGCACGGCCAGCGCCCCGTCGACGGCGTCGATGATCTCCGTCGCACCCTGCCGGATCTCGCGGATGCCCTGTTCGACCGCGGCCGGAGCGCCACCTGCTCCCGGCTTCAGTGCCCCCGACATCAGTGGATGCCTCGCAGCCGGTGGACCCCGGCGGTCTCGTCGGCGGCGTAGGCCGCCGCGGATGCGTGCAGCGCACCGCCGATCGCCTCGAAGTTGGCGGCGCCCTGCCGGAGCAGGGCGAGCACCCGTTGCCGCGTCGTCTCGTACGCGACGGCGATCGCGGAGCCGGCGAACGAGAAGGCCGCAGGATCGACCTGTAGCCCGGCGACGGCCACGGCGCCGCGGTGCAGCGCGCCGGCGTGCTCGACCCAGCTGTCGGCGTCGGATCGCAGCGCGTCGAGCGCCACGGTGATCTGTTGCGGGGTCGGCGTCGGCCCGATCGGTGTCATCGTCTGTGCCCCCTCTTCGAGGGCGACGCTAACCCGGCGGTGGTGCTTCCCGTGGCGTTTCGGGAGATCGGGCCGTTCCCGGGAGCTCTCAGGCGCGGAAGCGCAGGCCGTCCATCAGCAGGTCCAGCATGCGGCCGGCCTGCTCTCGCTGCGCCGGTTCGCCCGCGGCGAGCGAGACGCCGGTGATGCTCGCCAGCACGTCGGAGGGGTCGACGTCGGGGCGCAGGCTGCCGTCGGCGGCGCCGGCCGTGAGCAGGCTGCAGATCGCCGCACGCATGCGCTCCCGGCTGTGGGCGAACGGGTTGCCACCGGAGGCGACCAGCGCGCGCAGGGCGTCGGCCATGCCGCGCTTGGTGGTGATGTAGGCGACGAAGCGGTCCATCCAGGCGCGGGTGGCCACGTCGGGCGCCATGGTGGCCAGCAACTCGGCCGCGGCGTCGCAGAGCCGGTCGAGCTCGTTGCGGTATGCGGCCTCGATCAGGGCCTCGCGGGTGGGGAAGTGCCGGTAGAGCGTGCCGATGCCGACCTCGGCCGCCTTGGCGATCGCGTCGAGGGTGACGTCGGGCCCGTCGTGCGACAGCGCGCGGACGGCCTCCTCGAGCAGCCGGTCGCGGTTTCGCTGCGCATCGGCGCGCAGCGGCCGCGTCCCGGAAGTTGTCATGTCATGAGAGTACGGGTTGCGAATCGGAAGCGCCTCCGCTTACAGTGCAGAAGTAACGGAGGTTCCTCCGTTTCATCTTCACGGCAGGCAGGGAAGATCATGACTGCACCCACGCTCATCACCACCCCGTTCTCCTTCTCGTCCACCGCCGCCGAGGTGCTGGCCGGTGTCGACCTGGGCGGCCGTCGCGCGGTCGTCACCGGCGGAGCGTCCGGAATCGGCATCGAGACGGCCCGCGCGCTCGCGGGCGCAGGTGCCGAGGTGACGCTCGCCGTCCGCGACGCCGCCGCCGGCAGGCGTACTGCTCGCGACATCATCGCGACCACCGGCAACCCGAAGGTGCTGGTGGCGCCGCTCGACCTGGCCGACCGCGCGTCGATCGCGGCGTTCGCCCGCAGCTGGTCCGGACCGCTGCACATGCTCGTCAACAACGCCGGCGTCATGGCCTCGCCCGAGACCCGCACGCGGGAGGGCTGGGAGCTCCAGTTCGCCACGAACCACCTCGGGCACTTCGCGCTGGCCAACGGGCTGCTCGGCCCGCTCGCCGCGGCAGGTGACGCGCGGATCGTCGCGGTCAGCTCCAGTGCCCACCTGCGCTCACCGATGATGTTCTCCGACATCCACTTCCGGGACCGGCACTACGAGCCGTGGGCCGCGTACGGCCAGTCGAAGACGGCCAACGTGCTGTTCGCGCTCGAGGCGTCGGTCCGCTGGGCCGCGGCCGGCATCACGGCCAACGCCCTCATGCCGGGGGCGATCATGACCAACCTGCAGCGCCACGTCTCGGCGGCCGAGATGGCGCGGGCGCGGTCGCAGGCGGGCGCCGTCCTGCGTCGCAAGACGCCGGAGCAGGGTGCGGCAACGTCGGTGCTGCTGGCCGCGTCGCCGCTGCTCGGTGGCGTCGCGGGCCGCTACTTCGAGGACTGCAACGAGGCCGGTCCCAACGAGCCGGGCACCCTCACCGGCGTGGCCGACTACGCGCTCGACCCGCAGGCCGCCGAGCGGTTGTGGCGGGTGTCGGAGGAGATGCTGCGCGCCTGACCCCTGTCAGAGCTGTCAGGCGGAGAGCAATACCGCGGCGATCACGATCATGACGGCTGCGGTGGCACCGTGGATACCGAGAGCGGCCTTCCGCGTGCCACCGCTGCGCAGCACGATCACCATGTCGCCGATCGGGATCACGGCCAGCGCCAGCAGCCCCACGCCGAGCAGGTGGGGGCCGCCGAAGACCATCAGCGCGAGTGTGATCAAGCCGGACGCGATGTCGCGCACGCCCTTGACGGCGTAGAAGGGGTTGGCGGCAGGCGGGCTCGGCACGCCGAAGCCGGCCGCCGTCCGCGCCGGTGCGAACAGGTAGGCGGCACCGACGTAGATGATGCCGGCCGCTATCAGCCCGGCGAGTGCGTAGGCGGCGATCGTCATGAGGCCCTCCGAGATCTAGCAGTGCTAGGAACACAAACGACGCTATCAGTGCCGTTGCTCGAATGTCTAGCACTGCTAGTATTGCGGCCATGACCGTGCAGTCCCGCCGCGAGCGCGAGCGCGCCGAGCGCCACCAGCTGATCATCGACACGGCGCGGGGCCTCGCCGAGTCCGAGGGCTGGGAGGCGGTCACCACCCGCAGGCTCGCGGCGCTCATCGAGTACAGCCAGCCCGTCCTCTACAGCCACTTCGCGGGCAAGGACGCGATCATGGCGGCGGTGGCGCTGGCGGGCTTCGGTGAGCTGGCCGCCGAGCTGCGCGAGATCCGCGCCGGGATCCCGGACGCGGCGCAGGCCTTCGCCGGGCTCGCGGCCGCCTACCTGGCGTTCGCCGACGCGAAGCCGGCCCGCTACGACGCGATGTTCGTGCTCACCACCGACCTCGCGTTCGCCTCGTCCGAGACGCCGCAACCGTTGCTGGACGCGTTCGACGCGCTGTGCGAGTTCGCCGCGCCGGTCGCGGCAGGCCGCGACGTCGCCGCCCTCACCGAGCTGTTCTGGGCGGCCCTGCACGGGCTGGTGACGCTCGAACGCAGCGGCCGGGTGCCGGCGGCGCAGCGCCGCGACCGCCTCCGGATGCTCGTGGCGCAGTTCCTCGCCGTGCCGTAGGGGCGCCGAACGCCCACTGGCTCATGATCGAACCCGAACCAGTGGGCGCTCGGCCGGGACGACGCCGCCGAACGCCCACTGGCTCATGATCGAACCGGAACCAGTGGGCGCTCGATCAGCGCGAACCGAGCGTCGCCCGGTAGCCGGCGAGGTGCGCGGCCGTCTCGGGCTCGGCGAACACGGTGGCGAACTCCTCGACGCTGGCCGCGGTGCCCTCGGCCAGCGTGCCGTTCTGCCACAGCTCGAAGAGCCGTTTCTGGGACGCCGTCACGGCCCGGGTGTGGCCGCTGACCCTCCCGACGAACCGCTCGACGGTGGCCTCGAGCTCGACGGGCGCGACCACCGCGTTGCAGAGCCCGGACGCCGCCAGCCGGGCCACCGGGTAACCGTCGCCGGTGAGGATCATCTCCTTGGCCAGGCTCAGCCCGACATACTGCTGCAGCAGCGCCGCGTCGATGACCGACGGGATCCCGACCTTGATCTCGGGCAGCCCGAACACCGCGCGGTCGGTGGCGATCCGCAGGTCGCACGCCAGCGCGAGCTCGAACGCCGCGCCGAGGCAGTGGCCGTCGACCGCGCAGAGCGCCGGCACCGGAAGGGTGCGCACGCGCTGCAGCAGCGCGCGCAGATCGGCGATGAACGCCCGCGCGCCGGCCGGGTCGAACCCGAGGAACGTGTCGACGTTCATCCCGGCGCAGAACGCGCGGTCACCCGTGCCGGCGAACACGACGGCGCGCACCCCGGAGGGCAGCTCCAGCGCCGCGTGCAGTGTCGCGAGGTCGTCGAGCGTGAGGGCGTTGAGCGTGCGTGGGCGGTTCAGGACGATCCGCCGGACCGATCCGTCCATCTCGACCCGGACGCCTTCGGTGGTGGTCATGCGCCCACGATCGCACCCGCCGGTTACCTGCGTAGACGCGGCCTATTCCCCATTCTTTGGGTCCCTAAACCACCCTGTGGGTGGTGTCACTCGAATTCGGCGCTGGTCCATTTGCGCTGTTATCGTCGACGGCCATGTCGGTGTTTCAGTCAGATGTCCATCAGTTCACGGTGACATCGCCTGCGGTCACCGACGGCGGTGCCTGTTGGCGCATCGCCGCGGCGTCGAAGGTGCTCGACGTCAACTCACGCTACGCGTACCTGTTGTGGTGCCGCGATTTCGCGAGCACATCGGTCGTCGCCCGCATGGGTGGCGACGTCGTCGGGTTCGTCACCGGGTACCTACGGCCCGACGACCCGTCGACGCTGATGGTGTGGCAGGTGGCCGTCGACGAGCGCGCCCGTGGGCGCGGTGTCGCCGCCGCCATGCTCGATGCCCTGGCCGAGCGCCTGGACTTCCGCCATCTCGAAACCACGATCACGCCGGACAACGCGGCGTCGGTCGCGCTCTTCACCGCGCTCGCCCGCCGGGCGGACGCATCACTGCAGCGCTCGGAGCTGTTCGGTTCCGACCTGCTGGGAGTCGATCACGAGCCCGAGCTGCTGTTCCGGATCGGCCCGATCTCGCGAGGATGATATTCACGATGAACGTGTTCGAGAATCTTGAGTCCGAGGTCCGCAGTTATTCCCGATCGTGGCCGGTGGTTTTCGACACCGCCCACGGTTCCCGTATGACCGATGTCAACGGCCGGAGCTACCTCGATTTCTTCGCCGGAGCCGGAGCGCTGAACTACGGCCACAATCCGGCGGTTCTGCAGAAGCCACTCATCGATTATCTCACCCGGGGTGGCGTCACGCACGGGCTCGACATGATGACCGTGGCCAAGGCCGAGTTCCTGCAGACCTTCCAGGAGCTGGTGCTCGCGCCGCGCGGGCTCGACTACAAGGTGCAGTTCCCCGGACCGACCGGGTCCAACACCGTGGAGTCGGCGCTCAAGCTGGCCCGCAAGGTCACCGGCCGCGAGGCTGTCATCAACTTCACCAACGCGTTCCACGGCATGACTCTGGGGGCGCTCTCCGTCACCGGCAACTCGATGAAACGCGGCGGCGCCGGCATCCCGCTCGTGCACGCCACCCCGATGCCGTATGACAACTACTTCGACGGCACCGTTCCGGACTTCATGTGGCTGGAGGCGCTGCTGGGCGACTCCGGCAGCGGGCTCAACGAGCCGGCAGCGGTGATCGTCGAGACCGTGCAGGGCGAGGGCGGGATCAACCCCGCCCGGATCGAGTGGTTGCAGGGGCTCTCCGACCTGTGCCGGCGCCACGGCATCCTGCTCATCGTCGACGACGTGCAGATGGGTGTCGGTCGAACCGGCCCGTTCTTCTCGTTCGAGATCGCGGGCATCCAGCCCGACATCGTCTGCCTGTCCAAGTCGATCAGCGGGTACGGCCTGCCGATGGCGCTCACCCTGATCAAGCCCGAGCACGACGTGTGGGGCCCCGGCGAGCACAACGGCACCTTCCGCGGTTTCAACCCCGCGTTCGTCACGGCGACAGCGGCGCTGCGGCACTTCTGGGCCGACGACGCGCTGGAGCGCTCGACGCTCGCCAAGGGCGAGCGGGTGGCCACGGCGCTGGGCGAGCTGGCCGCGGTCTCGCAGGCCGTCGAGCTGACACCGAAGGGCCGCGGGCTGGCGCGCGGCCTGTCGTTCGAGCAGCCGGAGCTGGCCGCCAAGACCTGTGCCGCGGCGTTCGAGCGCGGCCTGCTGATGGAGACCGCCGGGCCGTCGGACGAGGTCATGAAGATCATGCCGGCGCTGACGATCACCGATGCCGAGCTCGACGAGGGTCTCGCGCTGGTGGCAGATTCCGTCCGAGCCGTCACCGAGGGAGTGTCTTCATGATCGTGCGCACGCTGGACGAGATCACCGGTACGGAGCGGGACGTCGTCACCGACAACTGGCGCAGCAAGCGCATCGTGCTCGCCGGCGACGGTGTGGGCTTCTCCGTCCACGAGACCGTGCTGGACGCGGGGTCGATCAACGACTTCTGGTACGCGAACCACATCGAGGCCGTGTTCATCGTCGAGGGCGAGGGCGAGCTCTACGACAAGGACAACGACACCACCCACAAGCTGGGGCCGGGCTCGATCTACGTGCTGAACGGCAACGAGCGCCACCAGCTCCGGCCGACCACGCAGATGCGGACCATGTGCGTGTTCAACCCGCCGGTCACCGGCCGCGAGGTACACGACGAGAACGGGGTGTACCCGCTGATCACAGAACCTGCGAGAGAGGAATCATGACAACGCTGGACACCCAGACGACCGATCGCTACCGGACGCGCGTCGCGGACCGCCCTGCGCTCGTCGAGCGCGTGGAGCCCACGGTCCACGGCGGCGTCGACGCGCCAGGGCTCCTCGGCCGCGACGAGCTTGCCGCGCACGACCGCGACGGCTTCGTCACGGTGCCCGAGCTGCTCACGGCGTCGGAGGTGGCCACCTACTCCGCAGAGCTGGACCGGCTGGCCACCGACCCGACCGTGCGCGCCGACGAGCGCACCGTGGTGGAGAAGAGCTCGCAGCAGGTGCGCTCGATCTTCGAGGTGCACCGGATCAGCGAAGCGGTGGCGGCGCTGGTGGCCGACGAGCGGGTGGCCGGTCGCGCCCGGCAGATCCTCGGCTCGGACGTCTACGTGCACCAGAGCCGGATCAACTACAAGCCCGGTTTCGGTGGCGGTGGCTTCTACTGGCACTCCGACTTCGAGACGTGGCACGCCGAGGACGGGATGCCGGCACCGCGCGCGGTGAGCACGTCGATCGCGCTCACCGAGAACTTCACGCACAACGGCTGCCTGATGATCATGCCGGGCTCGCACCGCACGTTCGTCTCGTGTGTGGGGGAGACGCCCGCCGAGCACTACCGTGAGTCGCTGCGCGAGCAGGAGATCGGCACGCCCGACCCGGACAGCCTCACGACGCTCGCCGACCGGCACGGCATCGCGATGCTCACCGGCCCGGCCGGTTCGGCCACGCTGTTCGACTCCAACTGCATGCACGGCTCCGGCAGCAACATCACCCCGTACTCCCGGTCGAACATCTTCGTGGTGTTCAACAGCGTGGAGAACGCGCTGGTGGAGCCGTTCGCGGCCCCCGCGCCGAGGCCCTCGTACATCGCGGCGCGCGAGTTCACGCCCGTCTGAGACTCCCTGACGCACACCGTCAGGGGGTCACGCACACCGTCAACGGTGTGCGTGACCCCCGCACGGTGTGCGTCAGCGTCAGGCGACCGGGTAGGGGCCCCGGTCCAGCGGGAGCAGCTCCGGGCGCTTCGGTTCGAAGCCGTCGCCGGTGTGGTGGCCCTGCAGCCGCTTGCGCACGAAGGGCAGCACCCACTCGCGCATCCACCGCAGGTCCTCCTGCTGGCGCGAGCGCCACGTGCTGGGTGCGGCGACGGGCAGCGGGCTGCGCCAGTCCTCGGCAACCGGCTCGCCGAGCGTCTCCAGCACGCGCAGCACCACGCGGCGGTGGCCCTCCGCGGTGAGATGCAGCCGATCGCTGCCCCAGGTGCGCGGATCGGCCAGCGGGGCCATGCCCCACAGATCGACGACGATGCTGCCGTGACGCTCCGCGCTGGCCCGCATCAGCTCGTTGTAGCAGGCGACGCGGCCGCGCAGGCGGCGGATCAACGGGTGCATCCGGCCCAGGTCGAAGCCGGTGAACACGATGACCTGCGCTCCCGTTGCGGTGACGCGCTCCAGCGCCGCGTCGAACCGCCGGGCGAGGTCGTCGGTGTCGCAGGCGAACCGGATGATGTCGTTGCCACCCGCGCAGAACGCGATCAGGTCCGGGCGCAGCCGCTCGGCCACCGGCACCTGGTCGTCCACGATCTGGTCGAGCAGCTTGCCCCGCACGGCGAGGTTGGCGTAGCGGAACTCCGGACGCCCGGTGCCCAGGTGCTCGGCCAGCCGATCGGCCCAGCCCCGGGGCGTGCCGTCGGCGCGCAGATCGTCCAGACCCTCGGTGAAGCTGTCTCCGACGGCGACGAAGCTGTTCCAACGTCCCATGGTGTCGCCCCCCTTCTCGTTCACCTCCCCGCCATCCTGACGACGGTTGGAGATCTCCTCAATATCACCCACAACCCGTGATGAATGCCAGTAGGGGTGAGACATCGGCCGGTGATAGGGCACCCTTGCCTCATGAGCAGTTCCGAGGAGCGCGTCGAGCGCGCCGAGAACCTTCGTGAGCTACTGGGCGGCCGCGGTGGCGCGCTGGACGCGACGGTGCCCGTCGTGGGCTTCGTTCTCGGTCTCACGGTGGCGCAGGCGGCCGGGTGGCCGTCGCCGATCGCGTGGGGCAGTGGGCTTGCCGCGCTCGCCGCCGCCGTGCTCGGCGCCGTCCGGCTGGCCACCGGTCGCAGGCCGCGGTCGGTGCTGTTCGGCCTGCTCGGCGTGGCTGTCGCGGCGCTGATCGCGCTCTACACCGGGCGGGCGATCGACTTCTTCCTGATCCAGATCATGACGAACGCGGCGAGCGCGCTGGCCTGGGCGGTGTCGATCGTCATCCGGTGGCCGCTGCTCGGCGTCGTCGTCGGCACGCTGCTGGGCCAGAAGACCCGCTGGCGCCGCGACCCGGATCTGATGCGCGGCTACCAGCGCGCCAGCTGGGCGTGGGTGGCGCAGTACCTCGTGCGGCTCGCGGTGTTCCTCCCGCTCTTCCGGGCCGACCAGGTGGTGGCGCTCGCGGCGGCCCGGCTGGTGCTGACCTGGCCACTCGTCGCGGTCTGCGTGGCGGTGTCGTGGCCGTTGCTCCGTTCGGCCCTGCCGAAGGGCCATCCGGGCCTGCGCCACCCGGTGGAACCGAAGGGGGTGCAGCCGGCTCCCGGGGTGAACGCGCTCACGAACAGTGATCAGACTGTAGCGATCAAGGCCGACCGCGCGTTGGAACAGTAGGAGTACGACGACAACGCAGTGATCGCGACAGGAGCCATGCCACAGCCACCGTTCGCCCCCCGCCCCACCCCGACGCGGCCGACCCCGAACCGGCCCACCCCGACGCCTCCGGCCGTTGCAGAGGAGGAGCCCAGGAAGGGCATCGACCTCACGGTCAACAAGGTGCTGGCCGGGTCGGGCGCCGCGGCGACGAGCGCGGTGCTCGGTTCCTACTTCGGGGCCACGGGCACGGTGATCGGTGCGGCCTTCGGCTCGCTGGTGAGCACGGTGGCCTCCACGCTGTACCAGCGCTCGCTCGACACCACCCGCGACCGGCTGGTGCGGCGCATCCGCCCCGCCGACGAGGGCGGCGCCTCCACGATGCCCATGCCGCGCCTGCCGCTCGACGCGGAGACGGTGCGGCTGCGCGTCGAGCCGACCGCCCCGCCGCGCAGGCGGTTCCGCTACGCCGTCGTCGCGCTGGTGGCGTTCGCCGTGGGCCTGCTGGCCGTCACCGGCGCCGAGTGGATCAAGGGGTCGACGCTGGTCACCGGCCAGGCCGGCACGTCCGTCGGCCGCGTCATCACCGGCAACGGGCAGAACGAGCAGCAGCAGCAGTCGAACGACCAGCAGGACCAGCAGCAACGACACGACCAGCAGGACTGGAACGACAACAACCCGGACCCGTCGAACGACCCGACCACGAGCCCGGCCACGCCGTCGGACAAGCCGGATCCGAGCTCGACGAACACGCCATCGACGCCGTTGCAGGATCGCAGGGGTGGTGGCGGACTGGGCGGGTTGCTCCCGTCGCTGGGCTCGCCGTCGACCGGCTCAGGCTGAGTTCGCGCGCACGCGCGCGGCCAGCGACGCTGCCGCGGCCCGCGGGTCCGCCGCCTCGGTGATCGCGCGCACCACCACGATGCGCGTGGCACCGGTGGCGAGCACCTCGTCGAGGCGCTGCTCGTCGATGCCGCCGATGGCGAACCACGGGCGGGCCGGTTCGCGCCCCGCGACCGTGCGCACCAGGTCGAGGCCGGGTGCGGGGCGTCCCGGCTTGGTGGGGGTCGGCCAGCAGGGTCCGACGCAGAAGTAGTCGACGCCGGCCTCGTCGGCGGCCACGAGCGTCTCGTCGGCGCTGTGGGACGAGCGCCCGACCACGATGTCGTCGCCCACGATCTTGCGCGCCCACGCGACGGGCAGGTCGTCCTGACCCAGGTGCAGCACGTCGGCGCCGGCGGCCAGCGCGATGTCGGCCCGGTCGTTGACGGCCAGCAGCGCACCGTGGCGCGCACAGGCCTCGGCGAGCACCTCCAGGGCGGCGAGCTCGTCGCGTGCCTCGAGCGGCCCGTCGCTGCCCTTGTCGCGCAGCTGGACGATGTCGACACCACCCGCGAGCGCGGCGTCCACGAACTCCGCGAGATCGCCGCGATCACGCCGCGCTCCCGTGCAGAGGT
This sequence comes from Pseudonocardia sp. GCM10023141, assembly GCF_042653605.1. NCBI lineage: Bacteria > Bacillati > Actinomycetota > Actinomycetes > Pseudonocardiales > Pseudonocardiaceae > Pseudonocardia > Pseudonocardia sp. GCM10023141. The sequence continues at coordinate 95,121 of NZ_JBHSIR010000014.1, forward strand.
AGAGGCGGGCGTCGTCCAGCCGTTCGCGCAGGGCGGTTCCATCGAGTCCAGGCACGGTTTCCGACACTACGCGGGCGTAGGGTGGGCGACAGGTGACGCACGGGAGCCCGGCTGGGCTGAGAGGGAACCGCACAGTGGTTCCGACCGTCGAACCTGATCCGGGTCATGCCGGCGCAGGGAGCGGGGAGATGACGATTTCACGGTTCACGGTGATCGGCGCGGGCGTGATCGGCCTGTCCTGCGCCTGGCGCGCCGCAGCGGGCGGCTTCGACGTCACGGTGCTCGATCCGGCACCGGCAACGGGCGCCTCGTGGGTGGCGGGCGGCATGCTCGCCCCGGTCACGGAGGCGTGGCCGGGGGAGGAGGCGCTGCTCGAGCTGGGCGTGGCGTCGCTGCACCGGTGGCCGGGCTTCGCCGCCGAGCTGACCGCGGCGGCCGGCCGCCCGGCCGGGCTGCGCACCGAGGGCACCGTCGTGGTGGCCACCGGTGCGGGTGATCGCGCCGAGCTCGACACGCTCGCCGGCTACCTCGCCGCGCTGGGCCGCGACGTCGAGCGGCTCGGCGGCCGTGAGCTGCGCCGGCTCGAGCCCGCGCTCGGGCCGGAGGTGCGCGGCGGGCTGTCGGTACCCGGTGACCTGGCCGTGGACAACCGGTTGTTGCTGGCCGCGCTGCGAGCCGCCGCGGAGCGGGCCGGGGCGCGCTTCGTCGAGCGCTCGGCGATCGGCGTGCTCGAGGACGGCGGTCAGGTGGTCGGTGTCGCCACGGACGGCGGCGACGTCGCTGCCGATCACGTGCTCATCTGCGCAGGCGCCCGGTCCGGCGCGCTGCGACCCGAGCTGGCCGGACTGATCCGGCCCATCAAGGGCGAGATCCTGCGCCTCGCGCACCGTGCGGGGGCGTTCCCCGCGCCGACGCGCACCGTCCGGGCGCTCGTCGACGGGCGACCCGTCTACGCCGTGCCTCGCGACGGCGGGGGCCTCGTCATCGGCGCCACGCAGTACGAGACCGGCTTCGACACCGACGTCACCGTCGGCGGGGTGCGCGACCTGCTGCGCGATGCCGAGCGCGTGCTGCCCGGCATCGCCGAGTACACGCTGGTGGAGTCGGCGGCCGGGGTGCGGCCGGGCAGCCCCGACAACCTGCCGCTGATCGGAGCGCTGGGCCCGGCCGGGCTGCTCGTCGCCACGGGTCATCACCGCAACGGGATCCTGCTCGCGCCGATCACGGCCGAGGCCGTGCTCGCGCTGCTGCAGGGGCACCCGGTCCCGGACGCGGTGCCGGCCGCCGATCCCAGTCGTTTCGCGAAGGAGGTGGCCCATGCAGGTGTGGATCAACGGTGAGTGCCGCGAGCTGACCGTCGGAGCCCGGGTGCCCGACGCGCTCGGCGTGCTCGGGGTACCGGGCCGCGGCGTCGCGGTCGCCGTCGACGGGGAGGTGGTGCCCCGCGCGGTGTGGGCGGAGACGGAGCTGAACGAGGGCGCCCGCGTCGAGGTGCTGACGGCGGTGCAGGGAGGGTGACGATGGACGACGACATTCTGGTGATCGGCGGGCGGAAGATCGGCTCGCGGCTGATCATGGGCACCGGCGGCGCGTCGAACCTGGAGATCCTCGAGCGGGCGCTCGTGGCGTCGGGCACCACGCTGACCACCGTCGCGATGCGCCGCGTCGACGCCGCCACCGGCACCGGAGTGCTCGACCTGCTGCGCCGCCTCGGGATCGAGGTGCTGCCCAACACCGCGGGCTGCCGCACCGCGGCCGAGGCCGTGCTCACCGCGCGGCTGGCGCGCGAGGCGCTCGAGACCGACCTCGTCAAGCTCGAGGTGGTGGCCGACGAGCGCACGCTGCTGCCCGACCCCGTCGAGCTGCTGGACGCGGCCGAGCAGCTCGTCGACGACGGGTTCACCGTGCTGCCCTACACCAACGACGACCCGATCCTCGCCCGCCGCCTCGAACAGCTCGGCTGCGCCGCCGTGATGCCGCTGGGATCGCCGATCGGCACCGGGCTGGGCATCCGCAACCCGCACAACATCGAGATGATCGTGGCCGAGGCGCGGGTGCCGGTGGTGCTCGACGCCGGCATCGGCACGGCGTCGGAGGCGGCGCAGGCGATGGAGCTGGGGTGTTCCGCGGTGCTGCTCGCCACCGCCGTCACCAGGGCGGGCGATCCGGAGCGGATGGCCAACGCCATGCGGCTCGCGGTGGACGCCGGTCGCGCCGCGTACGGGGCCGGCCGCATCCCGCGCCGGTACTGGGCGCAGGCCAGCTCGCCCGACCCCGACGCCTGACCGCGCCAACCAGTTGGCCACGGCGCCGATGTCGAGACGTTGGCGCGGTGGCTACTGGGTTGGCGCGGTGGGTGGGGCGGGTGACGGCGCCAACCGGTTCAGCGTCGGTCAGCCGGGCCGGCTCAGCGGGTCCGGCATATCGGCGCCGCGGGCCGCGAGCTCCTCGGCCAGCGCGGCCACGAGCTCGGCCGTGGTCCGCACGTCGGCGACCGGACGGCGGGCCAGCGCGCCCCGCACCCAGTCCTGGCGCAGCGTGCGGGAGCTCTCCAGCACCTGCAGCCCGTCTGCGGTGAGGCGGATGAGGCTCGCGCGGTGGTCGGTCGGATCGGGGCGGCGGCAGACGAGCCCGCGCCGCTGCAGGTCGGTGACCTGCCTGCTGATCACCGACTGGTCGACCCCGCGCAGCTCGGCGATGCGGCTCAACCGATGCTCGTCCTCCCCGAGCAGGCGCGCCATCTCCATCGTGGCCGCGATCCCCGGGGGATGCTCCGGAACCCGGCGGCTGATCGTGCGCCAGGCGTGGATGAGCGCGATGACGGCCGCTCCGAGCTCGTCGACGGCCTGGTCCGCCTCGGCCGGGCTGCCGGACGGGGTGGCGTCCATGGCGTCCACTGTCCTCCCTGCTATTGCGCCGTGCAACGGTTGGCGCGATCAGCCGACAGCACGCACACCATCGCGGTGCCGCGCGGCGAGCTCCCGGTAGATCGACGGGTTGCCGTCCACCCACCAGCGCGCCGAGTCGGTCAGCGGCCCCTTCTCCCGCGCGACGGTGCCGAGCACCAGCTGCCCGTCGGGCACCACGGTGTTCGGGGGCACGGTGGAGCCGGCGCCGACGAGGCAGCGGGCGCCGATCCGGGCGCCGTCCTGCACCGTGGACCCGTTGCCGATCAGCGCCTCCGCGCCGATCACGCAGCCGTGGATGACGCACAGGTGCCCGATCGTCGCGCCCTCCCCGATCTCGGTGATCGGGTCGTCGCCGCCGTGCAGGACGCAGCCGTCCTGCACGTTGGCGCCCGCGCGCACGATGATCGGGCCGAAGTCGGCGCGGAGCACGGCGTTGTACCAGATCGACGCCTCGGCCTCGACGCGCACATCGCCCACGAGCGTGGCCGTGGGGGCGATGAACGCGGAAGGATGCACGGTGGGGGCGAGGCCCTCGAACGAGAACAGCGGCATGGCGACACGGTGCCACCCGTGCGGGTGCGGCGCGCCGTCCGGGTCGCCCCGCTGCCCGCGGGCAGCCTGGATGCAGGAGGTGATCGCGGTGCGGCGAGTCGGACCGATCGGGCTGCTCGGAGTGCTGGTGCTCGTGCTCGCGGGTTGCTCCGGCGCCTCGGCGCCGGTTCCGGTGGCACCGGCCGCCACCACCGTCGCGACCCCGACCCCGACCCCGACACCCGGCCAGGTGCGGGCCCTGCCCGTCTACTACGCCTCGCAGACCCCGTCCGGGCTGCGCCTCTATCGCGAGTTCCACCGCGTCACCACCGTGGACCCGGTCAGCGACGCCGTCCGCGAGCTGTTCACCGCGCCGCTCGATCCCGACTACCGCACGCTCTGGCCGTCAGGTGTGGCGTTGCGCGCGCCCGTCACGTCCGAAGCGGGTGTCACCACCGTCGATCTGTACGGTGTGGACGGTACGCGGGTGGCGGCGGACGCGGCGCCGTTCGCCGTGCAGCAGCTGGTGCTGACGGTGCAGGGCGCCCGGCAGTCCACGGATCCGGTGCGGGTGCTCGTGGACGGCAGGGCCGTGAACACGCTGTGGACAGTGCCGGCCACCGCACCGATCGCGCGCGGCGACGTCTACGCGCTGCGCTCGCTCGTGCAGATCGACGACCCGGCGCAGGGCGCCACGGTCGGTCGCGACGTGGTGGTCTCCGGCGAGGCCGCCGTGTTCGAGGCGACCGTGCACTGGGAGGTGCTGCGGGGCTCCGCCGTGGTGCGCTCGGGGGTCGCCAGCAGCGCGGAGGGGCAGAAGTTCGCGCCGTACCGGTTCACGATCACGCTCGAGCCCGGGCAGTACACGGTGCGCGTCCGCGAGGACGACCCGTCCGACGGGGCCGGGCGCCCGGTGCTCACCGACGACAAGGCGTTCACCGTCGGCGGCTGACCTGGCTCCCGGGGATGCACCGGTAGAGCCCACCGCGGGGGAGGCGGCCGGGCCGCGGTGCTCGTAGCGTTGTTGTCATGACGGTCATCGAGCGGGACCCACTGCTGCGGGGCACGGCGATGGGCACGCTGCTGCGCCGCGCCGCCGCCGCCGGGGTCGGTCAGCCCGAGCTGTGCGGTCTCGATGCGCTGGTCGGGCCGGGCGAGGTCTGCTTCGACCTCGGTGCTGGCCACGGTGCCTACAGCCTGCGGCTCGCGGCGCTCACCGGACCGACGGGCACGGTGCACGCGTTCGAGACGCGGCCGTCGCGGCTCCTGCGGGTGAGCGCGCGGCTCGCCGGTGCGGCGGTGCGGGTGCACGGCGCGGCCGTGGGTGCCGCCGAGCTCCGGGAGTCACCACCCACCACCACGCTCGACGGCGTGTGCGCGATGCAGCGGATCGAGCGGGTGGCGTTCATCCGGGTCGGTGGTGAGCCTGCCGGCGTGCTCGCCGGAGCGGTCGCCACGCTGCAGCACCACCGCCCGGCGCTACTGCTGACGCTCGCCGACGGGGAGCTGGCCGCGGACCTGCGCCACCGGTACGGCTACCACGTCTCCGCCTGGAGCCGGGAGCGCTGGGAGCGCACCGACGCGACGGCACCGGGCCGCTACCTGTTCACGGAAGCCGAACGCCGCCCCGGCGCCCGGCCGGCGTCGCGGCTGCTACGGATCGTCCGCTGACGGGGTCAGGTGACGTGGATCGGGCCCTCGCGCTCAGCGAGGCGGACACCGGCGCCGCCCCAGTGCTGGGCGATCATCTCGGCCGCGATCGAGACGGCCGTCTCCTCGGGGGTACGCGCACCGAGGTCGAGGCCGATCGGGCTCGACATCCGCGCGATCTCCGCCTCGGTGATGCCGCGCTCGCGCAGCCGCTCGAGCCGGTCGTCGTGGGTGCGCCGCGAGCCCATCGCCCCGATGTAGCCCACCTCGGGCAGTCGCAGCGCCACCTCGAGCAGCGGGACGTCGAACTTCGGGTCGTGGGTGAGCACGCACAACGCGGTGCGGGCGTCGATGCGACCGGCCTCCGACTCAGCGGCCAGGTAGCGGTGCGGCCACTCCACGATCACCTCGTTGGCGCCGGGGAACCGCGACGCGGTGGCGAACACGGGCCGCGCATCGCAGACGGTGACCCGGAACCCGAGGAAGTTGCCGATGCGCGCGACGGCCGCGGCGAAGTCGATGGCTCCGAAGACGATCATGCGCGGCGGTGGGGCGAACGACTCGACGAACACCGAGAGGCCCTCACCCCGACGCTGACCGTCGACACCGTAGGTGACCATCGCGTTGCGACCGACGTCGAGCAGCCCGCGGGCGTCGTCGCGGATGGCGTCGTCGAGGCGGCCCGAACCCGTGCTGCCCTCGACCCGGTCGGGCCAGACCACCAGCCGCTTGCCCAACCGTTCGGCCGGGCCCACCACGACGGTGGCCACGGCCACCGGTGACTCGCCGCGGACGGCCTCGGCGACCCGGCCGAGCTGCTCGTAGCTCTCCGGGTCGACCTTCTCCACGAAGATGTCGATGATGCCGCCACACGTGAGCCCGACGGCGAACGCGTCGTCGTCGGAAACGCCGTAGCGCTGGAACAGCGGCCGCCCGTCGGCGAGCACCTGCTGCCCCAGCTCGTACACCGCACCCTCGACGCAGCCGCCCGACACGCTGCCGACGGCCTCGCCCTCCGAACCCACGAGCATCGACGCACCGGGCTGGCGCGGGGCCGAGCTGTAGGTGCCCACGACGGTGGCGAGCGCGGCGGTGTCGCCCTTGCTCCACCACTCGTCCAGTTTGGCCAGCACATCACGCATCGCGCACCACCTCGAGAAGCTGTTCCAGCGTGGCCAGGCTGTGCCCGGCCAACAAGTCGTCCAAGTACGGAAGTGCCGCGACTATTCCACCCTGCACCGGCGCGTAGCCCTCCTTGCCGACATGCGGGTTGACCCACACGATCCGGTGGGCCAGCCGTCGCAGCCGGGACATCTGGGCAGCGAGCAGATCGGTCTCGCCACGCTCCCAGCCGTCGCTGAACACCACGACGACGGCCCGTCGGGCCGCGCCGCGCTGTCCCCAGCGGTCGACGAAGGCCCGCAGCACCTCGCCGAGGCGGGTACCGCCCGACCAGTCGGGGATCGCCTTGCCGGCCGCGCTGAGCGCGTGGTCGGCATCGCGCATGCGCAGCTCGCGGGTGATCCGGGTCAGCCGCGTGCCGAGGGTGAACGCCTCGACGGTGCTGGGCGAGCGCCGCACGACGACGTGGGCGAAGCGCAGCAGGGCGTCGGCGTAGGGCTCCATGGAGCCGGACACGTCGATCAGCAGCACGATCTTGCGCGGCCGCGGTGAGCTGTCGCGGCGGTGCAGGTGGCGCAGCTCCCCACCGTTGCGCAGGATGGCGCGCAGGGTGCGGCCCGCATCCGGCCCGCCGTGCCGAGCCGGGCGCAGGCGCCGCGACGGTCGTTGCGGCATCTCCGGACGCAACAGCATGAGCAGCCGGCGCAGGTGCTCGCGCTCGGCCGGGCTGAGCTCGGCGAGATCGCGATGGCGCAGCACCTCGGTGCCGCTCGCCCGCGCGTGGATCTGCGGTGCCTCCCTGCCGTCGTCCTCGCCCGTGCCCGGGTCGGACGGGCCGAGCGCCGCGATCCGGGGCGGCGGTGCCGGACGGTCGTCGGTGATGCGGGTGCGGCTGCCGCGCGGCGGGGTGAACCACTCCTCGAACGCGCGGTCGAAGCGGTGCAGGTCGTCGGGATCGGAGCAGAGCGTCAGCCGGCCCGCCCAGTAGGTCTGCATCCGGCTGGTGACGTCGAGCGCGTCGAGTGCGGACAGGAACGCCGCGACCCGGTCGGTGGTGATGGCGAGACCGGCCGCCCGCAGCACGGCGGTGAAGCCGACGAGCCCGGGGATCGGATCGCCGTTGACGTCTGCCGGTGTGATGGTGCTCGTCATCGGGTGCAGATCCTCAGGAGGCGAGCAGCGTGTCGAGCTGCTTGCGGACCCGATCGGCGTCCTCGCGGTACTTCAGCACCGCGCCGAGGGTGGCCGCGGCGCTGTCGACGTCGAGGTGGGTGGCTCCGACGAGCTGCAGCGCGCGGGCCCAGTCGAGCGTCTCGGCCACGCCGGGTGGCTTGATGAGGTCGGCCTGGCGCAGTGCCCGCACCGCACCGGCCACCTCCGCGGCCAGCCGCTCGGGCAGCCCCGGCAGCCTGCTGTGCAGGATCTCGATCTCGCGCGTGATGTCGGGGTGGTCGAGCCAGAGGTAGAGGCAGCGCCGCTTGAGCGCGTCGTGCACCTCGCGGGTGCGGTTGGAGGTGAGCACCACCAGCGGCGGCACCTCGGCCCGGATCTCGCCGATCTCGGGGATGGTGACGGCGTGCTCGGTGAGCACCTCCAGCAGGAAGGCCTCGAACTCGTCGTCGGCGCGATCGACCTCGTCGATGAGCAGCACGCTGGGGGTGGTCTGCAGCGCGCGCAGGATCGGTCGCGCGAGCAGGAACCGCCGATCGTAGAGCGACGCCTCGACCGCATCGGCGTCGAGCTTCTCGTTGCCGGCGCTCGCGGCCGCCTCCATCGCGCGCAGGTGCAACAGCTGGCGCGGGAAGTCCCAGTCATAGAGCGCCTGGGACGCATCGATGCCGTCGTGGCATTGCAGCCGGATCAGCTCGGCTCCGAGCACCTGCGCCAATGCCTGTGCCAATGCCGTCTTGCCGGTGCCCGGTTCTCCCTCGCAGAAAAGGGGCCGATTCATCTGCATTGCGAGGTACGCGGCGGTCGCCAGGCCGTCGTCGGCGAGGTACCCCGTGGAGCGCAGCGCGGTGGCCAGTGCGGCGGGGGAGGCCGCGACGGCCGCGTCGGGATGGTTCACCCCGACAGCATGACTGACCGACCGCCCTGCGGGCCACTTCGAGGGCGAGGGAGTCCAGCGCGCAGTGATCGAGTGACCACGTTCCGTCCACTATCGGGTGTGACGCAGTCGGTAATAGTTTCGTTTTGGAGGTATTGACCGGATCGTGATCTGGCCGTGATCACATCCCTCTGACCTGCAGTAATCCATGTATCGGAACGATAAAACTGTTGTTACCGTGACGATGGTCACCCTGTCGAGGATTGACGGTTTCCGGCCCTGGACTCGTAGCGTCGTCGGTCGGCCGTTCGTGAGAACGATCGAAAATGCATCCGGAACCGTCGCGCCAGGCCCTGTCCCGCGGTTCCGGTCCGTCGAGATGGAGTGCGGGACAGGGCCGAGGCGCACATTTCGCAGGAGTCCCCCCGGCTCCTGCGAGAACGACCGGGATTGCTCGGCCGGGTCACTCCCTGCCCGCTGACGAGCGCATCCTCCTCGACGGTGCGACAAGGAGAACAACACAAATGACTTCTCGACCCGCGCATCGCACAGGCCGAAGTCTTCTTCGTTTGGCAGTTGCTGGAGCAGTGGCAGTCGGTACCCCGATTGTGCTCGCCGGCACCGCGAACGCCGCCCCCGACTCCGCCTGGGACAAGCTCGCCCAGTGCGAAGCCGGCGGTCGTTGGAACATCAACACCGGTAATGGCTTCTCCGGAGGCCTGCAGTTCACGCCGTCGACATGGCGCGCATTCGGTGGCACCGGCGAGGCCTGGCAGGCCAGCCGTGAGGCGCAGATCGCCGTCGCCGAGCGCGTGCTCGCCGCGCAGGGTTGGGGCGCCTGGCCCTCCTGCTCGACCAAGATGGGCCTGCGTGGCCTCCCGGCCGAGCCGAGCACGGTTCGCGCCTCGGCTCCCGCCCCGGCGGCTCCCGCCGCCGCACCGGCCAAGGCCGGAGCGAACTACACCGTCGTCGCGGGCGACACGCTCAGCAAGATCGCAGCCGCGCACGGTGTGGCCGGCGGCTGGCAGGCGCTCTACGCCCGCAACTCCGACGTGCTGAGCAGCCCGAACGCGCTGCGCATCGGGCAACAGATCGTTCTCTGAGTTCCGCCACCGCCACCGACCCCTGATCACCGCCGATCAGGGGTCGATCGGCGTTCGGGCAGGCGTCGGATCCGGGCAGGCGAGAACATTCGACCTGACGCGTCGATCAGGTCGAGTTGACCCACTCGTCGGTGCCGTCGGCGAACGTCTGCTGCTTCCAGACCGGCAGCAGCCGCTTGACCTCGTCGACCAGCTCGGCGCAGGTCTCGAAGGCCTCGCGCCGGTGGTCGGCCGCAACCGCGCACGCCAGCGCGACGTCGCCGATCGCCAGCTTCCCGACGCGGTGGCTCACCGCGATGGCCCGCACCCCACCGGCCCGCGCCGCGACGTCGGCGGCCACCTGCGCCACCACCGCACTCGCGGTGGGATGCGCGCTGTAGGACAGCTCGCTGACCGCGCGGCCACCGTCGTGGTCGCGCACCACGCCCGCGAACGTGACCACCGCCCCGGCCGCGGCCTGGTCCACGAGCGCGGCGAGCTCCGCCACGTCGAGCAGATCCTCGCCGACATCGGCCCGCAAGACGACTGCGGCCATCAGTGATCACCCCCGTGCAGCTGGTCGACCGCATGCTGCAGCACGCCGTCGAGAACGGACAGCCCGTCGCGGACGCCGCCGGGCGATCCGGGCAGGTTGACGATCAGCGTGCGTCCCGAGACGCCGCTCAGCCCGCGCGACAGGACGGCGGTTGGCACCTTCGGCGCACCGGCCGCCCGGATCGCGTCGGCGAGCCCCGGCACCTCGTAGTCGAGCAGGGCGCGCGTGACCTCGGGGGTGGCGTCGGTGGGAGAGATGCCGGTGCCCCCGGTGGTGATGGCGACGTCGACGCCGCCTGCCACCGCGGCGCGCAGTGCATCGCCGACCGGCGTGCCGTCGGGTACGACGACCGGGTCGGGAGTGTCGAAGCCGCGCTCGCGCAGCCACTCGACGATCAGCGGGCCACCGCGGTCGGCGTAGACGCCTGCGGCGGCGCGGTTGGACGCCGTGACGACCAGCGCGGTGCGGGCCGGGGCGCTCACGAGCGCTCCGCGGGCCGGACCCAGGTACCGGTCTTGCCGCCGTCCTTGCGCTCGACGCGCACGGCGTCGAGCACGGCGGCCGGATCCACGGCCTTGATCATGTCGTGGAGCGTCAGCCCGGCGACGGCGACGGCGGTGAGCGCCTCCATCTCGACCCCGGTGCGATCGGTGGTGCGGACCGTGGCGCGGATCCGGATCTCGGCACCCTCGGCCTCGAGGTCGAGGGTGACGCCGCTCAGCGCGATCGGGTGGCACAGCGGCACGAGGTCCGGGGTGCGCTTCGCGCCCATGATCCCGGCGATGCGGGCCGTGGCCAGCGCATCGCCCTTGGGCAGGCCGTCGCGCAGCAACAGCGTGATCACCTCGGCCGTGGTGCGGACCGTGCCGGTGGCCACCGCCGTGCGCGCGGTCGGTTCCTTGCCTGTGACGTCCACCATCCGGGCGGCACCTGCGGCGTCGACGTGCGAGAGCTCCACGACGGTGACCCTACGGCGTGACGCACCGTGGCGTTGCGAGGTGGGGGAGAGGTCCGGATAGCGGCCATTCGAGTGATGTGAGTCACTTTGAGGCAACCTCCCCTGAACGGGTTCGTCCCCGTTCGCTGTCACCGTGAGCTGCGGGGACACCACCTGATTGAACCGTTCGGCCCAGTGCGCATCGGCGCGCCTGGACCGCCACGCCGGGTTCCCTCTCAGGCAAGTCACACGTAGCGTGCTCGATGGCCCTCACGGACTCCCCGGTCCGGGTCGGCTCCGAGACCGCAGCGCTCCCCTGTCCGGCGGTCCCGGCCCCCCATTGCCTCACGAACCCCGCGTGGGACAGGAACGACCTCGGCGGTCACCCCAGGGCCGCCACCCGCCAGCTCCCCGGCGGAGGTCTGCGCAGCGCGCCGGAGACACTCATGGCTCGCTACCGCGGCCGTCATCGCGTCCCCAGCACAACCGGGCGCACCATCGCCCGCACCGCGCTCGCCGGCGCCGTCGTCGGCGCCCCGCTGCTGATCTCGGCCCCGGCTGCCAACGCCGCGACCGATGCCACGTGGGACCGGGTCGCGCAGTGCGAGAGCGGCGGCCGGTGGGACATCAACACCGGCAACGGCTTCCACGGTGGCCTGCAGTTCTCCCCCACCACCTGGACGGGCTTCGGTGGCGGCGAGTTCGCCCCCGTGGCGTACAAGGCCACGAGGGCCCAGCAGATCGTTGTCGCCGAGCGCGTGCTCGCGTCGCAGGGCTGGAACGCCTGGCCGGTGTGCTCGGTCAAGGCCGGGGCGCGCGGCGAGGCGGCAACGCAGCGGTCGGCGCCCGGAGCCGCGGCTCCCGCCCCCGTGCAGCAGGTGCGCCTGTCCGGGCCCACCACCGGCGGTTACACCGTCAAGTCCGGCGACACGCTGTCGCTGATCGCGGCACGCAACAACGTCGCAGGTGGCTGGCAGGCGCTGGTGCAGAAGAACCCGGCGCTCGCCGGCAACCCGAACTCGATCTTCCCGGGTCAGCAGATCAGTCTGTAGCAGTGGCGCTGCGCGCGCGGAAGCGCGCGAGCTCCTCGGGTGTGTCGACGTCGCCGGCATCGGCGATGTCGCCACACTCCACCAGTTCCAGCTGGGGATGGCCCGCGAGATAGCCGCGGGCGCCCGCGTCGCCGGTGGCGGACGTGCTCACCGCCGCCCAGTGGGTGCGGCCGATCAGCACCGGGTGTGCGGCTTCGCCGTCGTAGGCCGCGCGGCGCAGCACGTCCGGTGTGGCGCCTGCCGTCAGCCGGGCGATCGCAGCGTCCGTGACGCCCGGCAGGTCCACGAGGTGCACCAGCACGGCGTCCGGCACGGGATCCAGGTCGGCCATCGCCGCGAGCCCGGCCCGCAGCGACGCGCCCATGCCGTCGGCCCATGCGCTGGCGACGACCGCGCGCACTCCATCGGGCAGCGCGGCACGCACCTCCGTGGCTGCGGCGCCGAGCACGACCACCAGTGGCGTGCAACCGCCCTGGTGGAGCGCGCGCAGCGCCCGGCGGACCAGCGGCTCGCCGCCGAGTTCGACGAGCGCCTTCGGCCCGCCCATACGGCGCCCGGCGCCCCCGGCGAGCAGCAGCCCGGCAGCGGGTGGGATCTCCTGGGTCATTCGCCTTCTCGATCGGTCCGGACGGACCCAGCGGACATCTACTTGTTGATCTTGGTGATGGGGTGCTCGTACGGCACCGAGTCGAGGGGGAACTCGAGATCACCGAATGGTGACAGCGAGCCCTGCATCGGGCTGGCGAGCTCGCTGACGGGGTGCTCGCCGTCGGGCAGCTCCGGCCAGGTGGGATCGATGCGACCCGGGCGGGCGGGCTTGGCCACGGTGTCCTCCTGTGGTGGGGCGGTCTGGTGCAAGTATCTCGCACGCCCACACCCGCTGTCGCCGGGGCGTCCGCCACTCTTCTCCCGGCGCGACCGCGACCGACCAGTAGCCTGGACAGGATGCCCACCACGCTGGTCGACTGGCTGCGCGCCCAGGACGACGCGACGCTCGCCGCACTCCTGCGGCTGCGCCCGGACCTCGCCGTGCCACCGCCTGCCGATCTCACGGTACTGGCCACCCGCGCCGGGATCCGGGCGTCGGTGCACCGGGCCTGCGATGACCTCGACACCATCGGGCTGGCCGTGCTGGAGGCCCTCGTCGTCGCCGACGCCGACTCGGCGCCCGTGCCGCGCACCGAGCTCGCCGGGCTGCTGGGTCCCGACATGACGCAGAAGGCGCTCAGCGCGGCGCTGAGCGCCTTGCGCGGGCGTGCGCTGGTCTGGGGCACCGACACCGCGTTGGCGCTGGTACCGGCTGCGCGGGATGTCGTGCCCCGGTACCCGGGTGGGCTGGGTCGACCGGCGCAGGGACTCGCGGGCTCCTCGGCGCTGCCGGGGCTGCTCGCCGCCGTCGAGCCCGACGAGCGCCGCGTGCTCGACGCGCTGGCCGTCGGGCCGCCGATCGGGCGCAGCCGCGGCGGTGCCGATCCCGCCAGCCCGGTGGCGCGGCTGATCGCGCGCGGGCTGCTGCTGCGGGTCGACCCCGAGACGGTGGAGCTGCCCCGGCAGGTCGGCGTCGCGCTGCGCGGCGACCGCCCGCTCGGTCCGATCGCCGTCACCCCTCCCGACATCGGTGCGCACAACCGCGGCGCGGACGTCGTCGACCGCACGGCGGGCGGCGCGGCGCTGGGCGTCCTGCGCCAGGTGGAGCTGCTCGTCGCGTTCTGGAGCCGCACCCCGCCGCCCGTGCTGCGCTCCGGCGGGCTCGGGGTGCGCGAGCTGCGCCGGGCCGCCAAGGAGATGGACGCCGACGAGGGCATCGCCGCACTGCTGATCGAGCTGGCGGTGGCCGCCGATCTGATCGGCCCCGGCGACGGGATGGCGCCGGACTGGGTGCCCACCACCGCCGTCGACGTCTGGGCGGTAGGCGGGCCGGAACTGCGGTGGTCCCTGCTGGCCCGCACCTGGCTGGAGCTGCCCCGGCTGCCGGGCCTCGTGGGTCGCAAGGACGACGCCGGCCGTGCGATCGCGGCGCTGTCGGACGGCGTGCGCCGCCCGCTGGCACCGCGTGACCGGCGGCGCGTGCTCGCCGGGCTCGCCGAGATGCCTCCCGGCACGGCTGCCGGGTCGGCCTCCGCGCTGGCCGACGTGCTGGCCTGGCGGGCGCCGCGGCGCGGCGGCCGGCTGCGCGACGAGGTGGTGGGCTGGGTGCTCGCCGAGGCCACCGTGCTCGGGGTGGTGGCACTCGACGCGCTGTCCACGCCGGGCCGGGCGCTGCTCGGCGACCAGGACCGGCTCGTGGCCGAGCTGCGGGCCACCCTTCCGGAGCCCGTTGACCACGTCCTGCTCCAGGCCGACCTCACCGCGATCGCGCCGGGCCCGCTGGAACCCGAACTCGCCCGCGAGCTGGGGCTGCTCGCGGAGGTCGAGTCCGCCGGCGGAGCCACGGTCTACCGATTCACCGAGGCCACGATCCGCCGGGCGCTCGACGCCGGCCGCTCCGCGGCCGATCTGCACGAGCTGCTCGCCAAGCGCTCGGCCACGCCGGTGCCCCAGGGCCTCAGCTACCTCGTCGACGACGTCGCCCGCCGCCACGGCAGGCTCCGCGGGGGAGCAGCGGCCTCGTTCCTGCGCTCCGACGACGAGGTGCTGATCTCCGAGGTGCTCGCGAACCCGGCGGCGCCGGGGCTGGAGCTGCGCAGGCTCGCCCCCACCGTGCTGGTGAGCCCGCTCCCGCTCGTGGAGCTGCTCGACGCACTGCGCGAGGCCGGGTTCACCCCCGCGGCCGAGGACACCGGCGGGGCGGTCCTCGATCTCACCGACCGTGGCAAGCGCACCGCTCCCCGCCGCCGCAGCAGCGAACGGGTGGGCACCCCGCCGGATCCCGATCCCGACCAGCTCGCGGCGCTCGTGGCTCGGATGCGGGCCGGTGACGCGCTGGCCGGGATGCGCAAGGGCGCCGAGTCCTTCGCCAACGGCTCCACGCTCGACCTGCTGCGCACCGCGACGGCGCAGGGCCGCACGGTCTGGATCGGCTTCGTCGACGGCCACGGGGTGGCGGGCGAGCGGGTGCTGGAACCGTTGAGCATCGGCGCCGGCGTGGTGGAGGGCCGCGACACCGTGGACGGTGCGCTGCACCGCGTGCCGCTGCACCGCATCACGAGCCTGGCGCTGGTGGACGACTGACCGCCACCTCGCACACGTTCACCCGTCCCCGCACACCGTGGAGCGTGTGCGAGGACCCGCGACGGTGTGCGAGGACCAGTGTTCAGCGGGCGCGCGCCGCCAGGTGGTACTGCATCGCGTGCTCGACGAGCGCGATCAGCGCGTGCTTCGTGGACTCCCGGTTGCGGGCATCGCACGTGATGATCGGGATCGCCGGATCGATCGACATCGCCTCGCGGACGTCGTCGACCCGGTGCTGCAGCAGCCCGTCGAAGGCGTTGAGGCCCACGACGTAGGGCAGGCCACGGTCCTCGAAGAAGTCGATGGCCGCGAACGAGTCGGCCAGCCGCCTCGTGTCGACGAGCACGACCGCACCGATGGCACCGCGGACCAGGTCGTCCCACATGAACCAGAACCGGTGCTGCCCGGGCGTGCCGAACAGGTACAGGATCAGCTCGCGGTCCAGCGACACGCGGCCGAAGTCCATGGCGACGGTGGTGGTGACCTTGTTGGGCGTGGCGGCGAGATCGTCGACGCCCGCGCTGGCCTCGGTCATGACGGCTTCGGTGGTCAGCGGCATGATCTCGGAGACCGAGCCGACGAACGTCGTCTTGCCGACACCGAAGCCCCCTGCCACCACGATCTTCGCGGAGATCGTGGCAGCGGTTGCGATCGTTCGGGGGCCACCGCCACCGGGGTAGCTAGAGCCGACGGAGTCCACTCAACACCCTTTCCATCAGGGCGAGGTCCGGCGCGTTGCCGGCACTGCTCGCGGTCTGGTGCACAGTCACCACGCCGAGTCCGGCCATGTCACCCAGCAGCACCCTGGCGACGCCGAGGGGGAGGGACATGAGCGCGGCGACCTCGGCAACGGACCGCGTCTGCTCGCAGAGTTCCGCGATACCGCGGTGTTCGACCCGCATCAGGCCGATCTGATCCCGGCCGCGCTGGCTGGTGGAGACGAGCGTCTCGATCGCCAGGTCGAAGCCGGACTTGGTGCGCCCGCCCGTCCACGTGTACGGCCGGACCGCCGCGGCGCCCGCGTTCTGATCGGGCTCCTCGACGGACATGAGCCGCATGTCGATCGGGGCCGTGGTGGGCCCCGACGGCACCAGCGGTTGCGGTGCCGGCCGCGGCGGAACGGGCTGTTCGAGACCCGGCGGACCCGGGAGCGGACCAGGATCGACGTCGGCGCCCTTGCGACGTCCCCACCTGCGGCGCTTCGGGGAACGGCTCGCGTCGAAGCTGAACCCGTTCATGACGTCGGCGAACGTCGGCTCCGAGGGTTGCCGGCGCTCGTCATCGGGACCGGAGGTCATCGGACATCACCTGCCTTCTACCGATCGTCTGCCTGGTCATGGTCTGGGTGGATCAGAAGCTGAAGGTGTTCTGGAGCTCGGCCCGCAGCTCCGGGGTGAGCAGCTGACCGACCCGGTCGACGAGCAGCGTCATCTCGTACCCGATCAACCCGATGTCGCAGCTGGGCGAGGCGAGCACGGCGAGGCAGGAGCCGTCGCTGATCGACATGAGCAGGACGATCCCACGATCCATCTCCACGACCGTCTGCACCACGCCGCCGGCGTCGAAGCAGCGGGCAGCGCCCTGCGTCAGGCTGATCAGCCCGGACGCGACGGCGGCCAGCTGATCGGCCCGATCGCGCGGCAGCCGGTCGGAGCTGGTGAGCAGCAGCCCGTCGGCGGAGACCACGATGGCATGCGCAACGCCGGGAACGCGTTCAGCGAAGTTGGTGACCAGCCAGCCGAATCGGCTCGGCTGCGTTTGCGGTGCCGTCATGACAACTCCTCATCGTGGCCACCCGCGGTAGCGGGCTTCGTACCTGTGTCAGCTGCGTCGACGTCTGCTTCGCCGCCACGCATCCGACTTTCCCGACCCTGCCGAACACCCTGTTGGTAGCTCGCCAGCCGACCGCGGATCGTCTCGGCACTGCGAACCGAGGTGACCGGCGGAGCCAGCACCGCTGATCCTGCACTGCCCGGGACCAGCCGCGCCCGCGGGCGCCGCTTGGGCAGCCCGGCTGCCGTCAGCTCGTCGCCTCGGTCTGCCTCGGCACCACTCGCCGCACGCCAACCCTCGTCGGCGATGCTCGCGAACGCGGTGGGCTGCTCCTCCGCCGCCGGCGGGGGCGTGGGAACCGCTACCGGCGCGGGTGCGACCACCTGCGGGGCCGGCGTCCGGATCGGAGCCGGCGACGGACGCGGTGCGCGAACCGGTGCGGGTGCGGGCTCGTCGGCGTCCTCGGTCTCCCAGTTGACCGGCACCGGCCGGTTCGAGCGGAACCACGCCGACGCGATCTCCTCGAAGATCGGTGTGGTCTCGCCGAGCTCGAAGCTGTCGGCGTCGCTGCGCCCGCCCGCCGAACCGGGCTCCGCGATGACCGGCACGTTCGGTGCGAACAGCTCGTCGGGCCGGCGCGGTGCGGGGCGGGGACCGGGCTGCTGCCGCGCCTCGACCGGGGCCTGCTCCGTCTCGGCCGCTAGGCCCTGCGCGGACTGGCCCTGCGCGGGCTGCTCCTGGCTGGGCTGGGCCTGGGTGGGCTGGACCTGCGGGATCGACGGGGCCTGCGGGATCGACGGGGCCTGCTGCACCGGCTCAGCCTGCACGTCGCTGCGCTGGGGCAGCGCACCCGCCCGGCTGATGATCGGCATCGGGGTGGTGGGCGGTGCCGGCGGCACCTGCTGGGGGCCACGCTGCCCGGTCGGTTCGGGCTGTGCCGGGCCGGCTCCGGTGCCGAAGGCGGCCGCCGGTGCCGGACGTGGGCGCAACGGGAACGCCGGCCGCGGCCGCGGGTTGAGGGCAGGCGGTTCCGGTACGACGACGGGCGGAGCTGTCGGCATCGCGGCCGTGGGCGGCTGCCTGAGCGGCAGTGCCGACACGACCGGGAGCGCTGTGGTCGGCGAGTCGGTGCCGTCCACGGGCGTCGACGTCTCGTTCAGGCTCTGCTCGGGCACGTCCTGGTCGCTGTCGATGTCGGACACGTCATCGGAAGGCGTTCCGGCCGCGGCGTCGATCGTGGCTTCGGCTTCGGCATCGCCGTCGGCCGACTCCGGCAGCTCGTCGGCGTCAGCGGTCGCGGTGGTAGCCGTCTCGGCAACCACCTCATCCGCAGCCACCTCTTCCGCAGTGGTCTCGGCCGGTGCGTCGACCTCGGCCGTTGCCTCGGTGACGCCGTCGTCCGGCGTTGCCTCGACGGCGGAGGCCTCCTCGACCGGCGCCTCGATGTCGGCGTGCGCCGTGCCGTTGGTGACCGACCCGTTCGTGGCGGCACCGTTGGCAGCCTGGGAGAACGGGTTCTTCGGGAACGGGCTCTGTGCCAGCGGGCTCTGAGCGAACGAGCCCTCCCCGAACGCCGGAGCCGAGCCGTTGCGCGTGCCCGGCTGGTGCTCGGGGGGAGCGGTGAAGCGCCGGATGTTGAGGCCGGTGCCGTGTGCCGCCTGGTCCGGACCCGAGCCGTTGCCCGGCTCGCGCTCCGCAACGGTCTCCTGCGCCGCAGTCTCGCTCGCCGAGCCGTTCAGCTCCAGCGGCTGGGACTCCTGCTCACGGGACTCCTGCTCACGGGACTCCTGAGCGGCCTCGCGGGCGACCTGGTCCTGCTGCCGTTCCTGCTCCGCCCGTTCCTGGGCCGCCTGCTCCTGCCGGGCCCGTTCCTGGGCGGCCCGCTCCTTGGCGAACCGCTCGGCGGCGGCCTCCTGGTCACGACGGGCCTGCTCGGCGACCTCGCGGGCGCGCTGCTCGGCGGCGCGTGCTGCGGCCTGCTGATCGGCCTCGGCCTGCTCGCGGGGATCGGGACGACCCGGTCCGGGAGGCACCGGAGGTCCGTCCGGCCGCAGCGTGGAGCCCGGGCGCCTGCTGGGCAGCGACGGCGGCCCGTTGCCGTTGCCGTTGGTGGCAGGCGGCGCGCTGAAGAGCCCACCCTCGCCGTTGGGGGCATCGAACGCCCCGGCCGGGTTCGCCGGCCCATCGGAGCCCGTGACCAGCGCGGACAGCGAGTTCGGACGGCCGTTGCTGCTGCCGTTGGCCGAACCGCGCTGCTGCGCGATGGTGATCGGGGCCGCACCGACCGTGGAACGAGCCGGTGCCTGCTGGCGCGGCGCGTCCATCGGGTCGGTGGACGGGATCAGGTACGAGGGCACCGTGACCGATGCGGTGAGGCCGCCGCCGGGGCCGCCTCCCGCTGACGTGGTGAGCCGCACGTTGATGCCGTGCCGCGTGCCCAGCCGACCGACCACGAACAGGCCCATGCGCCGCGATGCGGACACGTCGACCGTGGAGGGCCCGGACAGCCGCTGGTTGGCGTCGCTGAGCTCGTGCTCGGCCATCCCGACACCGCGGTCGGCGATCTCGACGACCATGGCCCCGTCGGCGGTGCTGGTGGTGCTCATGACCACCTGCGAATCCGGCGGGGAGAAGTTGGTGGCGTTGTCCAACAGCTCCGCGAGGAGGTGGACGATGTCGCTGGCGGCGCGGCCGACGAGCGTGGCCGACGGCGGTGCCTGCACCACGATCCGCTGGTACTGCTCGATCTCCGACACTGCGGCACGCAGCACGTCGACCATCGGGACCGGCGCCGAGTTGCGCTTGGCGAGATCGGTGCCCGCGAGCACCAGCAGGTTCTCGCTGTTGCGCCGCATGCGGGTGGCGAGGTGGTCGAGCTGGAAGAGGTTGGACAGCTGGTCGGAGTCCTGCTCGTTGCTCTCCAGCTGCTCGATCAGCTGCAGCTGGCGCTCGACCAGCGCCTGGCTGCGGCGGGAGAGGTTGACGAACATCGCGCTGACGTTGGACTGCAGGGACGCCTGCTCCGCCGCGAGCCGGATGGCCTGGCCGTGCACCGCGTCGAACGCGCGGGCCACCTGGCCCACCTCGTCGCGCGTGGTGAGCGGCACGGGGTCGACGGTGACGTCGGGCGCCTCACCTGCGCGCATGCTCTCGACCGCCTGCGGCAGCCTGCGCTCTGCGACGTCGAGCGCCGAGGTGCGCAGCACCCGCAGCGAGCGGATCAGGGCGCGGGCGATGAGCACCGCGATGGTGATGCCGATGAGCAGGCCGAGCATCAGCACGACCGAGTTGATGCCCGCCAGGTTGCTGGCGCGCTGCTCGGCTGCGGTGCTGGTGGCGACGAGCTCCTGGCGCACAGCCGTGCTCGACTTGTCGACCGCGGCCCTGGCTCCGGCGTACGCCGTGTCCCAGTCGTAGGGCTGCTGCGTGATCGGCTGGTTGTCGGGGGTGGCCGTGATGGCCGCCTTCAACGCCTCGCGCTGCGAGTTGCCCTGGTCGTTGAGGAAGTTGCCGGTGCGGGCGACCTGCTCGGGGGTGAGCGCCACCTGGTACTCGCGGTACGCGGCGAGCAGCTGGTTCTCGGTGGCGCTGATGACGTTGGTGTCGCCGGGGGCGAGGCGGCCGGCACGGATGGCGGCACCGATCACGGTGTGCTGCAGTGCCAGCTGCTCGGAGGCGTCGGTGGCGGCGGTGAGCGCGTCGGCGAAACCGGCCGTGTCGGGCGCGCGCAGCTGGCGCAGCAGCGACCGGTCGAGCACGTCGACGCTGCCGATCACGTCGGTGTAGAGCCCACGCACCTGTGCCGCGCTGATCGTGGAGTTGCCAGCGGAGTCGGTGCGGATGGACTTCAGCTGGGCGATGCCGCTCTCGGTCTGCTGCCGCGCCGCGACGGTGCCGGCGTCGAGCTGCTCGGTGCTGCGCACCGCCGCGAGCATCGTGTCCACCTGCGCGTCGGTCTGGCCGAAGCCGATGTCGAGCACGCCCCGGTCACCGGTGCGGTTGGCCGCGACGTAGAGGGTGGCCTCGTCGCGTTCCTGGCGCAGCGCATCGGCGACGCCCGCGACCTGGCCGCGGACCTCGAGCATCCTGCTGCTGCGGCCGAGGTCCGCGGCACTGCCGGCCTGGTCGGCGACACGCAGTACCCCCAGCACGAGCGCGAGCAGGGCGGGAACCACCCCGATCGCGACGAGCTTCCAGGCAAGCGTCCAGTTCCGCGGGTTCCACCGCTCGGACCAGGTCGGCCTGGTCTCCGTGCTGGTCACGTCAACGTCCCCCTGAGGATTGCCGGCGACGATCGGCCGAACTCTGACACGCCCGGACGCCCGGCGGCGAGGCCGAACCGGACGAGCTGCGGTCCAGCGGCGGTGGATGGCCTGCGACGGGCCGTACGCCCGTGGAGCGTGGCGATGAGCATCGGGTGGATCCGTGGCGCCTTCGTGTCGGGGGCGAGCCGGTCGGGTGGGCCGGTTCGCGTGGTGCCCCGGTCCGCCGCGACACGCGCCCCGCTGGGGAGGGGCGATGACCGTCGGGACCGGGTATGATCGCGGCGGCACACGTGCGCTCACGGAACTAGAGCTGGGTCACTATAGCCCGCCTGCGCACCCGCTTGCCCGACCCGTGTCGGGCGGGCCGCCGCAGCTCCCCGGTCTCCACCTCGTGCATCGTGTGTCCCTACCGGTCCGGCCGCGTCCGGACGTACGCGAGGAAGTGAGACCACGATGTCCGACGGACCGCTCATCGTCCAGTCCGACAAGACACTGCTTCTCGAGGTCGACCATCCGGCCGCGCAGGAGGCCCGGATGGCCATCGCGCCGTTCGCCGAGCTGGAGCGCGCCCCCGAGCACGTCCACACCTACCGGGTCACCCCGCTCGCGCTGTGGAACGCGCGCGCCGCAGGCCACGACGCCGAGCAGGTCGTCGACGCGTTGGTCCGCTTCTCCCGCTACGCCGTGCCGCAACCCCTGCTCGTCGACGTCGTCGACACGATGGGCCGCTACGGGCGGCTGCAGCTCACCAACTCCCCGGTGCACGGCCTGGTCATGGTGGCGCTGGACCGCGCGGTGCTGGAGGAGGTGCTCCGCCAGAAGAAGATCGCGCCGCTGCTGGGCAACCGCGTCGACGACGACACCGTGATCGTGCACCCGTCCGAGCGCGGGCACCTCAAGCAGGCCCTGCTCAAGATCGGCTGGCCTGCCGAGGACCTCGCGGGCTACGTCGACGGTGAGGCCCATCCCATCGCGCTCGCCGAGGACGGCTGGACGCTGCGCGACTACCAGCGCCAAGCCGTCGACGGCTTCTGGGCAGGTGGCTCGGGGGTGGTCGTGCTGCCCTGCGGTGCGGGGAAGACGCTGGTCGGGGCCGCCGCGATGGCGCAGGCGCAGGCCACCACGCTGATCCTCGTCACCAACACGGTGGCAGGCCGGCAGTGGAAGCGCGAGCTCGTGGCGCGCACGTCGCTCACCGAGGACGAGATCGGCGAGTACTCCGGCGAGCGCAAGGAGATCCGCCCGGTCACCATCGCCACCTACCAGGTGATCACCCGCAAGACCAAGGGCGAGTACCGCCACCTCGAGCTGTTCGACTCGCGCGACTGGGGCCTGGTCATCTACGACGAGGTGCACCTGCTGCCGGCCCCGGTGTTCCGGATGACGGCCGACCTGCAGTCGCGCCGCAGGCTCGGGCTCACCGCCACCCTCGTCCGCGAGGACGGGCGCGAGGGCGATGTCTTCTCCCTGATCGGGCCCAAGCGCTACGACGCGCCGTGGCGCGACATCGAGGCGCAGGGCTGGATCGCGCCCGCCGACTGCGTCGAGGTCCGGGTCACGCTCACCGACGCCGAGCGGCTCGGCTATGCCGTCGCGGAGGCCGAGGAGCGCTACAAGATGGCCTCCACCGCCCACACGAAGATCAACGTCGTCAAGTCGATCCTGGAGCGCCACCCCGGCGAGCCCACGCTCGTCATCGGCGCCTACCTCGACCAGCTCGACGAGCTGGGCGTGGCGCTGGACGCTCCCGTCATCCAGGGATCCACGCGCAACAAGGAGCGCGAGGTGCTGTTCCAGGAGTTCCGGGAGGGCAAGCTGCCGGTGCTCGTGGTCAGCAAGGTCGCCAACTTCTCGATCGACCTGCCGGAGGCGAGCGTCGCCATCCAGGTGTCGGGCACGTTCGGCTCGCGGCAGGAGGAGGCGCAGCGGCTCGGCAGGCTGCTGCGGCCCAAGGGTGACGGCCGGCAGGCGCACTTCTACTCGGTGGTCTCCCGCGACACGCTCGACACCGACTAC
The DNA here is from genome assembly GCF_042653605.1 of Pseudonocardia sp. GCM10023141. Lineage (NCBI taxonomy): Bacteria > Bacillati > Actinomycetota > Actinomycetes > Pseudonocardiales > Pseudonocardiaceae > Pseudonocardia > Pseudonocardia sp. GCM10023141. The sequence continues at coordinate 118,232 of NZ_JBHSIR010000014.1, forward strand.
GCGGCGCACCGTCAGCGCTTCCTCGCCGAGCAGGGCTACGCGTACCGCATCGTCGATGCCGACGACCTGTTGGGCCCAGCGGTCCCCGACGTGGGCTGAACGGTCCTGCGCGAACGCGCGAACGCACCCCCCGGTTGCGGCAACTTCCTCGCGATCGAGTGAACCTCCCGAACCCTCGGTTCGAGTTGGAGCCACACTGGGTAGTCGGTGGGGCCACTCTGGGTAGTCCGGTGTGGGCGAAGGGGTGATCATTTCCATGTGGCAGTGGGTGCTCGTCGGGGTGACCGCATGGGTCCTCGCCGGACTGCTGCTCGCGCTGGTGATCGGCCGGGTCGTCCGGGCGAGGGACCGGCAGGTTCCCCGGGAGCCCGCGGAGCCCGTCCTCCGGCCCGAGGCCAGGGAGAAGGTCCGCCGCCGCTCTCGCAGGTCCTGAGCGTCGCCCCTCTGCACACGGGTGTGTCGCCCGGGGCGCCGCTGTGCGATCGTCCGGGGATGGCGACGCGTGACGGGGCGGCGGCCGACCGTGCCCTCGAGCAGGAACACCTGCTCAACGCGCTCCTCGCCGAGCGCGACGGGCTGCTCTCGGTCCTCGACAGGGTGCTGGCGCTGGAGGGGACGGCGCGGCTGATCCGCGACGTCGCGGGTGCCGACGCCGGCTTCGTCGCCGATACCGACGGGGCCGATCACGCCGTCATCCGCTGGCTCGCCGGCAACCGCACCGAGTCGCTGCGGGACCTCGTCGTCCCGAAGGGGCAGGGCGTCGGGGGTCGGGTGCTCGCGATGGGAGCGCCGGTGCGCGTGAGCGACTACGTCACGGCCCGCAGCATCACCCACCAGTTCGACGCCGTGGTGCAGGTCGAGTCGCTGGGCGCGATGGTGGCGGTGCCCATCCTCAAGACCGCGGGCGGCACCGAGACGGTCGCTGTGGCCTACGCCGCGTTGCGCGGGAGCGGGGCCTTCGGCGACGTCGCCGTCGAGTCCGTGCAGGCGATCGCTGCCGAGGCCACGCGCGCGCTGCGGCTGGCCGATCGGGCCAAGGCGGGCCTCGACACGGCGGTGGCGGCCGAGCGGCAACGGATGCAGGCGTCGCTGCACGACTCGCTCGGCGCGATGCTGTTCTCCATCGGGGCGCAGGTCCGCGACCTGCGCACGACCGTGCCGGACAACCCGCTGCTGCGCACCCAGCTCTGCCGCATCGAGTCCGACGTGTCGGCGGCCTCGCGCGCGCTGCGCGAGGCGCTGCTCGCCCTGTCGGAGTCGAGCCCGGAGCGGGCCCTTCCCGTCGAGCTGGCCGAGCACTGTCGCAGCTACGAGGCGCGTACCGGCGTCACCGCCCGGTTCGTGCAGCTCGGCCTGATCCAGCCGCTCGACGGCGAGCGCACCGCCCTGCTGATCAGCGCTGTGCGCGAAGGCCTGCTCAACGCGGAGAAGCACGCGGGGGCCGGCACCGTCATCGTGAGCCTCGGCGAGGTCGACGGCGGTGTCCAGGTGGCGATCGCCGACGACGGGCAGGTCCGCGAGCCGTCCGCGGACGAGGTCTCGTTCGACAGCGCCGGGCTGGGCATCGGGTTGCTGGCGGAGCGCGCGGCGCGGCTGGGTGGCAGGGTGAGCCTGGTGCACGACGAGGACGGCGGCAGCACGCTGCGGATGCTGCTGCCGGGGCCGGTGCGGGCCTGATGGCGGCGGCCCGGGTCATGGTGGTGGACGACCATCCGGTGGTCCGTGACGGCGTCGCGCTGCTGCTGCGCGGCGATCCCACACTCGTGGTGGTCGGCGCGGCGGAGAGCGGCCGCGCCGCGTTGGAGCGGGCCCCGCTGCTGCGGCCCGACCTCGTGCTGCTGGACCTGCGGCTGCCCGACATGCTCGCCCCCGAGGTGGTGGTGGGGTTGCGCGAGGCCGTGCCGGCCGCCCGGGTCGTGGTGTTCACCGCGCACGGCGACCACCACGGCGTCCAGGCCGCACTCGACGCCGGCGCGCACGGGGCGCTGCTCAAGGACGCCGCCGCGATCGACCTGGTGGCGGCGCTGCGGCGGGTGCTGCGCGGCGAGCGGGTCTCGGATCCGCGGATGGTGCCCGCCGGTGGCGGCGACGGCAACCAGGCCGCGCTGGCCCGCAGCGGGCTGACGCGGCGCGAGTACGAGGTGCTGCGTCTCGCGGCGCAGGGGCGCACCAACCCGGAGATCGCGGAGTCCACCGGCCTCGCGCGCAACACCGTCAAGACGTACCTGCAGTCGGCGCTGCACAAGCTCGGGGCCCGCAACCGGGTCGAGGCGATCGGGAAGGCCAGCGAGGCCGGGCTGCTGTAGCCCGACTTCGCACCCCGACTCCCGACCTCGCACACCGTTGCCCGTGTTCGCATGGGTTGGAACGTGTGCGAGGACTGGCGACGGCATGCGAAGTCGGCCTGTGCGCGCGGCTACGCCTGTAGGCCGTTCGGCCGCGTTGGGTGGCCGTTCGGCTGCGGTGCGCCACTGTTCGGTCTCATCCGTGTAACGGAGTACCAATTCCCCTTTACCCCTCTCCACTTGGGGGTGCCCGGGCTCTGTGACCCCGAACACCATGTGCGCCCAGTCCACCGGATCACCACGTGAGGGGCCGCGATCGTGACAGTGCAACGCCGGGGAACTGATCAGTGCTGAGTGTTCGTGGGCTGTCGGTGCGCTACGGACGATCGGTCCGAGCGCTCGAGGACGTGGACGTCGAGGTTCCTGCCGACGGGGTGCTCGCCGTGCTGGGTGGGAACGGGGCGGGGAAGTCGACGCTGCTGCGCGCGGTGTCGGGCACGCTGCGGCTGCACCGCGGGGCCGTCACGGCGGGGGAGATCACCTTTGCCGGACAGCGGCTCGACCGCCTCGACCCGGCCGCTGTCGTCCGCCATGGCGTGGTCGCCGTGCCGGAGGGACGCCAGGTGTTCGCCCGGATGAGCGTGGAGGAGAACCTGCGTGCCGGTGGGCTCGGGGCGCGGTCCGCCGCCGCCCGCACGGCGTCGCGGGCCCGGGTCCACGAGCTGTTCCCGGTGCTCGCCGAGCGGGCCGGCCAGCGGGCGGGCCTGCTCTCGGGCGGTGAGCAGCAGATGCTCGCGATCGGCCGCGGGCTGATGTCGGACCCGAAGCTGTTGCTGCTCGACGAGCCGTCGCTCGGCCTCGCGCCGCAGATGGTCGGCCGGATCGCCCGGATCATCCGCGAGATCCACGACCAGGGCACGGCCGTGGTGCTCGTCGAGCAGAACGCGACGATGGCGCTGCAGGTCGCCGATCACGCCGCCGTGCTGGAGGTCGGCCGCATCGCGCTGTCCGGGTCGGCAGCCGAGCTCGCCGCGAGTGATGACGTGCAGCGGCTCTACCTGGGTGGACATGCGGAGTCCCAGGCCCAGGCGCAGGCCGAGGAGGCCGATGCCATGGCTCACCGGAGCCGCCGGGTGCTGTCGAGGTGGGCGGGATGAGCGTGAGTGCGACGCAGGACACCCCCGATGTCGTGGACGTCCCCGAGCTGCGTGACGGCGTGCGGGAGCTCGTCGTCGAGAACGTGGTGCTGCGCTTCGGCGGCATCACGGCGCTCGACGACGTCTCGTTCACCGTCGCCCCCGGCACGGTGCACGCGCTGATCGGGCCCAACGGTGCAGGCAAGTCCAGCTGCTTCAACGTGATCAGCGGGCTCTACCGGCCGACCGAGGGCCGGGTCCGGCTCGGTGACCAGGTGCTCACCGACCTGCGCCCGCACCGCCTCGCCGCGCTGGGCGTCGGGCGCTCCTTCCAGAACATCGCGCTCTCGCCGGGCTCGACCGTCCGCGACAACGTGCTGCTCGGCAGGCACACCCTGACCTCCGGCGGGTTCCTCGCGGGCGGGCTGCGGCTGGGGCGCCGCACCGAGCGGCGCCACATCGCGCGCGTCGAGGAGATCTGCGCGTTCCTCGGTGTCGCCGACCGGCTCGACAACCCCGTCGGGGTGCTGCCCTACGGGGTGGCCAAGCGCGTCGACATCGCCAGGGCACTGGCCTGCGAGCCCACCCTGCTGCTGCTCGACGAGCCGGCGGCGGGCCTCAACACCGCCGAGACCGCGGAGATGGCCGTGACGATCCGTGAGCTGCGCGACGCGCTCGGCATCTCGGTGCTGCTGGTGGAGCACGACATGGGGCTGGTGATGGGCATCGCCGACCGGGTCAGCGTGCTCGACTTCGGGCGGCTGATCGCCGACGGGCTCCCCGCGCAGGTGCAGAACGACCCGGAGGTCATCAGCGCCTACCTGGGCGTCGGCGCCGAGGACGAGGAGCAGGACTGATGGAGACCTTCGTCCAACTCGTGGTCAACGGCCTCGGCAAGGGCGCCGTCTACGCACTGCTCGCGCTCGGCTTCGTGATGATCTTCAAGGCCACCGAGGTGGTGAACTTCGCCCACGGCTCACTGGTGCTCGTCGGCGGGTTCTTCGTCTACGTGCTGAAGGACTCGATCGGCTGGGTGCCTGCCGCGCTCGTCGGGATCGTCGCGGCCGGGCTGATCGCCCTGCTCATCGAGCGCGTGCTGATGGCCAACGCCCGCAACGCCGACCCCAACAGCCTGGCCCTGCTCACCATCGGCGTCGACGTGATCATCACCGAGGAGATCGTGCGCCGGGTCGGCGCCGCGATCCCGTTCATCGGTGATCCCTACGACTCGCAGCCCATCCACCTCGGCAGCATCACGATCTTCCGGACGCAGGCGATCGCGCTCGTCGTCGGCGCCGTGCTGATCACGGCGTTCTTCCTGGCCTTCCGGTACTCGAGCTGGGGCGTCGCGATGCGCGCCCAGGCGGAGAACAAGGAGGCCGCGGCGCTGATGGGGATCCGCAGCTCGCGGGTGACGGCCACGGCGTGGCTCGTGGCCGGGGCGCTGGCCGGCGTGGCGGTGCTGTTCATGGCCACCCAGGACTTCTCCGGGGCCGGGCTCGGACGCGGCACGCACGCCATCGCGCTGATCGCGTTCCCGGCCGCGATCCTCGGCGGCCTCGACTCGACCGCGGGTGCCGTGGTCGGCGGGATCGTCGTCGGGCTGACCGAGGCGCTCTCGGCGCAGTACCTCTCGTTCGAGTTCTCCAAGAGCGCCGTCTTCATCGTGATGCTGATCGTGCTGGTGATCCGGCCGTCCGGACTGTTCGGGACGAAGGAGCTCAGTCGTGTCTAACGCACTCGCCGCTCCGCCCGTGCCCGCCACCGTCCCCGCGGCGAAGCCGCGGAACTGGACCAAGATCGGCGGCGCGGTGCTGCTGATCGTGGTGCTCCTGCTGCTGCCGATACTCGTCGGATCGCAGGTCGCCTACCTCAAGGTCGCCCAGTACATCCTGATCGGTGCCGTCGGCGGCATCGGACTCACGCTGCTCGTCGGCCAGGCCGGCCAGCTCTCACTGGCGCACCCGTTCTTCCTGCTGGTGGGCGCCGTCAGCTACGCGGTGCTGGCGGGTGACCCCGGCGAGAAGCCCGGCCTCGTCGCTCTCGGGCTGCCGCCGCTGGTGGCGGTGATCGGGGCGGTGCTCATCTGCGGGCTCATCGGGCTCGCGTTCGCGCCCGTCTCCGGCCGGTTGCGGGGCATCTACCTCGGCGTCGCGTCGCTGTCGCTGGTGTTCGTCGGGCTGTGGCTCGGCCAGTCGCTGGAGCTGTTCACCGGTGGCACGTCATCGGGCCGGGCGGCGCCGACGTTCGAGCTGTTCGGCTTCCCCTTCGCCAACACCACCCCGGCCCCGACGATCGCGGGCGTCGCGATCCAGAAGCAGCAGCGGCTCTGGTACCTGTTCCTGGCCTTCGCCCTGATCGCGTACTTCCTCGCCCGCGGCGCGGTGAACAGCCGGATCGGCCGCTCGTGGCGGGCCGTGCGCGACAACGAGGCCTCCGCCACCGCGATGGGCGTCGACGTGCGTCGCGTCAAGGCGGGCGCGTTCGTGATCTCGTCGGCCTTCGCCGGCCTCGCAGGTGTCATGACCGCGCTGTGGCTCGACCTGGTCAAACCGGACGAGAACGAGTTCACCGGCAACTACTCGTTGACCGTCGCGATCGCCTTCCTGGCCATCACGATCATCGGCGGCCTGGGTTCCGTGCCCGGCGCGGTGATCGGCGCGGTCGTCGTCTACGGGCTGCAGCAGTTCTTCCTGCTCGGGGCCAACCAGTTCGGCTGGTTCGCCGACGCCGGTTTCGGGGGCCTGTCCGCCGTCGTGCTCAGTGCGTTCGTCTACGGCGCGGCCGTCGTGCTGGTCGTGCTGTTCGAACCGGGCGGTGCCGCCGCGATCGGCAGGCGCATCGTCGCCCGGTTCCGTCCCTCAGCTGTTCCGCCCGCCGACACCGGCGGACGTCCCACCCCCGAGAGGAACGATGATGATCCGACGGCGTAGCGAGCGGCGGGCCGCCACGGTCAACAAGGCGGTGCTCGCCGGCGCGCTGGCGAGTGCACTGGTGCTCGCCGCGTGCGGGTCCACGGCCGACAGCGGAGCGGCGGGTGCCACCGGTGCGGGCGGCGTCAAGACCGACAAGGGCGTCACCGACACCACCATCACGCTCGGGATCATGGGCGACACCAGCGGTGTCTTCAAGAACCTCGGTGCTGCCATCAACGCGGGCAACCAGCTGTGGGCCGACAGCGTCAACGGTGCCGGCGGCATCTGCAAGCGCCAGATCAAGATCGAGACCGTTGACCACGGCTACAAGGCCGACACGGCGAAGACCCTCTACCCGCAGCTCGAGCCGAAGGTGCTCGGCATCGTCCAGCTGCTCGGCTCGCCCGTGCTGGCCGCGCTCAAGCAGAACCTGATCGACGACAACCTCACCGCGGCGCCCGCGTCCTGGTCGAGCGAGATCCTCAACAACCCGAACATCATGATGATCGGCACCACGTACGACCTCGAGATCGTCAACGGGCTCGCCTACCTGCAGCAGCAGGGCCTGATCAAGGACGGCGACACCGTCGGCCACATCTACATCGACGGCGAGTACGGCGGCAACGGGCTGAAGGGCTCCAAGTACTACGCCTCCAAGCACAACCTCACGGTCAAGGAATCCAAGATCACCTCGACCGACAGCGACCTGACGAACATCGTCACCGGCCTCAAGGGCGCGGGTGTCAAGGCCATCGTCCTGACCACGACGCCGGGCCAGACGGCGTCGGCGATGGCTGCCAACCAGGCGCTCGGGCTCAACGTGCCGGTGCTGGGCAACAACCCGACGTTCGACCCGGCGCTGCTGGCCAGCCCGGCGGCAGGCGCGCTCGGCAACCTCTACGTCGCGGCGTCGAGCCCGCCGTTCTCGGCCAAGACCCCGAAGGCCGTGGAGCTCGCGAAGGAGTACAAGGCCAAGTACGCGGGGGCCCCGCTCAATGCCGGTGTCGACGTCGGCTACGTCGAGGGGCTGGTGTGGCAGGCCGTGCTGGAGAAGGCCTGCACCAACAACGACCTCAGCCGCGCCGGCGTCCAGACCGCGCTGAAGTCGCTGACCTCGGTGAAGACCGACGAGCTCGTCGCCACGCTGGACTACAGCTCGCCAGGGGCGCCGCCCACGCGCGGTGTCTACATCGCGAAGGTGGACCCGAAGGCGGAAGGTGGCATGACCGAGGTGGCGCCGCTGTTCACCGCCCCTGATGCCGCTGGCTACAAGGCCCCGTTCCAGAAGTAGGGCGCCCCGCGCTGGCCCCGTTGCAGGAAGGTGGCCTTCCCGCAAGAACCTTGCGGCAAGGTGGCCTTCCTGCAACGCGAGAGCCGGGCGCGCCGGGGTGGGTGATCAACGCGCACAGGTTCCGGTTGGATCATGAGCCGGTGCGCGCTCGGCCACCGGCGCCGTGATCAACGCCCACTGGCTCATCTTTCATGGCGGCCGCAGGCCATGACGGACCTTCCAGAAGTAGGGAACCCCAGGGTCGGAGCAGGGGTCGGAATCCGGGTGAGCCCGGATTCCGGCCCCGCCCGTTCCCGGCAGGCTCATGGGCATGGAACAGACGACGACCACCACCCCCACCATCGACCCCGCCTTCGACGTGAACGGTGCCCAGCCCGCACCGGAGCGTCCCCGGTTCCGGCTGACCCGCAGCCGCACCGACCGCATGCTCGGCGGTGTCTGCGGCGGTATCGCCGAGAGCTTCGGCATCGACGCCACGCTGGTGCGCATCGGCCTCGTCGCGCTGACGCTGCTCGGCGTCGGCAGCGGTGCCATCGTGTACGTCGCGATCTGGGCGCTGGCTCCCGAAGCCGACGTAGCCGAGGCCGACGTCGCGGCATGACCCCGATGGGGGGCGCCCGTAGGACTACGGATGCCCTCGACGACGCCTTCCTGCGAACCTTCTGCCCGTGGCGGCGGCGTTCGGGGGAGCGCCGGCGGCGCGCACATCCGGTCGCGTGCACCGGGGGCCGTTCGAGGGGTCGGCCACCGGTGGGGGCGCGTGACCAGTGGATGGCGGCGCGCCGGACGGGGTGTTCGCCACGACCCGCGCCGGTGCCGTACCAAGGGGCACCGGCGCGGTATCCCGCCTCCGTCAGAGCCGGGCGTGCCCGGACCAGTTGGCCAGCCGCTCGGTCGGCCCGGCCCCGGCCGCGGACTCCACGACCGCCGCGAACGGCACCGGACCACCCCGCGGCTCCGCCGGGAGGAACCGGGTGACCGCGGCCAGCGCCGCTGCGGCGAGATCGGCGTCGGCCTCGGGGTCCGACCCGACGGCGACGGCGAGGTCCCAGCCGTGCACGAGCGTCTCGTTGAGGTAGCCCCAGACGGCTGCCCGGCCCGGAACCGTGCCCCACGGCAGCACCATCATGCGGTCCAGCAGCGCGTCGTCACCCCAGATCGACCACAGCTTCTCGGTGGCGGTGCCGTGCGCCGTGGCCCAGTCCTCGTCGGCGACGTCGGTGATGACCGAGGGCGCCGCGAGCACCGAACCACCCTCCCCGGCGATCCGCGCCCGGTCGACGGTGGCCAGCAGGTGGCCGAGCAGCGCGCGGACGTCGAACTCGGAGCACGGCGTCGGGTCGTCCAGGTGCGCGGGCGCGACACCGGCCATGAGGCCGTGCACCCAACCGAGCGCGCGGGCGTAGAGGGGGCGGGGGTCGGGGATCTCGGTGTTCGTCATGAGACAACCCTGACGTCTAATCACGACATCCTCCGTCGTGTATGTCTGCCACTATCGGTGCGTGCGCGCCGACCGACTGCTCTCGATCGTGCTGCTGTTGCAGCACCGGGGCCGGATGTCGGCTGCGACGCTCGCCCGCGAGCTGGAGGTCTCCACCCGCACGGTGCTGCGCGACATCGACTCGCTGTCCACCGCGGGTGTCCCCGTCTACGCCGAGCGCGGCCGCCACGGCGGCTTCGCGCTCCTCGATGGCTTCAGCACCGATCTCACCGGCCTGACCCACGACGAGGCGCTCGCGCTGCTGGTGGCGGGGTCCCGCACGTCGTCGGCGGCGGCGGGGATGGCCCCCGCGCTCGCCTCGGCGATGCGCAAGGTCGTGGCGGCGCTGCCGCAGGAGCAGCGCGCGGTGGCCACTCGCGATGCGGGGCGGGTGCTCGTGCGCAACGAGGGCTGGATGCGCCGCGCCGCGCCCGCGGCACCGCCCGATGCACCCGAGTTGCTCGCGGTGGTGCGGCGTGCGGTCTTCGCCGGTCGACGGCTGCGGATCCGCTACGCGGCGGCCGGGGAGCCGCAGCCGCGGTGGCGCACGATCGATCCCGTCGGGCTGGTGCAGGCCCGCGGCCAGTGGTACCTCCTGGCCACGCGCGACGGCGCCGACCGCACCTACCGGATGTCGCGCATGCTGGCCGTCGAGGAGCTGGCCGAGAACGCCCGCCGGCCTGCGGGCGTCGACCTGGACGAGGTCTGGGAGGCGCGCCGGGCGCAGTTCATGGCCACGTCGCCGGGGGTGACGGCCCGGGTGCGGGTGCGCACCGGCAGGCGCCCGGAGCTCCTGCGATCGGTGCTGGCCGTCCGGTCCGACGAGCCCGACGGCGACGGCTGGGCGGTACTGCAGGTGGAGTTCGCCGACGTGGCCCACGCCGTGGGGATCCTGTGGCAGTACGGCGCCGACGCCGAGGCGATCGAGCCGTCGCACGTGCGTGCGGCGCTCGTCGAGCGGACGGCGGCGATGGCGGCCCGCTACGCCGGATAGTGGGAGCGGCCCGTCACGGGAGCAGCCCGTCGAGGTCGATCGTGACGGCGACGGGCGCGGTGGCGGTGAACGTGCCCGTGACCACGCCGCCGTCGACGTAGCCGAAGTCGCCGGCCTGGTGGCAGGCGAGCACCGACACCGGCTCGGTGATGTCGACGATCCGGTAGTGCGGTATCCCGGCGTCGGTGTAGTCGGAACGCTTGTGGATGATGAGCCGGCCCTCCACCAGCTCGGAGTATCCGGACTCGATCTCGCCGAGCTCGAGGTACTCCGCCACCGTGAGGGCGTGCGGGGCAACCGGCTGGGTGGACACAGCGCGAGTGTCCCGTGCAGATCTCGGCCCATGGCCTCCGACACGAGAACCGGGAACGCCGCAGGGGGCGGCACCCGGTGTGGGTGCCGCCCCCTGCGGGACGTGCTGTGGAGCGGGTGGTCGGACTCAGAAGTCCATGCCGCCCATGCCACCGGTGGGGTCGCCGCCGCCGGCCGGAGCGTTCTTCTCCGGCTTGTCGGCGATGACGGCCTCGGTGGTGAGGAACAGCGCCGCGATGGAGGCGGCGTTCTGCAGTGCCGACCGGGTGACCTTGGCGGGGTCGATGATCCCGGCCGCGATCAGGTCGACGTACTCTCCGGTGGCGGCGTTG
>NZ_JBHSIR010000015.1:0-69594 GCF_042653605.1 Pseudonocardia sp. GCM10023141
ACCGGCCCCACAGTGCGACCGGCAGGAAGCCACCCATCACCCGCTTGACCAACCTGTCCGGTCAGTACAGCTAGTCGAGACCCGCGGAGAAGCTCGACTCCGTGTCCGCCCGCGAGTAGGAGCGGAAGGCGATGTGGGTGTCGGTGCGCAGCACGCCCTCGACCTTGCTCAGCCCGCCGGCGATGACGTCGGCGAGCTGGTCGTGCTCGGTGACCTTCACCACGGCGATCAGGTCGACGTCGCCCGCGCACGAGTAGACCTCGGTGACGCCGTCGAGGTCGGCGATGGCTTGCGCCGTCTCGGGAATGCGGTCGGCTGCGGTGTGCACCAGGACGATCGCGGTGATCACAACGGCTCCCTCGGGGTCGGTCGGCATGCGCTGGCGACACTAGTGCACGTCAGTCGCGCTCCGGAGCGACGGGACGTGCCCGTTCGGCCCACGCACGCCATGACCCGGCACCGCGGGCGGGTTCGGCCCACGGCGGCTCGGTGTGGACCAGCCGGGTGCCTCCGGTGGCGAGCCAGCGGTGCACCAGCTGCACCTCCTCGGCCGGGGCGCCGCGCAGCGGGCCGTCGGCGGGCAGGACCGTCTGCGCCCCGAGGCGCAGCGCGTCGATCACGGGCATCGGGGAGACGCCGCGGCGCGCGACCCCGGCCGCGGCGAGGCGGCCGAACCGGACGACGGCCACCTCCCAGCCACCGCGACCGTCGGGTCGGGCCCCGACGAGCTCGGGCAGCGCGGCGAGCGCCGAGAGCCGCTGGCCGCGGTCGAGCGCGCCGATGAGCCCGGCGAGGCGATCACGATCGCGGGCGGCGGCCTCGAAGCGCTGCCGGGCTGCCAGGTCGTCGACGACGGCGGCCAGGCTGCGCAGCGGGTGGTCGTCGCTGCCCGCCACCAGTCGGGCCATCGCCTCGACGGCCGGGGCGTACTCCTCGGGGGTCTGCAGGCCGGCGCACGGCGCGGCGCAGCTGCCCAGCTCGTGCAGCGCGCACGGGGTGGCGGCCGCCCCGCTGGCCGGGATCCGCTGCGTGCACGGCCGCAGCGCGACGGCGTGCAGGACGGTCTCGACGGCGGCGGTGGCCGCCTGCCGCGACCGGAACGGGCCCAGCGCGCCCGCGCGGGCCGTGGCGACCACCGACAGCCGCGGGAAGGCCTCCGCCGTGGGCGTGACCCACCACAGGTTGCCCGGCTTGCGCGACCTGCGGTTGTAGCGCGGTTGGTGGGCCGCGATCAGCCGCAGCTCCCGCACCGACGCCTCCAGCGCGTGCGCGCAGACGACCGTGTCGACGCGCTCGGCGAGCGCCACCATGTCGCGCACCCGCCTGCGCCGCTCACCGGCGGTGAAGTAGCTGCGCACGCGGCGTCGCAGATCACCGCTCGTGCCGACGTAGAGCACCTCGTCGCGCGGACCCCGGAACAGGTAGACACCGGGCGCCGAGGGCACCTTGTCGGCGAGCACGCGCTGCTGGCGCTGGCGCTGGGTGGGACGGTGCGGCGCCGACTCCCTGGCCAGCCCGAGCAGCTCCTCGAGGCTCTGCACACCGAGGTTGCCGACGCGTTCCAGCAACCGGTGCAGCACCTCGACCGTGGCGCGCGCGTCCGACAGCGCCCGGTGGTTGGGCGTGGTGGCGGTGCCGAAGAGCTGCGCGAGCGCGCCCAGCCGCACGCTGGGAGCCTCCTCGCGGCTGAGCACGGCCCGGGCGAGCCGTGCGGTGCACAGGACCGGGGGCCGGGGCCAGCGGTGCCCGTGCCGCTCGCAGGCCGCCTTGAGGAAGCCGGAGTCGAAGGGCGCGTTGTGCGCCACGAACACCGTGCCGCCGAGGAACTCCAGCAGCATCGGCAGCACCGCCTCGATCCGCGGCGCGCCCTGGATCATCGCGGTGGTGATGCCCGTGAGAGCCACCACGTTGGGAGGAATGCCGACACCCGGATCGACGAAGGTGCCGAGCTCGCCGATCTGCTCGCCGCCGCGCACCTTGACCGCACCGATCTCGGTGATCGAGTCGGTGCGTGCGGCGCCACCGGTGGTCTCCAGGTCCAGCACCACGAACGTGACCTCGCGCAACGGCGTGCCGAGCTCGTCGAACGAGAGCTGGGCGGCGACCGGAACAGGTGCGGGGAGCGGGGGAGCGGGCACGGGCGGGGACGCTAGCGACGCCCACCGACAACCCTTCGGCGCAGGGACGTGGATCTCGTTTCGCGCGTCGCGACGGTATCGGGCCGGTACGAGGGGCGGAACGCGGATAACCTGGAGCGATGTTCGCGAAGCCCGACGGCTCGCCGCCCGACCGGGGGGCCACCGCGCCGAGCCCCGACGGGCCCGGCGGGTCCGCGGACGTCCAGTTCAGGGGCGACGTCCAGTTCGGGGAAGACGTCCAGTTCGGGGGAGACGTCCAGTTCGGGGGCGATGAGTCCGAGGGCGACCATGAGGACGGCGCGGAGGATGGCGCGCGGGCCGGTGTGAACTGGGAACGGCTGCCCGATCCGGTGCTCTCCCGCCTCGCTGAGGTCGCCTCGGCCGCCGTCGGCGCCCTGCCCGCAGCAGAGGTCCCGATGGCGCTGCGGCGCTTCGCGCGCTTCACCCCGGCCAAGCGGGCCAAGCTCGGTGGCCGGGCGCTCACCGCGGAGCTCGAGGCGTCGTCGGCGTTCCGGGCCGGTGTCGTCGCGTGGTGGGAGGAGAACCGCGCAGGGGAGCTGTCCACCGCCGCCGACGACCCGCTCACCGCCGCGGCCGCCGCCATCCTCCTCGATGACGTCGCCGCGGCCGCTGCCGTGGAGGCCGCGTCCCGGCGTGGTGAGACCGGTGAGCTGCGGGCCGAGCTGGATGCCGCGATGTCACGCGTCGACAAGCTCACTCTCGAGCTCGAACGGATGCGGGGCGAGCTCACCGAGGCGCGCGCGCAGGCCCGCACCGCCGGATCCGCGCGGGACGCCGAGTACCAGCAGCTGCGCAGGCGGGTGTCGGAGCAGGGTTCGCGGTTGCGTGCGGCGCTGGACGCCCGCGAGGCCGCCGATGCGCTGACCGAGCAGGTGCGCACCGAGACGGCCGCCGCCATCGCCGCGGCCGTCGCCGAGCGCGACCGCGAACGCCAGCGTGCCGAGAACGAGCGCCGCCGGGCCGCCCGCGCCACCGCCGAGGTCACCGCGGCCCGCCAGGCCGCCCGGGAGGCCCGTCAGGCCGACGAGGTGCGGTTGTCGCTGCTCGTCGACACGCTCGGTGGGGCGGTTGCCGGACTGCGCCGCGAGCTGGCGCTCGGCGGCGGCGGACCCCGCCCGGCCGATCTCATCGCCGGTGCGCAGGCCGCGCGCAGCGGCGCGGCCATCGACGGGCCCGCCGCGCTCGACGCGTTGCTGTCGGTCCCGACGCTGCACGTGATCGTCGACGGCTACAACGTCAGCAAGACCGGCTATCCGGAGCTGCCGCTGGCGGATCAGCGCACCCGACTCGTGGGGCAGCTCGCGGCGCTGGCCGCCCGTACGGCCGTGGAGATCACCGTCGTCTTCGACGGGGCCGGGGTGGTCACGGCGCCGCCACGCGGCTCCCGGGGAGTGCGGGTGCTGTTCAGCGATCCCGGCGTGCTCGCCGACGACGTGATCCGCACGCTCGTGGCGTCGGAACCGCAGGGCCGTCCGGTGGTGGTGGCCACCTCCGACCGCGCCGTGGTGGCGTCGGTGCGCAAGCGGGGGGCCTACTCCGTGCCCTCGTCGTTGCTGATCGGGCGGCTCGTCCGCGGCTGACGTCCCCCGGCCTGCTGCTCCGCCCGGTCGGGTGACGGCATCCCTCACTCGAGCGGCGCGCGCCGGGCTCTCGTGTTGCAGGAAAGTCCGTCATGGCCTGCTGCCGCCATGAAGGATGAGAACCGGGACGTCGGTTGCGGATGGGGGGCGTGCCCCGCTCTACGGCGCCCTCACCGGGCCGGCAGATCAACAGGAGGGCACCACAACCCCGCGGATCATGCTCGCCGAGGCGCACGGCAGGGCCCGGCGTGGGCCGTGGGTGCGGTCTTCGTGCCGGTGGTCGAGCGCGTACTGGCTCATGATCGAACCGGAACCTGTGGGCGTTGATCACTCGCCCGGCGCGGCGGGCTCTCGCGTTGCAGGAAGGCCACGCCGCAGGCTGGCCACGATCGCGCTGCAACACGGTGAGAGGTACCCGCAACGGGTGACGCCATCCCCGGCTCTGTCCGGAACTGTCGGTGCGCACTCCTAGCGTCACTCGTGCCGGACGTCAACGGCCGTACCGAGGAGCAGAAATGATCATCGACTGTGAACGCTGCCAGGTCCGCGACATCGCCTGTGGCGACTGCGTGATCGGGGTGCTGCTGGGGGCTCCGGCTCCCGCGGCGGCCGCAAACGGTGGCACGCACGCGCCGTCCGGCGCGTCCAAAGTGCAGCTCGACGCACCGGAGCGACACGCCCTCGATGTGCTCGCTGCGCAAGGGCTGGTGCCCAGATTGCGGCTGGTGGCCCTTCCGCCGCGCCGAGCGACCGATCATGCCGACTCGCCGGAGGGGGTCCGTGACGCAGGGTGACATAACGCTGTTGTGAAACGTCCTGAGAGAGTTCGCCGCTCTCTCAGAGTCACCGAGAACGGCGGCGCGCCGGGAGGGGGTGGAGTTGGACGCACCCAGCTGGTCTCCGTAATCTCCGCGGGACCTTGTGGGCGGTCAGCCATTCGACCAGCAATGGCGACGCAAGGTCACCGAAGACTCGTCCGTTCGGCGTGTTGCATTGCGCCGAACGAGGAGTCAACGGGTGGAGAAGGGAGAACCGTCCGCGTGGTGTCGCCTCGGCGTACCCCATCTGGATCCCGTCGGCAGCTCCGGCGGGTGGCACCTCGAGGTGCCGCGGTACTCGTCGCACTCCTGGTGACAGTCCTGGGAGTAGCTCCGGCGAGCGCGCAGCCGTCGTCCCCGCCCACTCCGCCGAGCAACGCGGCCGACGCGAAGACCCAGCTCGACCAGGTCCAGCGCGAGGCCGAGCAGCTCACCGAGCAGTGGCACGGCGCGAAGGACACGCTCGACGCGCGCCAGGCCGAGGCCGCCACGCTCGACGCGGCCATCGGGCCCGCCCGCGCTGCGGCCGACAAGGCGAAGGCCGACGAGGAGGCCTACCGCCAGCAGACCGACGCGGTCGCGATGTCCACGTACGAGAGCGGCAACCTCGACCAGTTCAACGCCCTGCTCGCCAGCGGCTCCCCGCAGGACTTCCTCGACCAGATGTCCGCGCTCGAGCAGATCTCCGCCGAGTACAAGGACGCGCTCGAGAAACTGCTCGCGATCGTCGACACCACCAAGCGGGCGCAGGCCGACGCCGACGCCGCCGCGGCCAGGGCCAAGGCGGCCGAGGACGAGGCCGCGAAGGCCGAGAAGGACCTCTCCGACCGCAAGCGCGACGCCGAGATCCGCATCGACCAGGCCGAGAAGCTGCTCGACCGGCTCACCCCGCAGCAGCGCCGCGACCGCAACGGGTCCGGCAGCTCGAACGACCCGGGGCCGTTCGCCGGTACCGGTGTCGGGGTCGCCGCGCTGAACTTCGCGCGCGAGGAGCTCGGCAAGCCCTACGCATGGGGTGGCAACGGACCCAACAGCTTCGACTGCTCCGGCCTGACCGTGTGGGCCTTCAAGAAGGCGGGTGTCACCCTGCCCCGGATGGCGGCCGACCAGGCCACCGTCGGTCAGCCGGTGTCGTTCGACAACCTCCAGGTCGGTGACCTGGTCTTCTACTACACCCCGATCGGCCACGTCGGCATCTACTCCGGCAACGGCAACTTCCTGGACGCGCCGCAGACCGGCGACGTCGTGAAGATCCAACCGGTTTCGCGGAGCGCCTTCGTCGCTGCCCGTCGCCTGTAGCGCCACCGGCAGACCTCGTCCGCTCCCCAGTGGTACGGGTGGCGGCCGGCCGTTCCGACGGCCGGCCGCCACCCGAACTCAGGTCCCCGGCAGGCGTCGGAGGCGACGCGCTAGCGTCGCGGCGTGGCGCGCACGTTGCTGGTGACCAACGACTTCCCGCCCCGTACCGGCGGCATCCAGAACTACCTGCACGCCATGGTGTCCCGGCTGCCTGCCGGCGAGGTCGTCGTCTACGCGCCGGAATGGCCCGGAGCCGCGCAGTTCGATGCGGCGCAACCGTTCCCGGTGCACCGCCACCGGGGATCGCTGATGCTGCCGGAGCCGGGCGTCGCCCGTACGGCCGCGGCACTGGCCCGCGAGCACAGTGCCACCACCGTCTGGTTCGGTGCCGCGGCACCGCTGGCGCTCCTCGGGCCCACGCTGCGCCGCCGGACCGGCATCGAGCGCGTGGTGGCCAGCACGCACGGGCACGAGGTGGGCTGGTCGATGCTGCCGGCCGCGCGGCAGGCGCTGCGCCGGATCGGACGCGACAGCGACGTCGTCACCACGATCTCGCGCTACACCCGCGGGCGCGTCGCTGCGGCCTTCGGGCCGGCCGCAGCACTGGAGCTGCTGCCCTCCGGGATCGACACCGCGGTGTTCCGTCCCGACGGCGCGGCGCGCGCGGAGCTGCGGCGGCGCTACCGGATCGGCGCGGCCCCGCTGATCACGTGCGTCTCCCGACTCGTCGCCCGCAAGGGGCAGGACAGCCTGATCCGGGCGCTGCCGCAGGTGCGGTCGCGGGTGCCGGGGACCCACCTGCTCGTCGTCGGTGACGGCCCGGCCGGTCCGGGGCTGCTCCGGCTCGCCGCGCAGCTCGGTGTCGGCGACGCCGTCACGTTCACCGGGCCCGTTCCGGAGGCCGAGCTCCCCGCCCACCACGCGGTCGGTGACGTGTTCGCGCTGCCGTGCCGCACCCGCGGTCGCGGCCTCGATGTGGAAGGCCTCGGGATCGTGCTGCTGGAGGCGGCGGCCGCCGGGCTGCCCGTGGTGGCCGGGGACTCGGGCGGGGCGCCGGAAACGGTGCTGGCGGGCCGCACCGGGCACGTCGTGGGCGGCTGCGACGGGCCGGCACTGGTGACGGCGCTGGCGGGCCTGCTCGCCGACCCGGACCGGGCCGCCGCGATGGGCGCGGCCGGCCGGGTGCGGATGCAGCAGGACTGGAGCTGGGACGCGGTGCTCGCGCGCCTGCGCCCGCTGCTGGCGGGCTGAGGCGGCGCGGCCGGGCGCGCTACGCGTGCTGCTTCGTGCCCGCGTAGATGTCGGCGATGCTGTCGGCGAAGCGGCTGCCCACCACGGCGCGCTTGACCTTCAGGGTGGGGGTCATCTCCCCGCCCTCCTCGGTGAAGTCGACCGGCAGGATCCGGAACTCACGGATCTGTTCGGCACGCGACACGGCGAGGTTGGCCTCGTCGACCGCGCCCTGGACGTCGGCGCGCAGCTCCGCGTCGTCGACCAGGGCGGCGACGGGTGTGTCGGCCGGCTTGCCGTGCTGCTCGAGCCAGCGGGGCAGCGCCTCGGGGTCGACCGTGATGAGCGCCCCGATGAACGGCTTGTTGTCGCCCACGACCATGCATTGGCTGACCAGCGGGTGGGCCCGGAGCCGGTCCTCGAGCACCGCGGGGGCCACGTTCTTGCCACCGGCGGTGACGATCAGTTCCTTCTTGCGGCCGGTGATCGTGAGGTAGCCCGCGTCGTCGAGCTCGCCGATGTCGCCGCTGTGGAACCAGCCGTCCTCGAGAGCCTCCTGCGTGGCCTTCTCGTTCTTCCAGTAGCCCCGGAACACGATCGGGCCCTTGAGCAGGATCTCCCCGTCGTCGGCGATGCGTACGGAGTGGCCGGGAACGGGGCGGCCGACGCTGCCGATGCGCTGCGCCGTGAGCGTGTTGACGGTGATGCCCGCGGCCGTCTCGGTGAGGCCGTAGCCCTCGAGGATCGGCAGGCCGACGCCCCGGAAGAAGTGGCCGAGGCGCTCGCCGAGCGGCGCGCTGCCCGACACCGCGCCCTGCACCCGGCCGCCGACGGCGGCGCGGAGCTTGCTGTAGACGAGCTTGTCGAACACGGCGTGCTTGAGCCGCAGCGCGATGCCGGCGCCGCCGGTGTCCTTCGCGCGGCTCCACGCGATGGCGGTGTCGGCGGCAGCGTCGAAGATCTTGCCCTTGCCCTCGTCGTGGGCCTTCTGGCGGGCGGAGTTGTAGACCTTCTCGAACACGCGCGGCACCGCGAGCAGGAAGGTCGGCTTGAAGGCCTGCAGGTCACCGAGCAGGTCGGAGACGTCGGACGTGTGGCCGATGATCGAGTGCGTGTACGTGGACCCGCACTGGATGACCTTGCCGAACACGTGGGCCAGCGGCAGGAACAGGAGCACCGAGCCGCTCTCGGACAGCAGCGTGGGCAGCACCTGGGTGACGGCCTCCACCTCGGACTGCACGTTGCCGTGGGTCAGCTCGCAGCCCTTGGGCCTGCCGGTGGTGCCCGAGGTGTAGATCAGCGTGGCGAGGTCGGTGGCGCGCAGCGCGGTGCGCCGCTCGGTGACGGCCTCGGCGGGGGTGTCGGCCCCCAGCGCCCGCAGCCCGGCGACGGCGCCGGGGGAGTCGCCACCCGGTTCGATCTGCCAGACCTCGCGCAGATCGGGCGCGCCGCTGCGGACGCCCTCGACGAGCGCCGCGTGCTTGGCCGTCTCGACGATGATGCCGACGGCCCCGGAATCCGAGAGGATCCAGCCGATCTGCTCGGCCGAGGACGTCTCGTAGATCGGCACGGTGACGGCGCCGACGGCCAGGATCGCGTAGTCGAGCTGCGTCCACTCGTAGCGGGTGCGCGACAGCAGCGCCACCCGGTCACCGGCGGCGACACCGGCGGCGATGAGGCCCCTGGCCGCGGTCGTGACGTCATCGGCGAACTCGCCGCACGTGACGTCGCGCCAGACCTTGTCCGTGCCCCGCCTGCGGTACGCGACCGTGGAGCCCCGGGACTGGGCGGCCTCGTACACCGCCGAGACGAGGTTGCCCTCCGCACCGACCTTGGTGGTGGCGGGCACACTGAATTCGCGCACGGTCCTGACCTCCTGCAACGCTGCTGTTCGCGCTAACTTACCCTCTGGTAGCCCTTTCGGGCAGGTCCGACCGATGCCGGTTTTGTCCCGTCCGGCAGGCTGGCTGCCATGCCCTCTGTCGACGTGGTGGACGAGACCTTCCTCGCGGTCGCACCCGAGGTGGTGGCCGCGGAGTTCCAGCAGCCGGGACGCTGGCCGCAGCTGTGGCCGGACCTGCGGCTCGAGGTCGTCACCGACCGAGGGGTCCAGGGTGTGCGGTGGACCGTGCAGGGTGCGCTCGTCGGCAGCATGGAGATCTGGCTCGAACCGGTGCTCGACGGCACGGTCCTGCACTACTTCCTGCGCGCCGACCCGGCGGGCGCCGGCGGCCTCCCCGCGCCCGCCCCGGTGCGCCGCGGCGCCGCGGAGGCCCGCAGGCGCCAGCGTGCGGCCAAGGCCATCGCGCTGGCGTGCAAGGCGCGGCTGGAGGCGGGCCGGGCGCCGGGGGAGCCGCCGGCAGCCGCTGCTGACCGTCCAGCGGGGTGACATCGCTGAGGTCCGACGTCAGTAATGTCACCCCGCTGGAATGCCACCTCGCCGGTCGTTCGGCTCCCCGCCCACCACCCCCGGCGGTAGCGTGACGGACATGCGCGTGCACTTCGTCTCCGACGTGCACGGCAACGTGGAAGCGCTGGCCCGGGCCGCCGACGGCGCCGACGCGCTGGTCGTGCTCGGGGATCTCGTGGACTTCGTCGACTACGGCGATCCGGCCCGCGGCATCATCGGCCAGGTGCTCGGCCCCACGGTGAGCGCGCGCTTCGGGCAGTTGCGCAGGGGTGGACGCCCGGGAGAGCTGATGGCGTTCGCCCGTGACGCCTGGTCCCGGTTCGACGATCCGGCCGCCGTCGTCGCCGAGGCCGTCCGCGACCAGTACAAGCAGCTCTTCGCCGTGCTGCCGGACCCCACGTTCGCGATCGCGGGCAACGTGGACCTGCCGGAACTGTGGCCGGAGTTCACCGGCAACGGCGTCACGCTGGCCGAGGGCACCGTCGTCACGATCGGTGGGCTGCGGTTCGGGTTCGTCGGCGGCATCCCGCTGCCGCCCGGCGTCGAACCCCGCACCGGGAGCCCGTGGAAGCCGTACCTGCGCCAGGCGCAGGAGTACACCGCCGCGGTGCACGCGCTCGGCACGGTCGACGTCCTGTGCAGCCACGCGCCACCCGCCGTGCCGGAACTGGCCTACGACGTGGTGTCGCGGCGCACGGAGTCGCCCGCCCCCGCGCTGCTCGACGTCATCCACCGCGACCGGCCGCGCGCCGCGCTGTTCGGGCACGTCCACCAGCCGCTCGCACAGCGGGTGCGGGTCGGGCGCACCGAATGCGTCAACGTGGGGCACTTCCGGCAGACCGGCACGCCGTACGTGCTGCGCTGGTGAGCGTCGACGGGAGAACTGGGTAGCCTGCCGCCATGGCCGACGCGACGTCCTCCTCGATCACCATCGCCGCCCCTCCGGAGCGGGTGATGGCGGTGATCGCCGACTTCGCCGCCTATCCGGAGTGGGCCGAGCAGGTCAAGACGGTGGAGATCCTGCAGACCCTCGACGACGGCCGGGCCGAGCGCGTGCGGTTCACCATGGACGCCGGTCCGATCAAGGACTCCTACACGCTCGACTACCGCTGGGCCGCCGACGGCCGGGCGGTGTCGTGGACGCTGATCAAGGGCCAGATCCAGAAGGCGCAGGACGGGTCGTACACGCTGGCGGGCGGCCCGGACGCCACCGTCGTCACGTACGCGCTGAGCGTCGACCTCAACATCCCGATGATCGGCATGCTGCGCCGCAAGGCGGAGAAGGTGATCATCGATACGGCGTTGAAGGGTCTCAAGCGCCATGTCGAGCGACTCGGCTGAGACCGCACCGAGCCCGCCGACACCGACCCGACTACCCTCCCGAACCGTGCGTGTCGTCCTGTTCACCGGCAAGGGTGGCGTCGGTAAGACGACGCTGGCCGCGGCCACCGCGACCGCGCTCGCCCGCAGCGGCCGCAAGGCGCTCGTGGTGTCCACCGACCCCGCACACTCCCTCGGCGACGCGCTGGAGGCCGAGCTCGGCGGTGAGCCCGTCGAGCTGGAGCCGGGCCTCTACGCCGCGCACATCGACACGCGCGCACTGCTCGACGACTCGTGGGGCAAGCTGCAAGGCCACCTGCGCACGGTGCTGGCCGGTGCCGGCGTCGACGAGCTGGTCGCCGACGAGCTGACCGTCCTGCCCGGCGTCGAGGACCTGCTGGCGCTGGGCGAGGTCCGCCGCGCCGCGGAGAGCGGCCCGTGGGAGGTCGTGGTGGTCGACTGCGGCCCCACCGCCGAGACGCTGCGGCTGCTGGGACTGCCCGAGGCGATCTCGGGCTACCTGGAGCGGTTGTTCCCGGCACACCGGCGCGCCGTGCGCGGGCTGCTGGCCGGGCTGTCGGGCGTCGGTAAGGGTGCCGAGGCGTCGTGGGATGCCACCATCGATGCCCTCGACGGGCTCGCCGAGCAGCTCACCGGGCTGCGCGCGATGCTGGCCGACCACACCCGCACCTCCGTCCGGCTCGTGCTCACGCCCGAACGCGTGGTCGCCGCCGAGACCCGCCGCACGCTCACCGCGCTCGCCCTGCACGGGCTGCGCGTCGACGGGATCGTCGCCAACCGCGTCATGCCGGGGCCGCCGCCGTCGCTGCGCGGGCCCGCCGCCCGCTGGCTGCGCGAGCGCCACACCGAGCAGCAGAGCGTGCTCGCCGAGCTGTCGGGCATGGGCGAGGTGGCGCTGCACACCGCCGACTACGCCGCGGCGGAGCCCACCGGCGTCGACGCACTGATGGAGATCGCGCTGTCGCTCTACGGCGATGCCGACCCGGTCCCGCCCGGGATCGCGACGCCGCCCCTGATCACCGTGCGCCGCACGGCGGGTACGGGCACGTCGGTCGACTCGGAGTTCGAGCTGGTCCTGCGCCTGCCCGGGGTCGCGGACGGCCCGCTCGACCTCGCCCGCGTCGGCGACGACCTGGCCATCGGGGTGGGCCCGGTCCGTCGCATGGTGGCGCTGCCGTCGGTGCTGCGCCGCTGCACCGTCACCGCGGCGCGCCTCGTCGACGACGACTTGTGCGTCGTCTTCACCCCGGACCCGAGGCTGTGGAGCCGATGACCGAGCCCACCTGCGAGAGCCATCCCGGGATCACCGCTGACCTGCGCGGCCTCGCCGCCGCGACACTCGACCGGCTGACACCCGTGCTCGAGAAGATCACCGCGGAGCCGGCGGATCCCACGAGCACACCGAGCACGTGCGCGGTCTGTCCGGTCTGCGCGGTGCTCGCCACGCTGCGCGGCGAGCGCTCCGAGCTGGCAGTACGCCTGGCCGAGCAGCTGTCGGGGCTGCTCACGGTGCTGCGGGCGGCACTGGACGAGGGTGACCCCGTTGCCGCCGGCCGGCAACCCGCGCCGCCGGAGGCCGCACATCCGGCCACCAACGGCCGGGTCGTGCAGCACATCCACATCGACCGACCGGGGAGAGACCGGTGAACGGGCCCTCATGCTGACCGTGGGCGTCGACGTCGGCGGAACCAGCGTCCGCGCCGGCGTCGTCGACAAGGAAGGCGTGGTCATCGACACCGCGCGCACGCCGACGCCGCGCAGCGATGCCGCGCTCGAGGCCGCGGTCGCGCGCGTCGTGCGTGAGCTCGCGGGACGCCACGCCATCGGCGCGGTGGGGCTGGCGCTGGCCGGGTTCATCACCCCGGATCGGCGCGGCGTGCGCTTCGCGCCGCACCTGTCGTGGCGCGACGCCCCCGTGGCCGACCGGATCGCGGAGCGGATCGGGTTGCCCGTCGTCCTCGAGCACGACGCCAACGCCGCCGCGCTGGCCGAGCGGCACTTCGGTGCGGCGTCCGGGCCGGGCACCGTGGTGTTCATCGCGATGGGCACCGGCATCGGCTCGGCGCTGCTGGTCGACGGGGAGCTCTACCGCGGCGCGTTCGGCGTCGCCCCGGAGCTGGGCCACCTGCGGGTCGTGCCGGACGGGCGCCCGTGCCCCTGCGGCAAGCGCGGCTGCTGGGAGCGCTACTGCAGCGGCACCGCACTGGCCGCCACGGCCGTCGAGCTGCTCGGGCGTGACCCCGGCCTGTCCCCGACGCTGCGCCGGCTCGCCGCGGGTGACCCGGGGCGCGTCACCGGCCAGCGGGTAGCCGCAGCTGCCGGCCAGGGCGATCCGATCGCCAGCGCCGCCGTCGCCGAGCTGGCCCGCTGGCTGGGGGAGGGGCTCGCGCTGGTGGCCGACGTGTTCGACCCGGAGCTCGTCGTCATCGGCGGTGGGGTGTCGGAGTCGGCGCCGCTGTTCCTCGACGACGCCCGCGAGCACTACGCCAGCGTGGTCACGGGAGCGGGACGTCGACCGCTGGCCCGCATCCGCACCGCCCAGCTCGGCGAGGCCGCCGCCGTCGTCGGTGCCGCCCAGCTGGCCCGCGAGGACCTGCTGCGCTGAGCGTTGCGCACCCTCTGTCACCCCCACCCCGTCGAGAACGACATTGTCATGATCAACAGGGCCTTTTGATCATCGTAACGTCGTTCTCGACGGGGGCGGGTGACGCAGGGTGGTCAGAGGACGGCGCCGTCGTCGTCCTCGTCGGGCTCGATCGACTCGGGGGAGTCGGGCCACAGCCGCAGCACCAGCCAGCCCAGGCCGGCGGCCAGCCCGAGCAGGCCCAGCGGGAGGCCGTAGATCGGCGCCACACCCACCCAGCCGGGCGAGATGATCAGGACGAGGCCCAGCACCAGTAGCCCGATCCCGACGAACGCGGGCGGGCCGAGGCGAGGCAGCGGTGGCGGCTCCGGCGGGACGAAGTGCTCGTCCTCCACCGGGGCGGGCTTCGCCAGCGGGGCCACCGCCGGTTCGGGGGCGGCGGCCGCGGGTGCGCTGTCCGGCCTGCTGTCCGGCACGGCATCGGGAGTGCTGCTGCCCTCACGGGGCGGCGCGGCCTGCTCGGCCTCGGCGTCGAACAGTGACGGCGGGATGCCGTCGGCCGGCCACGCGGGGACGCTGCCCTCGAGCTTCCAGGCCGCGACGATGGCGTCGAACTCATCGGGCGGCGGGCCGTCGCCGATGTCGGAACCGCCCTCGGCATCCGGTTCGCGGTTCACTGGGCCTCCTTCGCGTCCGCCCCCCGACCGGCGGGCGTGCCACGCTCCCATCCTGACACGCCGGAGCCCTCGGGGGCAGCAGGCGGGACACCGATGCTGTGAGCGCATTGCCACGTGCCCGTTGTCGTCGCGTTGCGCCCGTCCGTAGGCTGACGCCGTCGAACTGGAGGGGGCCCGCCCAGGTGCTGTACTGGTGGTCGAAGTTCGTGCTACTCGGCCCGCTGATCCGCCTGTTCCTGCGCCCGGCGGTCACCGGCCTCGAGCACGTGCCGGAGCGCGGTGGCGCGATCTTGGCCAGCAACCATCTCGCCGTCGTCGACTCCTTCGTGCTGCCGCTGATGGTGCCGCGCCGCGTCACGTTCCTGGCCAAGAGCGAGTACTTCACGCAGCCGGGCCTCGTCGGGGCGCTCAAGCGGATGTTCTTCACCGGCGTCGGCCAGGTGCCGTTGGACCGTTCCGTGGGCTCCGCGGCGCAGGCGGCCATGGACACGGCCGTGCGGCTGCTGCGCGAGGACAAGCTGCTGGGCATCTATCCCGAGGGCACCCGGTCCCCCGACGGGCGGCTGTACAAGGGCAAGACCGGCATCGCGCGGATGACGCTCGACGCCGGCGTCCCGGTGGTGCCGGTGGCGATGGTCGGCACCGATCGCGTCAACCCGATCGGATCGCGGATGTGGCGCCCGCGCAAGGTCCACATCCGGATCGGGGAGCCGCTCGACTTCTCCCGCTACGCGGGGATGGCGGGCGACCGGTTCATCGAGCGCTCCATGACCGACGAGATCATGTACGCGTTGATGGAGCTGTCCGGCCAGACCTACGTCGACCAGTACGCGGCGTCGGTGAAGGAGCGGGCGGCGAAGGCAGCGGCAGCCACGGATGATGCCGCGAGCTCACGCAACGGCGCGACTGTCACGCATGTCGCCACCCGGTTGGACGGCACGAAACACCATTGATCGCGCTGTGGCGACCGCCGCCCGCGGAATTGTTGCAGCGTGTAATGCCTGAGGGTGCGCCGTCGATGTCGAAGTGTGGCTCCCCCCAACCACTTCCCTGACCTCCCCACGACCTTCCTCCCCCGAGTCGAACCGGCACCACCACCCCCGCTGTGGCGCAAGTGGCTGCCATGGGCCGGGTTCGCCGTGGTGGCGATCGTGGTGATCGCCGCGACCACGGCGTGGGCCGGATCGCTGCGCGCACCCACCGCGGCCCAGCCCGTGCTGGACGCGGCCCCGGCGGTCAGCCCGGCCACGTCACTCGTCAGCGACGTGACGTCCACGACCGCACCGCCGCACGTCCCCGTGCCGGAGGCGGCCCTGATCCCGGTCCCGCGGAAGGCGGCACCGCCTCCCGTGGCTCCCGCCCCGGTGGTGGCGCCGGTCACGACGCCGACGCTGCCGCCGACCCCGACGTCGGCGCTGCCGACGAGCGCGGCAGCGGCGGCGAGCGCCACGAAGGTCCGGTCGCCGCTCTTCGGGCCGGCGCCCAACCCCGCCGAGACGTGCCGGGTCCAGCCGTGCACCGACGCGGCGGCGGCGCAGACCGGAACGAACCCGACCGCTCCCTGACACTCGACGTCAGGAAGGACGCCCTCCTGACGTTCACCGAGCAGCTACTTCAGTGCCGCGTTGCCCTGGTCCTGCGCCTGCTGCAACCCGGTGGCGGCGGGGGTGCGGCCGGCGAAGATCTCGTTGAGGGTGGGTTCGAACGCGGTGGACGCGGCCCCGAACTTCGGGCCGGCCGGTGCCGGGATCGTGTCGGTGCCTCCGGCGGCGCCAAAGTACTGGGTGTCGACGCCCTTGCCGGACCAGAAGTCGAAGTAGCCCTTCTGCGCTGCGGTGACGGCGGGCAGAGCCGCGCCCTCGGCGCCCACGAACGAGGCGCCCTGTTCGGAGCCGAGCCACTTGAGGACCTGGATGATCGCGTCGTGGCGGGGGCTGTCGGCGTTGCCCGCGGCGATCACGCTGTTCACGACGCTG
The DNA here is from genome assembly GCF_042653605.1 of Pseudonocardia sp. GCM10023141. Taxonomy (NCBI): domain Bacteria; kingdom Bacillati; phylum Actinomycetota; class Actinomycetes; order Pseudonocardiales; family Pseudonocardiaceae; genus Pseudonocardia; species Pseudonocardia sp. GCM10023141. The sequence goes on from NZ_JBHSIR010000015.1 coordinate 16,075, forward strand.
ACGCGGCCCTTGGGGCCGTTGAGCAGGGGTGCGATGCCCCAGCCGAACTTCGCGGCGTCGGAGATGTTCTTGAGGTTGTAGGTGCCCGACTGGAACAGCGCCATCTTGCCCTGCAGGAACTGGTCGCGGCTGAAGTCGCCGTTGGTGTTCGTGTCGGCCGCCGACGGTGCCACGTGGTACTTGTTGATCAGGTCCGCCAGGTAGGAGAACGCCTGCACGCCTTGGGGCGAGGCGAAGTCGAAGGTGTTGTCGGGGGCCTGGAACGTGCCGCCGTTGGAGCCGACGAAGTTGTAGTAGATCGCCTGCAGGTCGCGGGCGGCGTTGAACCCGTACTGGGTGACGGCGCCGGGGTTGAACCCGGGCTGATCAGCGGTCTTGCCGGTGGCGTCCTTGGTGAGCTTCTGCGCGGCGGGCAGGAACGTGTCGGCGGCGGGGTCGGTGGGGTTCCAGGTCAGCTTGCTCGGGTCGACGCCGGCGGCGGTGACCATGTCCTTGTTGTAGTAGACGACGATCCGGCCGTCGGTCAGCGCGGGGACGCCCCACAGGGCGCCGCCGCGGGTGTACTGCTGCACGGCCGCGGGGACCCAGGCGGGGACCTCGGGGGCGAGTTCCTTGCCGACGTCGATGAGCTTCTTGCTGTCGGCGAGCCCGCCGAAGTACTGGGAGCTGAGCCAGTAGATGTCATCGGCGGTGCCGCTGGAGACGTCGAGGGGGAGCTTGGTGAAGTAGTCGCTGAACGCGACGGTGTTGAGCTGCACCTTGATGTCGGGGTGCTGCTTGCTGAACTCCGCGAACGACTTGGCGTACGCCGCTGCCACCTGCGTGTCCCAGAGGCGGAACGTCACGGTGGTGACGCCTGCGGCGCTGGGCGCGTTCCCGCTCGGGGCCGCGGGCGAGCACCCGGCGAGGACGATCGCGGCTGCGGCTGCCGCTGCGAGGTACCGGAACTTCATGGGAACCCTCTCCTCACCGGAACCCGGTGATGGTGATCGACCTGATGACATGGCGTTGGAAGATCAGGAACAGCACCAGCAGCGGCAGGATCGCGACGGTCGTCGCGGCCATCACGATGGTCCAGTTGCCGTTGTACTGCGATTGGAGTGCTGCGGTGGCGACGGTGAGGGTCTGCCACTGCTTGCCGGCGGTGATCACGAGTGGCCACAGGAAGTTGTTCCAGTGCGTGACCACGGTGATGATCGTCAGGGTGGCGAGGATGGGGCGGCTGACGGGGATGACGACGTGGCGCAGGATGCGCAGGGTGCCGCAGCCGTCGAGTTTCGCGGCGTCGAGGAGGTCGCCGGGGATGCCGCGGAAGTACTCGCGGAGCAGGAAGATCGCGTAGGGGGAGCCGAAGACCTGGGGTAGTACGAGTGCCCAGAAGGTGTTGCGGAGTCCGACGTCGGCCATCATCGCGTAGAGCGGGATGATCGTGACTGCTTGGGGGACCATGAGGGTGGCGAGGTAGACCCAGAACAGGGTGTCGCGGCCGGGGAAGCGGAGCCGGGCGAAGGCGTAGGCGGCGAACACGGAGAAGGTGAGCTGCCCGATCAGGATCACGGCGACCACTTGGGCGGTGACGACGATCGGGGTGACGAAGTCGTACTCGGCGCCGAAGAGGCGGGCGAAGTTGTCGCCGGTGAACGGGTTGGGCCAGGTCAGGGTGGGTTCGGTGGCGAACTGGCCGGGTGTTTTGACTGCGGTCATGAGGCTGAGCACGAACGGCGCCAAGGTCAGCAGGGCGCCGGCGATCAGTACCAGGTAGGTCGCGATGTGTCCGGTCAGGCGGCGTGTCATGTCGAGAGGTCGTAGGTCGTGCGGTGGGCGAACCACCGCTGCTGGGCGAGGGTGACGATGACGAGCAGCAGGAACAGGACCACGGCCATGACGGCGGCCTGGCCGATGGCGCGTTGTTCGAAGGCCTCGTAGTAGATGCGCCCGGCGACGACGTCGGTGACGCCTTGGGGGCCGCCGCGGGGGGTGAGGGCGTAGACGGAGTCGAACACCTGGAAGCTGGAGATGATCCCGGTGACCAGTACGAAGAACATCGTGGGGCGCAGCAGGGGCAGGGTGATGCGGCGGAAGGTCTGCCAGGGTCCGGCGCCGTCGAGCATCGCGGCCTCCAGCACGGTCGGGGGGATCGCGCGCAGCCCGGCGACGAAGAACAGGGCGACGTAGCCGACCTGGGTCCACACCGTGACCGCGGCGACCGACGGCAGGGCGAGGGCGGGGTCGGCGAGCCACTCGATGCGGGTGCCGAGCAGTGCGTTGAGGGCGCCGTCGGTGGGGGCGAGGATCCAGCGCCACACCACGCCGAGCACGAGCGGGGCGCAGATCCAGGGCAGCACGTAGAGGACGCGGAACAGCGAGGAGCCGCGCAGGCCGCGGTTGAGCAGGAGTGCGGCGCCGAGGCCGAGCAGGGTCTGTGCGGGGATGACGATGGCGACGAAGATCGCGGTGATCAGCAGGGAGCGGGCGAACCGGCCGTCGGTGGCCACGTCGGTGACGTTGGCGAGCCCGACGAACGAGGGTGGGCTGATGAGGTCCCAGCGTTGCAGGGCCAGCCAGATCACGACCAGTACCGGCAGCACGAGGAACACCGCAACACCGAACAGGCTCGGCGCGAGCAGGAGGTACGCGATCCGCGTCTCGCGGGGTCTCATCGAGGGCCGCCCCCACGCCTGCTCGCCGACGGCGTCGACGGACCGACGCTGCCGGGACGCTAAGATCGTCTCGGGACGCTGTCAAGCGCTGGCCGACCGGTCGGTGCACGCGCAACCAGTCCGGTGATGACGCTGCCCGCCGCTCGCCCCGGCGCAGCACCTACGCTCAGTGCCGGGCCGCGCTGCGGTCGAGCGTGATGATCGTGATGATTTCAGGGCGAACGGGACGGTTATGCGGTTCTTCTACGACTGCGAGTTCATCGAGGACGGCACCACGATCGACCTGGTGTCCATCGGAGTCGTCGGCGAGGACGGCCGCGAGTTCTACGCGGTGTCCACCGAGTTCGATCCGTCAAGGGCCGGTGCCTGGGTGCGTGCCAACGTGCTGCCCAAGCTGCCCTCGCCCGCCGACAAGGCCTGGCGCTCGCGCGAGCAGCTGCGTGCCGACCTGCTGGAGTTCCTCACCTCCGCACCCGGCGACGTCGAGCTGTGGGCCTGGATCGCGGCGTACGACCACGTCGCGTTGTGCCAGCTCTGGGGCGCGATGCCGGCGCTGCCACGGCCGCTGCCGCGCTTCACCCGCGAGCTGCGCCAGCGCTGGGAGGACGCCGGCCGCCCGACGCTGCCCCCGCCCACGGCCGACGCCCACGACGCTCTCGCCGACGCGCGGCTCAACCGGCTGCGCTGGGACGCCATCGACGCGGCGGTGGCCGCGCGCTGACCGGTGGGGCCACGGCATATCCTCAGCGGTGTGAACTGGACGGTCGACGCCCCGGTCGAAGTGCTGCCCGAGCTGCCACCACTGCCTGCCGAACTGCGGTCGCGCCTCGACCATGCGCTGACGCGGCCCGCGGCGCAGCAGCCGGACTGGCCCGACGCCGAGCACGTCAGCCACGTCCGCACGGTGCTCGAGAGCGTCCCGCCGGTCACGCTGCCGCCCGAGATCGACCGCCTGTCCGAGCGGCTAGCGGCCGTCGCCAACGGTGAGGCGTTCCTGCTGCAGGGTGGCGACTGCGCCGAGACGTTCGTCGACAACACCGAGCCCCACCTGCGGGCCACCATCCGCACGCTGCTGCAGATGGCCATCGTGCTCACCTACGGCGCCTCGCTGCCGGTGGTGAAGGTCGGGCGCATCGCCGGCCAGTACGCGAAGCCGCGCAGCTCGGGCACCGACGCGCTGGGCCTGCCGTCCTACCGCGGCGACATCGTCAACTCGCTGGTGGCCGACCCGGTCGCGCGCATCCCGGATCCGTCGCGGATGGTGCGGGCCTACGCCAACGCGAGTGCTGCCATGAACCTCGTGCGCGCGCTCACCGCCACCGGCATGGCCGATCTGACGATGGTGCACGACTGGAACAAGGACTTCGTGCGCAACTCGCCCGCGGGCGCCCGGTTCGAGGCCATCGCCAACGAGATCGAGCGCGCCCTGCGGTTCATGGAGGCGTGCGGCGTCGACGACCACAGCCTGCACAGCGTCGAGTTCTACGCCTCCCACGAGGCGCTGCTGCTCGACTACGAGCGCGCGCTGCTGCGCCTCGACGTCCGCGATCCCGCGCAGCCCCGGCTCTACGACCTCTCGGCCCACTTCCTGTGGATCGGGGAGCGCACCCGTCAGCTCGACGGCGCGCACATCGCCTTCGCCGAGCTGCTGTCCAACCCGATCGGCCTCAAGATCGGTCCCACCACGTCGCCCGAGCTCGCCGTCGAGTACGTCGAGCGGCTCGACCCCCACAACAAGCCGGGCCGGCTCACCCTGGTCAGCCGGATGGGCAACGGCAAGGTGCGCGACACGCTCCCGGCGATCGTGGAGAAGGTCGAGGCATCGGGCCACAAGGTCATCTGGCAGTGCGACCCGATGCACGGCAACACCGTCGAGTCCATCAGCGGCTACAAGACGCGCCACTTCGACCGCATCGTCGACGAGGTCCAGGGCTTCTTCGAGGTGCACGGCGCGCTGGGCACCCACCCGGGCGGCATCCACGTCGAGGTCACCGGCGAGGACGTCACCGAATGCCTCGGCGGTGCGCAGGAGATCTCCGACGCCGATCTGTCGGGCCGCTACGAGACGGCGTGCGACCCCCGCCTCAACACGCAGCAGTCCCTGGAGCTGGCGTTCCTCGTGGCGGAGATGCTGCGCGGCTGAGCGTCACCCTCGGTCACGCCACCCCGTCGAGAACGACGTTGTCATGATCAACAGGCCCTTTTGATCATGGCAACGTCGTTCTCGACGGGTGCTGCGGTTACTCCCCGTCAGAAGGTGTCGAGGGTGACCGTGGAGCCCGGCGCCACCTGCTTGCCGGGGTTCGGGCTCTGGTCGGTGACGCGGCCCAGGTTGAAGAACGGGAACGTGCTGTGCTGCTTGACGACGAGCCCGAGGTCCTCGAGCGTCTTCTTGGCGTCGTCGAACGACTGGCCGATCACCGGCGGCACCTCCACCTGCTTCGGCTTGGCGCCCTTGCTCTGCACCAGCGTCACGGCCGTCCCGGGGGCCAGCTTCGTGCCAGCTGCGGGATCGGTGCGCACCACGGCGCCGGACGTGACGGTGTCGCTGTACTCGTCGTCGGTGTCCTGATCGGCCGCCAGCCCGGCGTCGCGCAGCGCCTGCTCTGCGGCCCCCACGGTGGTGCCGGGCGCGATCGCCGGCACCTGGGGACGCCCGGTGGACACGGTGAGCGCCACGGAGCTGCCCCGCAGCAGGCGGGCCTGCGGGGCCGGGTCGGTGGCCGACACCAACCCCGCCGCAACGCCCTCGTCGTAGTGGGTGGTGATCTTCGCGACGAGGTCGGCCTCGGCGAGCATCCGCTCGGCCGCTGTGCGTTCGACGCCCACGAGCGGCGGCATGGCCGTCCACCGGCCGGAGCCGAACCACCAGGCGCTGACGCCGACGGCCAGGCCGATCATCAGGATCACGGCGATCCACAGCGCGAACACGCGGCGGCTGCGCCTGCGCGCCTGCAGGTGGGACGGCGGGCCCTCGGCCACGATGGCGGTGGGGTCCTCCAGCGCGTCGGTGGGCCGTGGCATGGCACGGGTACCACCGGGGCCGGCGGCCGCGCCGAACGCCGGGACGGTCGGTGCCGGCCCGGCAGGGACCACCGCCGGTGCGCGGTGGGGCACCGTGTCCTGCTCGACGGGGACGCGGTGCGGCGGTGCGGGTGCGGGAACCCGGGGCACGGCGAGCAGCGTGGCGATGCGCCGCAGCTCGGCCAGCATCGCCGCAGCATCGGCCGGGCGCGCGGCCGGGTCGCGCCGGGTGGCGCGCAGCACCAGGTCGTCGAGCTCGGGAGGCACGTCACCCGCGATGAGCGACGGCGCCGGCACCTCGGAGTTGACGTGCTGGTAGGCCACCGAGATGGCCGAGTCGCCGGTGTAGGGAGGCGCGCCGGTGAGCAGCTCGTAGAGCAGCACCCCGGCGGCGTAGACGTCGCTGCGGGCGTCGGCGGCCCCGGTGGCCACCTGCTCCGGCGACAGGTACGCGACCGTCCCCATGATCATGCCGGCGTGGCTGTGGCCGGCCTGCGCGGCCGCGGTGACGAGGCCGAAGTCGGCGACCTTGACCTCGCGGCGGTCGCTGATCAGCACGTTCTCCGGCTTGATGTCGCGGTGCACCAGCCCGAACCGGTGGGCCTCGGCGAGCCCGGCCAGCACCGGCTCCATCACGGCCAGAGCCGCGGGCACGCCCAGCGGGCCGCGCTCGCGCAGGACGTCGCGCAGCGTGCCACCCTCCACCAGCTCCATGACGAGGAAGAGCACCGGACCGTCGGGGCCCCGATCGTCACCCTGGTCGTAGACGTCGACGACCGCGGGGTGGTCGATCCGGGCGGCCGAGCGCGCCTCCCGTTCGAACCGCGTGCGGAAAGCCGGGTCGCCCGCCATCCGCGATTCCATGATCTTGATGGCGACGGGCCGGTCGAGTCGCGTGTCGATGCCGCGGTACACGGTGGACATGCCACCGCGAGCGATGACACTCCCCACCCGGTAGCGCGCGTCGAGCAGCGCGCCTGCGGCGGTCGGGGCGTTCACGCCGACGACGGTACCGCCCGACCGGATGCTGCCCGGCACACCCGCACCTGTGGCATCGTATTCGCCTGTGAATGACGTGTCCCTCCTGTCCGAGGACGTGGCGATCCTGCCCGTTGCCGCGGTGGCCGAGCAGTTCGATATTCCGGTGTCCCGCGTGCACCAGCTGGTGCGTGACGGGCAGCTCCTGTCCTTCCGCAAGGACGGCGAATGGGTGGTTCCCGCCGACTTCATCGACGGGGACACCGTGGTCAAGGGCCTGCCGGGCACGATCACCGTGATGCGCGACGGCGGCTACACCGACCACGAGATCCTGCGCTGGCTCTTCGCCGAGGACGACTCGCTGCCCGGCACCCCGGTGGGGTCGCTCAAGGAGGGACGCCACCGCGAGGTGAAGCGTCGTGCTCAGGCGATGGCCTTCTGACCGTCAGCACCCGGCGCATTCGGGTGAATCGTCACGTGACGCTTCTCCCGGACGGCGCAACGCCCGCTTGCGCTGATCGGATTCGGCCGCCGCGTGCCACCGCGCCCGCCGCCTCGGCGGCGCGTCGCGGCAGCGGCACCGTCACACGGCGGTGCAACACCGGGTAGTTGGCCGCCTCGATCTCGTCGAGGATGCTGCGGTAGAGGCCGAAGGCGCAGGCGACGCACGCCCGCGAGACCGGTTCCAGCATGCCGACGCCCGGTTCGGCCCGGCGGTAGACCGCCCGCGTGTGCGCCACCAGGTAGGCCAGCGCGCGGCGCACCCTGGCGTCGCTGCGGTGGGTGCGGCGACACCACAGCAGCAGCTCCCGGTCGACGCCGAACGCCGCCAGCTCGTCCGCGGGCAGGTAGACGCGCCCGCGGTCGAGATCCTCGCCGACGTCGCGCAGGAAGTTGGTGAGCTGGAACGCCACGCCCAGCGCCGCGGCGGGACCCTCGGCCTCGGCGCGGGGCACGGTGGTGCCCAGCACCGGCAGCATCTGCAGCCCGATCACCGCGGCCGAACCGTGCATGTAGACGCCCAGCTCGTCGAGGGAGGCGTAGCCGGTGACGTGGGTGTCCATCCGCATCGACGCCATGAAGTCGGTGAAGTGCCGGTGGTCGATGCCGTAGCGCTGTGCCGTGTCGGTGACGGCCGCCAGTACGGGGTGCGCAGCGGGCCCGCCGCTCAGCGCGCGTTCCAGATCAGCCGTCAGCGCGTCCAGGCGAGCTGCCCGGCGAGCGGGGAAGGCCGCGTCACCGAGGTCGTCGACGATGTCGTCGGCATAGCGGGCGAAGCCGTAGAGCGCATGGACGGCCGGGCGGCGCCGCAGCGGGAGCAGGCGGGTGGCGAGGAAGTAGGTGCGGCCGTAGCGGGCGTTGAGCTGACGGCACCGGGAGTACGCGGCTCGCAGCGCCGGGGCGGTGATCCCGGCGGCGTCGAGCTCAGCCCGTGCGCTGCTCGGCACCGGCAGTCGCAGGGCCGGTTGGTGGCACGCCGGCGGCCGTGATCCCGGCGGCTGGGAGCCCGGTGGCTGGGATGTCGGCGGCTGGGACGTCGGCGGCTGGGACGTCGGTCTGCGCGACCTCGACAGGTGGCGGTGGTGGCGCCGGGGCGACGTGGACCTTCGAACGGGCTCCGGCAGCGAGCCGCAGCGGATCCGGACGCACCAGCGAGACGGCCGCGAGCGCCGCGATCAGCCCGCACGAGAGCAGGTAGGGCAGGTTGTAGAGAGCGTCCTCACCGTTGGACTGGTAGACGATCACCAGCATCAACGAGACGAACACGGCGTACTGCAGCGCCCGCGGCGTCCAGGCCACCGCGGCGAGCAGCGCCATGCCCCAGCTGAGGTACCAGGGCAGCGTGGCGGGGGAGAGCACCGCCACCGCGAGCAGGACGATGCCGGCCCGGCGGATGGCGTCGGGGCCGCCGTCGCGCGATGCCCACCACAGCCGCGCGATGCCCACGATGAGCACGATCCCGCCGAGGATGCGCGTGACGACGACGAACCACGTCTTGTCGACCGTGACGAAGATGCTGACGATCGCGTGCAGGAGCTCGCCGATACCGGTGGGGATCGACATCCAGTTGACGATCATCGCGGGGGCGCTGAGCGCGGGGAGCCAGCCCAGGTTCACCCCGGCGGCGAGCGTGCAGGCCGCGAAGACCACCACGAACACGCCGATGCCCGCCGCGGCGGCCTTGAGGATGCGCTTCGGAAGCGAGCCGCTCAGCTGCGCTGCCCACATCAGCACGATGAACGGCAGCGCGATCGCGACGCTCGCCTTCACCGCCATGGCGAGCGTGAGGAGCGCGATCGCGATCACGAACCGCGAGCGCAGCGCGAACATGCAGCCGACGGCGAGCAGCCCGATCGCGAGCAGGTCGTTGTGGCCGCCGCCGACCATGTGGATGACCATCATCGGGTTGGCGATGGCGAGCCAGAGCGCGACCGGGGTGCGGCCGCCGAGCCTGCGGGACAGCTCCGGAAGGGCCCACACCAGCAGCAGCAGGCCCGGCAGCAGCGCGAGCCGCATCAGCACGACGCCGAGGATGATGTTGTTGCCGGTGACGAAGGCCACGCCCTTGGCGAGGAGGATGAACAGCGGGCCGTACGGCGCCGGCGTGCTCTGCCAGAAGTAGTGGACGTTGTCGGTGAAGATGCCCGGCATCGCGTCCGGACCGACGGCGTAGGGGTCGAAGCCGGCGAGCGGGAGCCCACCCTGCGCGAGGTAGCTGAAGATGTCGCGGGTGAACAGCGGCGGGCACACCAGCATCGGGATGAGCCACACGGCCGCGATCGTGAGCACGGCGCGGCCGTTGACCTCGCCCGCCAGCACCTTGCGGCCCAGCTGGATCCACGCCCACGCCATGAGCGCGACGCCCCCGTAGATCAGGAACAGTGCGAGGTCGTGGCCGTGGCCGTAGCGCCAGAACCCGAGCGCGGAGTTGGTGAGCAGTGGATCGCGCACGAGCACGCCGCCCGCACCGAACGATCCGACGAGCATCATCAGCGACGCGAGCAGCCCGAGCAGCAGGGGACGGCGCGGCGGATGCCCGAGACGGGTGCGCCAGTTCCGGGACGCGGCGCTCTCAGGCGCGGGCGTCGCCGGGTCGGGGATGGCCGGTCCGTCGACCGATGGTGAGGGCCTCATGACGCGGTCCATGCTGCCACGAGGGCCCTCAGCCGGCAGTGGGGACCCTGCCGCCGGGCCATCCCGACGGGCGTGCCGCACCGTTGCGGGGCGCGGATGCCCGCTTCGACGTGCTGCGCCTCCGCCCGCCGGCCCCGGTGCCGTCGCCGCCGATGATGCGCTGGGCCGCGAGCCGTCCCGAGATCAGCACCGGCGGGATGCCCACCCCGGGTGTGGTGCCGCACCCGGCGAGCACCGCGTTGGTGAGCCCGCGGACGAGGTTGCGCGGCCGGAACGGGCCGGTCTGCGCGAGCGTGTGCGCCGGTGCGAACGGCGAGCCTGCACCCATGCCCTGCGCGGCCCAGTCTGCGGGTGTGACCAGCCGGGACACCTCGATGTCGCCCGCGATGCCGGTGAGCCCCGGATGCTGGCGGGACTCGAGCACGGCGAGCAGCTCGTCGCGGTAGGCCGGGCCGACGCGGGCCCAGTCGAGCCGGCCCGCCTGCAGGTTCGGACACGGGGCCAGCACGAACAGCAGGTCCGACCCGGGCGGCGCCAACCCCGGGTCCGTCGCCGTCGGGCGCGTGATCAGCAGCGACGGATCGCTCATCAGACGGCCGTCGTCGACGATCTCGCGGAACGTCTGCTCCCACGCGGCGCCGAACGAGATCGTGTGGTGGGCGGCCGCCGGGCGGGCGGTGCGCAGGCCGGCATGCAGCACGACGGCGCTCGGCGACCAGCGCAGCGCCACCGGGCGCCGCGGCGCGCGCCCGAGCAACCGGTGGACGATCGGCAGATCGGGCGTCAGCACGACGGCGTCGCAGCCCAGCGGGTCGGAGCGGTCGGCAGCGTCGTCGCTGGCGCGGTGCCGCACGGCGGTGACGCGGCCGCCGTCGCGGGCCAGCCCCGTCACGGTGCGGCCGTAGTGGATCTGCGCTCCCGCCGCCACGGCGGCGTCGGCGAGCGCCTGCCCGACCGCCCGCATGCCACCGCGGGGGAAGAACACGCCGGCGATCGTGTCCATGTAGGCGATCACGCCGTAGGCGCCGAGCGCGCGCTGCGGCGGCACCCCGGCGTAGAGCGCCTGGAACGAGAAGATCCGCTGCAGCCGCTCGTCGGGCAGCAGGCGCGCGATCCGGGGGCCCAGCCTGCCGAACCCACCCAGCGCCGCCAGCCGGGCCAGGTCGGGCCCGAGCAGCCCCAGCGGGGAGTCCATGTTGGCGCCGATGAACGTGTCGATCTCGGCGCGGTAGAGGGCCGTCAGCCAGCGCCGGACGTCGCGGTAGCCGCTCGCCGCCCGCCCGCCGCACACGGCGGCGACCTCGGCCTCCATGGCCGCGGCGTCGGCGTGGACGTCGATCGTGGTGCCGTCGGCGAAGTGCGTGCGGTAGGCCGGATCGAGCGCCACCAGGTCGAGCCGGTCGCTCGACCGCTCACCGACCGCGGCGAACGTCTCGTCGAGCAGGTCCGGCATCGTCAGGACCGTGGGTCCGGTGTCGACGAGGTAGGTGCCGCGCTCGGTCTGCAGGTCCAGCCGCCCGGCCCGACCCCCGGGATGCTCCCCGCGTTCGAGCACCGTGACCTGCCGGCCTGCTCCGAGCAGGTGCAGGGCGCAGGCGAGCCCGGCGAAGCCCGCTCCCACCACGACGACGTGGCCGGTCCGTCCGGGGACGGTGCGCGTCACCGGTGGCGGCGGGTGGCCGCGACGGCCAGCTCCGCCAGCTGCGACGCCGCGGGCTCGGCGACGTCAGCGGTGCTCAGCGCGTCGAGCGCGGAGCCGGTGAGCGCGGCGATGCGCTGCTCCACCGACTGGACGGCGCCCAGCTCGGTGAGCAGCGCGCGGATCCGGTCGACGCCGTCGGCGTCGAGGTCCGGATCGCCGACGGCGGCCTGGACGGTGGCGCGGGCGGCGGTGTCGCCGCGCTGCTCGGCCCGCTCCACGGCCAGCGCGATCAGCAGCGTGCGCTTGCCCTCCCGCAGGTCGTCGCCCGCCGGCTTGCCGGTGACCGCGGGATCGCCGAAGACACCGAGCAGGTCGTCCCGCAGCTGGAAGGCGATGCCGATGTCGGCGCCGAACCGGCGGTAGGCGCTGATCAGCTCGGGCCCGGCACCGGCGAGCGTTGCGCCGAGGTGCAGCGGGCGCTCGACGGTGTAGGCGGCGGTCTTGAACCGGTCGATCTGCAGCGCGCCGCGCGTGGTGACATCGCCGTTGGACTGGTGCAGCACGTCGAGGAACTGCCCTCCCAGCACCTCGGTGCGCATGGCCTCCCACGGGCCGGCCGCGCGGACCAGCACGTCGGGAGCGAGCCCGGCGGCGCGCAGCATGTCGTCGGCCCAGGCCAGCGCCAGGTCGCCGAGCAGGATCGCCGCCGCGGCGCCGAACCGCGCCGGACGACCGTTCCACCGCTGCTCGGCGTGCTTGCGGGCGAACTCGACGTGGACCGTCGGTCGGCCGCGCCGGGTCTCGGAGGCGTCCATCAGGTCGTCGTGGATCAGCGCGCAGGCCTGGATGAGCTCCAGCGCGCTGATGGCCCGCAGCACCGCGGCGGCCTCCGCGCCACCGGGCGTGCCCCCGGCGCCGCGCCAGCCCCACCAGGCGAACGTGGGCCGGATGCGCTTGCCACCGTTGAGGACGAAGCGCGACAGCGAGCCCGTGGCCTCGGAGAACACCGGATCGATGGCGTACGTGTCGGCCTCGCGGACAGCCAGGTAGGCGGCCAGCGACTCCTCGATGCCGGCGGCGAGGCCGGCATCGGTGGCCGCGGCGGCGTCGATCGGGAAGCGCTGCCCGGCGTCGACCGAGCCGGAGCGCGTCACCGGGCGAGCGGGCGAACGGGGGGATGGGGCACGGGTCGAGGGTATCCGCACCCCTGACCGGGTCGGGACGGATCGGGCACCGGGATCCGGGGACGGCGTGCCCGCTGCGCCGAGTCGACGGGCGGTGAACGTAGTCTTCTCCCGTGAAGGTGACCGAGCGGATCGACCGCGAGCACCCCGTGTTCTCCGTGGAGTTCTTCCCCCCGAAGGACGAGGCGGGCGAGGCCGAGCTGTGGCGCGCCATCCGCCGGTTGGAGCCGCTCGACCCGGCGTTCGTCTCCGTCACCTACGGCGCGGGCGGGTCCAGTCGCGACCGCACCATCCGCACCACCGCGCGCATCGCGGCCGACACCACGTTGGTACCGATGGCCCACCTCACGGCCGTCTCGCACTCGGTGGCCGAGCTGCGCAACGTCATCGGGGCGTATGCGGCCGCGGGCATCCCCAACGTGCTGGCCGTGCGCGGCGACCCCCCCGGCGGTGATCCGCTCGGCGAGTGGGTCGCCCACCCGGAGGGCCTCGACTACGCCGACGAGCTGGTCACGCTCGTGCGCAGGCTCGGTGACTTCTGCGTCGGTGTCGCCGCGTTCCCGTACGGGCACCCGCGCTCCACCGACCTCGACGCCGACCTCGCCCGGCTGCTCGCCAAGATGCGCTCCGGCGCCGACTTCGCGATCAGCCAGCTGTTCCTCGAGCCCGATGGCTTCCTGCGGCTGCGCGACCGGCTCGCGGCAGCGGGCTGCGACGCGCCGCTGCTGCCCGGGATCATGCCGCTGACCACGGTGCGCACGCTGCGCCGCGGACCGGAGCTGTCCGGGGCACCACTGCCGGCCGGGCTCGCCGAGCGGCTCGAGCCGTACGCCGAGGATCCGGCCGGGTTCCGGGCGGCGGGGATCGACGTCACCACCGAGCTGTGCGCCCGACTGCTCGCCGAGGGCGTGCGCGGGCTGCACTTCTACACGCTCAACCGCTCGCTGGCCACCATGGAGCTGGTCAACCGGCTGGGGCTGGCGGCACACAGCCCGATGGGCGCGGTCACCTCGTAGCGCCGCGCTGGCCCCGTTGCAGGAAGGCCACTTTCCTGCAACGCGTGAGCCTGCTGCGCCGGGCGAGTGATCAACGCTCACAGGTTCCGGTTGGATCATGAGCCAGTGCGCGCTCGCCGGCCGGGGCCGCCTACGAGCGCCCGGGCCGCGCCACCGGGGGGTTGCGGGTGCGGCGAGCCAGCAGCACCACCACCGCGGCGGCGAGCACCACGACGCCGGCGAGGCCCAGCGTCCAGTTCAGCGGCGACGGGGCGTTCGGGTCGGCGTACGCGACGGTCGCGTCGACGGTGCCCACCTCGCCGGGGGTGAAGGTCCAGCTGATCGTGGTGCCGTCCACTTCCCCGTTGGTCTGCACCACGGTGCCGGGGAAGCTGATCTTGAGCTGGAAGTCGGCCTTGTCCACCGAGACGGTGGTGAGGTCGACCGAGCCGGTGACCAGCAGCCGCCCGCCCGCCCGCTTCATCACGAGCTGGGCCTTGTTGCCCGCGGGTGCGATGGCGCCGGTCAGCGCCGAGATCTGGTCGAACCGCAGTCGGGAGAACCGCAGCACCGAGCCGGCGTAGCCGTCCTGCTTGTAGCTGGAGATGTCGACCTCGGGGGCGAGGTCGGCCGGCAGCGTCACCGTGGCGCCCTTGTCGTCCGGGCTCCGCTGCGGGGTGGCCACCACGATCTCGCCGGTGACCCGGTCGTCGGGCTGCACGGCCAGCGCGGTGCGCACGCGGGCGCACCCGCCCAGCAGGAGGCCGCTCAGCACCAGCCCGAGCACCAGCAGCGGCAGCAACCGGCGGCGGCCGCGATTCAGGGAGGTGCCGCTGGGAACGACGGTGGAGGACACGGACACATCGTGCCATTGGCGCAGGGGACGCAGGGCGCAGCGACGCCCGGGGCGGCGGAGGTGTCGCCCGTTCGCGTGCTTAGCGTGGGGGCGCCGGCTCCAGGGGCAGCCTGCGGCCCAGCACCGCGAACGGTCGGGAGTCGCCGGTGAACCGGTGCTCGCGCAGCACGTCGTGGAACCCCATGCGGCGGTAGAGCTGCCAGGCCCGGCCCGGCGGGTTGGTTCCGTACTCCGGTGTGGACAGCAGCACCGTCTGCTGCTGGGTGCCGGTCAGCAGCGCGCGCAGCAGTCCCTCGCCGAGCCCCCGGCCCTGCGCGTCGGGGCGGACGTGCAGCTCGGTGAGCTCGAAGTAGTCGCCCAGCCAGTCGAGCCCACTCGGGATCGTGGCGTCGACAGGGGTGGCCGGGTGGGTGCGCAGCCCGCGGCGGACCTCCTCGAACCACCACTGGCCGGGACCGCCGGTGTAGCCGTAGGCGATGCCGGTCAGGGCGCCGCCCGTGTCGATCCAGCCGACCGCGCGCCAGCCGGGGCGACGCATGTGGTCGAGCCACAGCGTGCGGCGCTGCCGGGCGGTGCTCGGCGGGTAGCCCATCGCTGCTACGTAGACCTGCAGCGCCTCGCTGAGCCGGTCGGCGAGGTCGCCGGGGCCGAGCTGGACGAGGTGATGTGCCGGGGCCGTGGTCACCCTCTCATCACACCATGTGCGGGGCCGCCGGGCCGCTCCCGGTGGGGCCGACTTGACGCCGGGCCCCCGGCGCGCTGTACTGGAGTCCGATCGAACATGCGTTCGATCTTCGGTTGGCCCGGTGGTCGGGGTGGGGGAAGCGCCCCGCCACCGGGTCAGCCGGTCCGGGCATCCGTCGGGAGGGGAAACGCAGGTGAATGCCTTCGGTCGGGTGTTCGGATCACGGCAGCCCACGCCGATCCAGGTCCGCTGGCAGGACGGTGAGCCGGTGGAGTTCCAGCGCCGGCCGGTGCGCCGGGGTGCCCGGTTCCTCATCACCGATGTCCACGAGCGGTGGATCGAGGAGTCGCCGTGGCCGTTCCCGTCGCCGATGCCGATCGGGGGCGATCGGCTGCGGTGCTGGCGGGTGGAGGCCCGCTCTGCAGAGGAGCCCGAGGCGCCTGCGCGCGAGTTCGTGCTGCGGATGCGTGCCGGTCCCGGGGTCTGGGATCTGGTGCGGGTGGCCGAATGAGTACGAGGCACCGATGCGGGGGCAGGAGCCGGAGCGAGAGGAGCAGCCGATGACCGTCACCACCATCAACCCGGCCGGGATGCGGGTCCCGGCCCAGCGCGGGCCGCTGGCGCCGCCGCCGGTGTCGCGGGCCGCGCTGTCGCTGCTGCGCCAGGCCGCCGACGGGCTCGCCGAGGCCCATCGCACGCCGGATCCGCTGCTGCGCTACCCGGCCGCCTACCTCGCCGCACTCCGTGCGGGCGCCGCCGTGCTGGCCGTACGGGCCCGCCCGCAGAAGCGCCGCGGTGCCACCCGCAACGTCTGGCTCCTGCTCGCCGATGTGGCGCCGGAGTTCGGGGAGTGGGCGGCGTACTTCGCGTCCTGCTCCGACACCCGGGCCGCCGCGGAGGCCGGCATCGCGCGGTTGGTCGGCACCCGCGAGGCCGACGACCTGATGCGGCAGGCCCAGCAGTTCGTCGGGCTCGTGGCGGCTTCTGTTCCGCTGCGGTGACGCGCGCGGGTAGGGGAGTGGGTCAGCGCGTGGCAGGGGGCGCGCTGGACACCGTGCGGTGGCGCTCG
The DNA here is from genome assembly GCF_042653605.1 of Pseudonocardia sp. GCM10023141. Classification (NCBI taxonomy): domain Bacteria; kingdom Bacillati; phylum Actinomycetota; class Actinomycetes; order Pseudonocardiales; family Pseudonocardiaceae; genus Pseudonocardia; species Pseudonocardia sp. GCM10023141. The sequence continues at coordinate 32,303 of NZ_JBHSIR010000015.1, forward strand.
CTGCGCAGCACGCGGCCGAGCAGCGTGGTGAACACCGCCGACACCTCGCGCGCACCCGGGGTGTCCCAGCGCTGGATCGGCAGGCAGGCGCCCTGTGCCTGCTGGATGGCCGAACGATCGGGCAGCACGCCGCTGAGCACCAGCGGGCCGAACAGCTCGCGCAGCTCGTTGATCCGGAACTCGTGCTCGGTGTTGCGGGGCCGCACGCGGTTGATCAGCACACCCAGCGGCTGCAGTTCGGGGTTGCCGCGCTGCCGCTCGGTCTGCACGGCGTCGAACGCCCGCTGCACACCTGACACGGCAAACATCGTGGGATCGGTCACCAGCACCGCGCGGTGGGCGCAGGCCAGCGCACTGCGGGTGAGCTGACCCAGCGACGGCGGGCAGTCGACGATCACGAGCCGGTACGGGTCGTCGAGGGTCTCACCGTCCACATCGGTGCCGTCGGGCTCGCTGAGCCGTTGCAGCGCCCGGCCGAGCCTGCCGAGCTGCTTGGGCCCGGGATCGGGGTGGTTGTGGCGCTCGGTCTGCTCGGCGCCCACCAGCACGTCGAGGCCCTCACCCCAGCCGCTCGGGGCGATGGCGCGGGCGATCACCGCACGGCGGGGTTCGTCGAGCACATCGGCGATGGTGGCGGTGGTGGGGCCGACGTCCAGCGCGATCGTGGCGTTGGCCTGGGGGTCCAGGTCCACCACGAGCGCCCGGACACCGTGTTGCTGGGCGGCGCCGGCGAGGCCGAGCGCAACCGTCGTCTTACCCACCCCACCCTTGAGGCTCAACGTGGCGACGACGTGCACGGCGATCAACCTACCCCTAACGGGTGCGCACTACGCTGCCGCTGTGAGGGCTGGGGTGGACATGGCGGTGGGAGACATGGTCGGGAACGGTCCCGTGCATCGCGCGGTGGCCGCCGAGCTGGCCGGCGCGCAGGCCAGGAGGGCCGGGCGGGCACCGCAGGTGCTCGACGTCGGCGGTGGCAGCGGAGCGTGGGCCGTGCCGCTGGCCCGGCTGGGTTGTGCCGTCACGGTGGTCGACACCAGCCCCAATGCGCTCGCGGCGCTGCAGCGCCGGGCCCGGGAGGCGGGCGTCCACGACCTCGTCACGTCCGTCCAGGGCGACGTCGACGCGCTCGCCGACGTCGCACCCGCCGGTGGTGCCGACCTCGTGCTCGGGCACGGGCTGCTGGAGGTGGTCGACGACGTCGCCGCCGCCGTGACGGCGCTCACCCGGGCCACGCGCCCCGGTGGCGCGGTGTCGGTGCTCGTGGCCGGCCGGTACGCGGCGGTGCTCGCCCGCACCCTCGGCGGCAGGCTCGCCGAGGCCCGCGCGCTGCTGACCGATCCGGATGGGCGCTTCGGCCCCGATGATGCGCTGCGCCGCAGGCTCGGCGCCGGCGAGCTGCGGAAGCTGCTCGAAGCGGGCGGGGCGCTCACGGTGGAGCTGCTGCAGGCCGACGGGGTGTTGGAGGGCTGGGTCCCGGGGGCCGTCCGCGACAGTGGCCCGGCGGCGGCCACGGCCGTGGCCGAGCTCGAGTCGATGGCGGCCGCCGAGCCCGCACTGCTCGACGTCGCGGCCCGGTTGCACGCGCTGGCCCGCCGCTCGAGCTGAGCGACGTGGCCGGTCCGGGAGCGTTACGCGGTCCCGACCGTGATCACCCGTCTCCACCGCTTCGGGCCAGCCGGCGGGGGTTCGAACACGGTCTGCCACCCGATCGGACGGGTGTCGGGAAAAGATCGACCCGTCCGCTTGACGAGTCCGGGTAGTCGCCGGGCCGTCAGACTCGTATCCTCTGTACTAGACGCCCACTCCCGGGCGCTCGTCAGGTCGTTCCCGGCACCATGGACGATGACCCGACAGGACGACCACAGTGCCGGAGGCGAAGCCATGCCCCTCTCCGAGCACGAGCAGCGTCTGCTCGATCAAATCGAGCGCGCTCTCTACGCCGAGGACCCGAAGTTCGCGTCCACCGTCCGCGGTGGTCGTCTACGCAAGCCCACCCGACGGCGACGCCTGCAGGGCGTCGCCATCTTCGTCGTCGGCCTCGTCATGCTCGTGGTCGGTATCGCAGTACCCCAGCTGTGGCTGTTCGGGCTTCCCGTTCTCAGCGTGGTCGGCTTCCTCGCGATGCTCGGAGGGGCCGTGCTGGCGGTCACCTCGGTCGGGAGTGCCGGCAAGGCTGGCGACGCCAAGGCTCCGGAGCCGGACAAGAACGGCTTCACCGGCCGGATGGAAGAGCGTTTCCGCCGCCGCTTCGAACAGGAGTAGGTCCTCCGCCTCCGTTCCCACCGATGCCGCCCGGGGCCACCCCGGGCGGCATCGGTGTCTCCGCTCCGCGACGGTCAGCCGGTGGTGCTGTCCTGGGGTTCGGCGGCGCGCTTGCGGCCCGGGATGCGGCCCAGCAGCGTGCCCACCACGGAGCGGGGCAGCAGGCGTTCGCGCAGGCTGAGGGCGGTGCCCGCGGCAATGCCCTCCTGCACCGCGCGCACCGGCTCGTCGAGCGCGCCCGGCGCGGGGTGGCTGTCGCCGTACCAGCTCGCTTCCACCGCGCCCACGACGTCGCGCAGCGCGGCCTGCGCCGGGGCCTCCAGGCGGTGCTCGCTCACCAGCCTGCGTGCGGTGGCCCGCACCGTCTCGCTCGGACGGCTCGGTGACCCGCGATCGGTGGACTCCGCCTGCAGCTCGTCCCACGCGGCGGCCGCCGCACCCGGTCCGCCCGCCGTGACGGCGGCGAGGCGGCGCCGTCGCTCCCGCGACCGCAAAGCGAACGGCACCAGCGCGGCGGCCGCGACCAGCACCAGCACGCCGATCGGCCAGAGCGGGAGGCTGCTGCCGGTGTCGGAGGTGGGGGCCGCGGTCGGCTCGGTCGGTGCCACCGGCGGCGCCGACGGGGGCGTGGCGGCGTCGTTCGGGCTGTTGCGGGGGATCTTCGGGTCGTCCTGCGGCGTGGATCCGGCCGCGTTGTCGCCGCGGGCCTCCTGCACGTAGGGCGGGGTGATGGTGCGCCCGTCGTTGAGCGGGGTGGGGTCGAAGGTGATCCAGCCGTGCTGCGGGAACCAGGCCTCGACCCAGGCATGGGCGTCGGACGTGCTGACCGACCGGACGTCGCCGTCGGCCTTGCCGCCGGTGAAGCCGACGGCCACCCGGGCCGGGACGCCCACCGTGCGCAGCATCACGGCCATCGCGGAGGCGAACTGCTCGCAGTACCCGGAGCGGCCGGTGGTGAGGAACTCGACGAGCGCGTCGTCGCCGTCGCCCGGTTTGGTCTGGAGGCTGTAGGTGAACCCGCTGCTCGGTCCGGTGAAGAAGTTCTGCAGCGCCATCGCCTTGTCGAAGCGGGTGGCGGTGCCCGCCACCGCCTGCTGCGCCATGTCGATCACGCGCTGGTCGACGCCCTGGGTGTTGAGGTAGTCGGCACCGGGGTCACCGGCACCGTTGTCGGCACGCAGGTCGGCGGCGGTCGGTGCGGGCAGCAGCGAGGACTCCTGCCAGCTCCCGTCCTGGCGGACTCGCATCGTGTAGCCGGTGCCGCTGCGTTCGTCGAAGAACCACTGCCCGGTCGGCAGCCCCGAGACGGTGAGAGGCTGCCCGTAGACGGGGAGCCAGAAGTCCCGGAAGGACGTGTTCTCGATCTGGATGTTGGCCACCTTGCCGGCTCCCGTGTTCGGGTTGCCGGTGGGACCGGGCAACGGCACGCCGGGGTCGGGGCGGGAGGTCTGCCAGCCGAAGTCGGGGAGGTAGTCCCGCAGCGTGAGCGCGCGCAGGTAGGCCGGCTCGGGCAGGCCGCGGACGCGGAACAGCTCCACCGGCGTGCTCTGCTGCAGCTGTCCGCGCAGCGCGGTGAAGGGGCTCAGCCCGATCGAGCCCGCCGACCCGGCGCCGGCACCGTTGCCGGCGAACCGGCCGGAGGTGCCGATGAACCCCGCGCCCGCGCCCACCAAGAGTGCGACGACGACGGCACCGGCCACGACCGCGACACCGCCGCTGACCTGCCGCCGGGCCCCGTCGCGGACGACGAGGAGCAGCCCGAACCCGGCGCCCGCCGCGACGAGCGCCCACCACGGGAGCAGGTCGTCGGCCAGTGCGGCCGGGACGGCGAAGATCGCGAGCAGCGGCACGCCCGCCGCCGCGGGAGCCCCGGCGATCACGGCGGCGAGGTAGACGGCCACGGTGAGCATGCCGAAGGCGCCGGTGACCAGGAACATGATCTCGGGCGTCGGCTGCACGGGTGCGATGCCCACGCTGATCTGCTGCCCGGCGCCCCTGATCAGCTCGCCGAACTCGCCGAGCGCCGCAGGGCCGGGCAGCACCCCGAGGATGCCGTGGTCGGCGAACCGGGCGGTGAGCAGCAGCACCACCGCGACGCACTGGCCGACCGCGGTGACGGTGGCGCCGAGCCGGTGCAGCACGAGCCCCACCGCCACGACGACGACCGCGGCCAGCGCCGCGTAGCCGAACCAGCTCGACGTGAGCACGATGGCCGAGACGGGCACGCCCGCCAGCAGCACGGCGACGCCCGACGCGACAGCAGTGAGCCAGGGCAGTCCCGCGGCGGCGGGCTGCTCGACGCGGGGCGGACCGGCCGGGGGGAGCGGGGAGCGGGGCGGGGTGGCGCGGACGGGGGCCGCGGGAGGGGCGCTCATGCGGCCCTGCCCTGCTGGGCTGCCACGCCGGTCATGTCGCCATCCCCATCCGCATCCCGTCCGGGATGCCCCCGGTGGTCAGGTCGTCCCACACGCGGTCGGGCAGCGATCCCAGCCGCGCCTCCGCGACGTGCCAGCCTGCCGCCCGCAGCGTGGACGCCACGGCGGCCGACCCGCCTGCGCGCCGCTGCGCAGGGTCCCAGGTGCCGGTGTCGAGCAGGATCGCGTGCCCGCCGGAGGTGCGGCGGGCGAGCAACCCCTCCAGCTGGCCCGGCCCGACCGCGCCGAGCACCGCGAGCACGTCGTTGCCGTGGGTGAGCTCGGGACCGCTCAGGTCGGGGCGCGCCGAGGGCCGCAACGCGGCGAGCGCGTCGAGCACCGCGTCGACGCCCGGTGCCGCCGTGAGGGCGGCGCCGTCCTCGGTGACGAGCTGGACGGGTTCCCCGCGGGCGATCATGTGCGCGCAGATGCTGGCGGTCAGCGTGATCGCGAACTCCAGGCTGCTGTCGACGCCGCGGCCGCGGTGCGCGGCATCGCGGCGATCCAGCAGCACCGTGAGCCCGCCGCGCCACGGCCGCTCCTCGAGCCGCACCATCAGGTCGTCGTGGCGCGCCGTGCTCTTCCAGTGCACGCGGCGCAGCTCGTCGCCGGGCCGGTACTGGCGGATCAGGACGTCGGAGGCGCCCTGGCCCTGGTGGGCGAGCGCGGCACCGGGGGTGCCCTCGCCGGCACCGAGCGCGGGGGGCATGCCGCGCAGCGCGACGACGCGCGGCACCACGAGCAGCCGGTCGTCCTCGATGAGCCGGCGCTCGAACTCGGCGAGGCCCAGCGGGTCGGAGACGCTGCCCGACAGCGGGCCGATGCGGTGGATGCCGCGCAGCACGGGCCGCAGGGGATACGTCATGACCGCCGCACCGCGCCCCGAGAGCCGGTGCACGGTGAAGCGGGGCGGCGCCGACGGCAGCGGACCCGCGGCGTCGGGCACCGTGTCGATCACCCGCAGCGCACCGAGCAGCGCGGTGCCGTGCAGGCGCAGCTCGACCTCGGCGTCGGTGCCGACGGGCAGCCGGTTCGGGGTGATCGTCCGGCTGACCCGCAGCGCACGGCGGGTGCGGGCCGCCAACAGCCAGCCCAGCAGCGGCAGCATGGCGACGAACACGCCGATGCGCAGCAGGTCGCGCTCGTTGAGGACGAGCGAGCACGCGGCAGTGGCGATCCCGCCCGCGAGCAGGCAGCGTCCCCGCGTGGTGAACCCGGACAGCCTCGCGTCGCCGTCGCGGCGGGCCACCTCAGCCGCCGGGGCGGGCCGGCGCCGGGACGGCGTGGCGCGACAGCAGCGCGCGCACGATGTCGACGGCGGAGCGGCGCGCGGCGACGGCGTCGGGGGTGAGCAGCAGCCGGTGGGCGAGCACCGGCACGGCGACGGCCTGGACGTCGTCGGGCACGACGAACCCGCGACCCGCGAGCGCGGCCTGCGCCTTCGCGGCACGCACCAGCTGCAGGGTCGCGCGAGGGGACGCGCCCAGGCGCAGCTCGGGCAGCCGCCGCGTGGTGCTGACGAGGTCGACGCAGTACTGCCGGACCTCGGGACCCACGTGGATCCGGCGGACCGCGGCGACCACCCCGGCGACCTGGCGGGCGTCGGTGACCGGGCGCAGCACGTCGAGCGGGTCGGACGCCGCGTGCTCGTCGACCATCGCGAGCTCGGCGGCCGCATCCGGGTAGCCGACGCTCACGCGCGCGGTGAAGCGGTCGCGCTGCGCCTCCGGCAGGGGATAGGTGCCGTCCATCTCGATCGGGTTCTGCGTGGCGACCACCATGAACGGGCTCGCGAGCGCGTAGGTGGCGCCGTCGACGGTGACCTGGTGCTCGGCCATGCATTCCAGCAGCGCCGACTGCGTCTTCGGGGACGCCCGGTTGATCTCGTCGGCGATCACGATGTTGGCGAAGACCGGGCCGGGCCGGAACTCGAACTCGGTGGTCTGCCGGTTGTAGATCGACATGCCGGTGATGTCGCCGGGCAGCAGGTCGGGTGTGAACTGCACGCGGCTGACCGAGCAGTCGATCGACCGGGCCAGCGCCTTGGCCAGCGACGTCTTGCCCACCCCCGGCACGTCCTCGACGAGCAGGTGGCCCTCGGCGAGCAGCGTGACCAGCGCGATGCGCACGACCTCGGGCTTGCCGACGATCACCCGCTGGATGTTGGAGGCGATGCGGCCGGCCAGCTCGGCCAGCTCCGGCAGCCCGGCGGCCGGGCCCACCCCCGGTCCGATCCCCGGCCCGTCCACGCTGCCGTCCATCCCGGATCGGCTGCTCGTCGCGGTCACCCGGCCTCCTAGCGGTCGTCTGCTGCGGTCGTTCTGGGACCGAGGATGACCCGGGCCAGGTACACAGTCTGTCAAAGAGTGATGGCGGCGTTCCCCCCGTCGGGGTACGGCGGCGGTCCCCACTGTGCTCCACCTCCACCACCGCGGCCCACCGGATCCTCCCCACCGTCGTCCAGAGGTGCCGTAGAAGGGCGATTTGACGGCTCTGCGTAGCCGATCGGCTGCCGAACGTGTGCGTTCCGTGAGGTCCGGGTGTACCGCGAGCGGGTGGTGCCGCAAGACCCCCCACTTTCCCCCCACTGCGCTGACCAGCAGGTTCTTCGATCCGATGCGGTAGGAGGTGGCCTACTCGCGGTTGACGGTGGTGCGAAGTGGGGTAGTGTGGTGATCGCTGGGGCACAGAGCCTGTCCCGCCCAACCCAGGTGGAGGTGGGGCCGGTGTTCCTCGGCACCTACACCCCGAAGTTGGACGACAAGGGGCGGTTGACGCTGCCCGCGAAGTTCCGCGACGAGCTGCGAGGCGGCCTGATGATCACGAAGGGGCAGGACCACTGCCTGTACGTGTTCACCAGGGACGCCTTCGGTGAGCTCGCTCAGAAGGTGGCGTCCGCGCCGCTGACGAGCGAGTCGGCCCGCGTCTTCCAACGCAACCTCTTCTCCGGCACCGATGAGCAGAACCCCGATGGCCAGGGACGCATCGCCATCACTCCCGAGCTGCGGCGCTACGCCGGACTCACGAAGGAGTGCGTGGTGATCGGCGCCTTCACGCGCGCCGAGATCTGGGACGCCGGGGCCTGGCAGCGGTACCAGGACGAACACGAGGACACCTACGCGAAGGCGCAGGAGGAGGTACTTCCCGGCCTGATCTAGATCGGGACGGGATGCGGGTGAGAGAGATGGACCCGGCGGTGCCCCCACCCGGCAGCCCTGGCGCACCTTCCCCGGTGCCAGGTCTGCCGGGTGGAGGCATCGCCGCCGGCCCGGCTGGGAGCCCGGGCCGTGGCGTGAACCGGCGAGGAGGTGGGGGCTGTGGGGCAGGATCCTGGATCGCAGCACCCCGGCTCGCGGCGTTCCGATCCGGCAGGTACCGACGCATCGGCGAGCGGCGGGCAGCACAGCGAGGGGAACGTGCCGGCTGGGGCCAGGCACGTTCCGGTCGCGCTGGCTCGCGTCACCGAGCTGCTCGGTCCGGCACTCTCGGGCCACCCGGCCGTCGTCGTGGACGCGACGCTCGGCCTCGGTGGCCACGCGGCCACGCTGCTGGCCGCGCACCCGCAGCTGACGCTCGTCGGGTTGGACCGCGATCCGGACGCGCTCGAGCTGGCCGGGCGCCGGCTCGCGGCCTACGCCGGACGCATCCACCTCGTGCACTCCGTCTACGACCGCATCGCCGACGTACTCGGGGAGCTGGGGCTTCCTCACGTCGACGGCGTGCTGTTCGATCTCGGGGTCTCGTCGTTGCAGCTCGACGCCGACGAGCGCGGCTTCTCCTACTCCCGGGACGCGGACCTCGACATGCGGATGGACCCCACCACCGGGCCCACCGCCGCCGAGGTCCTCAACACCTACCCGGTGCCGCAGCTCGCGCGCATCCTGCGGGAGTACGGCGAGGAGCGCTTCGCCGGTCGGATCGCCTCCGCCGTGGGACGCCGCCGCGCGCAGGCGCCGCTGCAGCGCAGTGCTGAGCTGGTCGAGCTGCTCTACGAAGCGGTTCCGGCCGCGTCGCGCCGTACCGGCGGGCACCCCGCGAAACGCACGTTCCAGGCGTTGCGGATCGAGGTCAACGGTGAGCTCGACTCGCTGACGGCCGCGATCCCCGCGGCACTGGACTCGCTGGTGCTCGGTGGCCGCATCGTGGTGCTGGCCTACCAGTCGCTCGAGGACCGCATCGTCAAGCGCGAGCTGGCGACGCGGTCCACGTCGACGTCCCCGCTGGACCTGCCGATCGAGCTGCCGGGTCACGGCCCGGAGTTCCGGTTGCTGGTGCGGGGGTCCGAGCAGGCGGGCGAGGACGAGATCGCCGAGAACCCGCGCGCCGCATCCGTGCGGTTGCGCGCCGCCGAACGCATCCGGGAGGTAGCCGCATGAACGCCTGCGACCGGGTGATCCGGATCGAACGGTTGAGTACACGAGTGTCGGGCGACCTCGCGCGGGGGTCGGCCGGTCGGGGGAGGCGACTGCTGTGAGCGCACCGGTCACCGAACGGACGCGGGCAGCCACCCGGGCCCGTGCGGCCACGACCATCCCGGCGCAGCGATCGGCGCCCGGTGGCGCGGTGCGGGGCAAGGACCGCGGCGCCGCAGGCAAGGCCTACGCGCGCCGGGACGACCGGCTGCGCCGGCTCGTCGGCGGCCGCCCGGCCCGTACCGCCACCGCACCCGGACGCACCCAGTTCGTGCTGCTCGTCATGGTGCTGCTCGCGATCGGGCTGGTGGCGACGCTGTGGCTGTCCACGGCGGCCAGCGCCGACTCGTACAAGCTGCAGGACGCGCGCACCGACGCCCGCAACCTGCAGGAGCAGAGCGAACGGCTGCACCGCGAGGTCGCGGCCATGGACGCGGCGCCCGAGCTCGCCCGCAAGGCCTCCGAGCTGGGCATGGTGCCGGTGCAGGACCCGGCCCGGATCGTCGTGGGCCCCGACGGCAGCACCACGGTCGTCGGCGAGCCGAAGGTGGCGTTCAAGCCCGCGCCGGTGCTGCCGCCCGCCCCGCCCGCCCCGCCCGCCGCCCCGCCCGCCGCAGCCACACCCGCGGCCGGTACCCCGGTGGTGCCACCGGCGAACGGTGCCGTCCCGGCGCCCGCGGTCCAGGGCGATGCTCCGACCGGGGGAGCAGTGGGCACGGGCGCATGACCGGATCAGATCGTGACCGGGCCGGGGCTGTGCCATGACCGTCGCACCACCGCGGCCGCGAGCCACGGGAGCGTCGCGCCCACCCGGCCCGCGGCGCCCGGGCGCTCCCACGAGCGCCAGGGGCACCCGCAACCGCTACAAGATCGGCCGGCTGGTGCTGGTGGTGCTGCTGGGCATCACGATGCTCAAGCTCGTCTCCATCCAGACGATCCAGGCGGGCACGCTGTCGGCCGAGTCGGCCAACCAGCTCAGCACGACGATCGCGCTGCCTGCCGAGCGCGGCTCGATACTCGACCGGTCCGGCGCCCCGCTGGCGTTCAGCGTCGCGGCCAGCGCGCTGATCACCAACCCCATGCTGATTGCGAAGACCAAGGGTGACGCGACGGCCGCCTACGTCGCGGCGATGGCGGAGGCCGTCGGCAAGGCCACCGGACAGGACGTGACGAAGCTGCGCGACCAGCTCGGCGACGCAGGCAACGGCTACCTCGTGCTCGCCAAGCTCGTCGATCCCGACGTCGCGCGGAAGCTGACCACGGCGTTCCCGGAGATCGCCGAGGAGCGCCGCGAGGACCGCCAGTACCCGAACGGCACGCTCGCCGCCAACGTCATCGGCACGGCGACGTGGGACCAGGCCGCCGGGAAGCTCGTCGGCAAGGTCGGTCTCGAGAGCTCGCAGGACAACCTGCTCGGCGGCTCCGACGGCAGGCGCGAGGTCGACACCGTCAACGGCAGCAACACGATCATCCCCGGCAGCACCCGGTTCGAACGGCCCGCGATCCCGGGCTCGACCGTGCAGCTGACGCTCGACTCGGACCTGCAGTACATGACGCAGAAGGCCCTCAACGACGCCGTCACGAAGACGGGGGCGAAGAAGGACTCCTCGGTGGTCGTCCTCGACGCCAAGACGTCCGAGGTGCTCGCGCTGGCCACCGGCGACACGTTCGACCCGAAGAACCTCGGTGACGCCACGGCGTCGCAGCTCGACGATCCGGCGGTGACGGCGCCCTTCGAGCCGGGATCGGTCAACAAGATCGTCACCATGGCGGCGGCGCTGCAGTCGGGCGTCGCGAAGCCCGACGATGTGCTCGACGTGCCCGGCAGCATCAAGGTCGCCGACCGCACGATCAACGACGCCTGGGTACACGGCCTGGATCACTACACGCTCACCGGCGTGCTCGCGAAGTCGTCGAACGTCGGCACGATCATGACCGCGCAGAAGGTCGGCGTGGACCGCTTCGTCGAGATGCTCACCAAGATGGGGATCGGCACCGCCACCGACGTCGGGCTGCCGGGGGAGAGCGCGGGCGACGTGCCGCCCGTCGCCACCTGGTCGGGCTCCACGTTCGGCAACCTGCCGATCGGGCAGGGCCTCACGATGACCGTGCTGCAGATGGCCGGCATGTACCAGGCCGTCGCGAACAACGGGGTGCGGATCCCGCCGCGGATCATCGAGTCGGTCACCGGTCCCGACGGCGTCCGCACCGCACCGCCGGCGCCGAAGCCGGTCGAGGTGGTGTCGCCGGACACGGCGGCGAAGCTGCGCACGATGCTCACGGCGATCACGCAGAAGGGCACGACGCCCAACGGCATCAGCCAGAACGGCACGGGGTTCCCGGCGGCGGTGCCCGGTTACCAGGTGGCCGGCAAGACCGGCACCGCGCAGCAGGTGGACCCGCGGTGCGGCTGCTACTCGGCCAACGTCTACTGGATCACCTTCGCCGGGATGATCCCGGCGCAGGACCCCCGTTACGTCATCGGGATCATGCTCGACGCGCCGACGGGCGGGGCCAGCGCCGCCCCCCTGTTCCACGACATCGCGACCTACCTCGCGCAGCGGGAGCACTTGCCGGTGAGCCCCGACCCCGCCCCCCTCCAGACCCTCCAGGAACCCTGACCAGCGCTGATTTCGCCCTTCCAACACGCCGATTTCGCCATCTCAACACGGTGATTTCGCGGTCCTGACACGCTGTATGGGCCATCTCGACACGGGCGCGGCGATCCAGGGCGGGGCCGGATCGACGTGCACGTCGTGTCGGAAGCGCCGAATCACCGTGTTCGATCTGCCAAACCACCGTGTCGGAATGGCGAAATCGGCGTGTCCGATCGGCGAGATCGGCGTTGGCGCGGTGGCTGTTGGGTGGGCGCGGTGCGGCGAGCGGTCGGTCCGGCGCGCCGGTTGTCGGGTGGCCGGACGGGGTGGGGGCGTGCGGAAAGGCCGTTGCGGGGCCGCCGGTAGCCTGCCGTGGTGTCCCCCGCAAGCACTGCCGCCGCTGTGGGTGCGCTGGCGCCCCGGCCGCGCGGCACGCGGCCGATCGGGTTGGGGGCGATCGCCTCCGCGCTCGACGTCGCGCCGCCGCCCGGTCCCGTCCCCGCCGTCACGGGGGTGACGCTGCGCGCCTCCGACGCTCGTCCCGGCGACCTGTTCGCCGCGCTGCCCGGCTCCCGGGCCCACGGCGCCGACTACGCGGGCGTCGCGCTCGCCGCCGGTGCCGTCGCGGTGCTGACCGACCCGGAGGGGGCCGCGCGGCCCGCTCTCACGGGCGTGCCGGTCCTCGTGCACCCGCGCCCGCGCGACGTGCTCGGCGCGGCCGCCGCGCTCGTCTACGGCGATCCCACGGCCAGCCTCTCGGTGCTGGGCATCACCGGCACGAGCGGCAAGACCACCGTCGCGCACCTCGTCGAGGCCGGGCTGGCCGCGGACGGGCGCAACCCGGGCCTGCTCGGCACCGTCGGCATCCGCATCGCCGGCACCGTGGCGCCCAGCGCGTTCACCACGCCGGAGGCGCCCGACCTGCAGGCCCTGTTCGCGGTGATGCTCGAGGCAGGCGTCACCGACGTGGCGATGGAGGTGTCGAGCCACGCGCTCGCGCTGGGCCGCGTCGCGGGCACCCGGTTCGCGGTGGGCGCGTTCACGAACCTGTCGCAGGACCACCTGGACTTCCACCGCGACATGGACGACTACTTCGAGGCCAAGGCCGCGCTGTTCGACGGCCGCGCCCGCCACGCCGTGATCTGCGTCGACGACGAGTGGGGCAGCAAGCTCGCCGCCCGCACCCCGGACGCCGTCACGGTCACGACCGGCGGAGGCGCGGCCGACTGGCGGGTCGCCGACCCCGTCACCCGGCCCGACGGCACGCAGTCGTTCACCGCCCTGCCGCCCGGTGGCGCCCGCGTCCCGGTCCGGCTGCTGCTGCCCGGCGCGTTCAACGTGGCGAACGCGCTGGTCGCGCTCGCCTGCCTGGACGCCGTCGGGGTTCCGGTCGAGGTGGCGGCCGAGCGGTTCGCGCTCGTCGCCGTGCCGGGCCGGATGCAGCGCGTCGAGCTCGGGCAGCCCTACCTCGCGGTGGTCGACTACGCCCACAAGCCCGCTGCCGTCGCGGCGCTGCTGGACACGCTGCGCGCCCAGGTGCCCGGCCGCCTGCTGGTCGTGCTGGGCTGCGGCGGTGATCGCGACCGGGGCAAGCGCGCGCTGATGGGTGCCGCCGCGGCGGCGCGGGCCGAGCTGCTCGTGGTCACCGACGACAACCCGCGCACCGAGGACCCCGCCTCGATCCGGGCGGCGATGCTCGCCGGCGCGGTGGCCGAGCTGGACCGGCTGGGCCGCAGCGTCGGTGAGGTCCAGGAGATCGGTGACCGGCGTGCGGCCATCACCGCGGCCGTCGCCGTGGCCCGGCCGGGTGACGTGGTGGTGGTCGCCGGGAAGGGCCACGAGACCGGCCAGGAGATCAACGGCACGAAACACCCGTTCGACGACGTGGCAGAGCTCGCGGCAGCCGTCCGGGCCAACCACTAGTGCCCGACCCCGACGTGATCGGATGCGTTCGATGACTTGGAACACAGGATGATCGAGATGCGGCTGGCCGACATCGCCGCCGTCACCGGAGGCCGCCTGCACCGGGCCACCGGCGACGAGCGCGTCACGGCCGTCGAGTTCGACTCGCGCGCGATCGCGCCGGGCGGGCTGTTCCTCGCACTGCCCGGTGAGCGTGCCGACGGGCACGGGTTCGCGGCGGCCGCCGTCGCCGCCGGTGCCGTCGCCGTTCTCGCCGGACGTCCGGTCGACGCCCCCGCGGTGATCGCCCCGCCCGCGCCCCGGGCCACCGGCACCTACCTCGACGAGGCCGACGTCGACGGCTCCGGCGCCGCGGTGCTCGCCGCGCTGGCCCGGCTGGCCGGCCACGTCGTCGACCGGCTGCCGGACCTCGCGGTCGTCGGCGTCACCGGCAGCTCCGGCAAGACGTCCACGAAGGACCTGCTGGCCGCGCTGCTGGCCGACCTCGGGCCCACGGTCGCGCCGCCGAACTCGTTCAACACCGAGCTGGGACTGCCCTACACCGCGTTGCGGGCCGACGCGCGCACGCGCCACCTCGTGCTGGAGTTCTCGGCGCGCCACACCGGCCACATCGCGGCGATGGCGCAGGTGATCCGGCCCCGGATCGCCGTGGTGCTCAACGTCGGCTCGGCGCACCTGGCCGTGTTCGGCTCGGCCGCCGAGGTCGCCGCGGCCAAGGGCGAGCTCGTCGAGGCGCTTCCCGCCGACGGTGTCGCCGTCCTCAACGCCGACGACCCGAACGTCGCCGCGATGGCGAGCCGCACCACCGCCCGGGTCGTCACGGTCGGGCGCGCACCCACCGCCGATGTGCGCGCCGTCGATGTCGTCCTGGATGCCGGACGCCCACGGTTCACGCTGGTCAGCCCGGCCGGTTCGGCCCGGGTGGAGCTGCAGCTCGTCGGCGAGCACCACATCGGCAACGCGCTCGCCGCGGCCGCGGTGGCGCTCGAGCTGGGGGCCACGCCCGCGCGCGTGGCGGCCGTGCTCGGCGCCACCGGCCCCGTCTCGAAGTGGCGGATGGAGATCACCGAGCGCGCCGACGGCGTCACGGTCGTCAACGACGCCTACAACGCCAACCCCGAGTCGATGCGCGCCGCGGTCGCCGCCGTCACGGCACTGGCCGGTGGCCGCCGGGTGTGGGCCGTGCTGGGCCCGATGCGCGAGCTGGGCGACGCCACGGCGGCCGCCCACACCACCCTCGCCGCGGTCGCCGCCGCGGCCGGGGTCGCGGAGTTCGTCGCGCTGGACTGCCCGGCGTACCTGCCCGGTGCGGGTGCCATGCGCACCCGCCTCGTCGACGGCATCGACGGCGCGGTCGCGCTGCTCGACCATGAACTGGAGCCCGGCGACGTCGTGCTCATCAAGGCCGGTCGCGCGCTCGGTCTGGAGCGGCTCGCCGCCCGGCTGCTCGACGGCCACGAGCTGGTGTCGGCCGGGCCGGCGCGGGGGGCCGGCCGATGAGGGGCGTGTTCATCGCGGCCGGTGTCGCGCTCGCGGTCTCGATCCTCGTCACCCCGTACCTGATCCGCTTCTTCGCCCGGCAGGGCTTCGGCCAGGAGATCCGCGAGGACGGCCCCAGCAGCCACCTCAAGAAGCGGGGCACCCCGACCATGGGCGGGGTCGCGATCCTGCTCGCGATCTGGCTGGGCTACCTGCTGTCGCACCTGATCACCGGCGAGACGATCACGCTGTCGGCGATGCTGGTGCTCGGCCTGACCACGGCGCTGGGCATCGTCGGCTTCCTCGACGACTTCATCAAGCTCCGCCGGGCCCGCAACCTGGGCCTCAACGGCATCTCGAAGATCATCGGTCAGGTCCTGATCGCCACGATCTTCGCGAGCGTCGCCCTCAACTTCGCCAATGCCTACGGGCTCTCCCCGGCGTCGGTGAACCTTTCGTTCGTCCGGGACATCTCGGTGCTGTCGTTCGGGGCGATCGGGTTCATCCTGTGGGCCAACCTGATCATCGCGGCGTTCTCCAACGCCGTGAACCTCACCGACGGGCTCGACGGGCTGGCGGCCGGCACCACGGCGCTCGTGCTGGCCAGCTACACGATCATCGCGTTCTGGCAGGGCCGCAACGCCTGCGTGCTGACCAACGCGGCGGGCTGCTACCAGGTCCGCGACCCCATCGACCTGGCGCTGCTCGCGGCCGCCGGCATGGGCGGCTGCATCGGCTTCCTGTGGTGGAACGCCGCTCCCGCCCGGATCTTCATGGGCGACACGGGCTCGCTCGCGCTCGGCGGCATGGTGGCCGGGCTCTCCATCGTCACGCGCACCGAGCTGCTGCTCGTGGTGACCGGCGGCGTGTTCGTGGTGGAGGCGCTGTCGGTGGCGCTGCAGATCCTCGTGTTCCGCACCACCCGACGGCGGGTGTTCCGGATGGCGCCGTTCCACCACCACTTCGAGCTGGCCGGGTGGGCCGAGACCACGGTGATCATCCGGTTCTGGTTGCTGGCCGCCATGTGCGCCGCGCTGGGGCTGGGGTTGTTCTACAGCGACTGGCTGTCGTTCTCCCCGATCTCGTGAGACCCGACTCATGAAGGCCGAGGAGCTCGACGGCGCACCCGTGATCGTCGCGGGCGCCGGCATCTCCGGCCTCGCCGCGGCCGAGGCGCTGGTGGCGCTGGGGGCCAGGGTCACCGTCACCGACGCCGTGGCCGCCAAGCTCGCCGGCCTCCCGAAGGGCGCCGAGCCCGGAGGCGATCCCGACGCCGTGCCGCCCGGCACCGCGCTGGTCGTCACGAGCCCCGGCCGCCGTCCCGACCACCCGCTGGTCGCGGCCGCCGCCCTGGCCGGGGTGCCGATCGTCGGCGAGCCGGAGCTCGCCTGGTGGATCGGGCAGGGCCTCGCGAAGCCTCCGGCCTGGCTGGTCGTCACGGGCACCAACGGCAAGACCACCACCGTCGGCATGCTGGAGTCGATCCTGCGCGCTGCCGGGCAGGCGTCGGTGGCCTGCGGGAACATCGGCTATCCGGTCGTCAGCGCCGTGCGCGACGGCCTCGACGTGCTGGCGGTGGAGCTGTCCAGCTTCCAGCTGCACTGGTCGCCGTCGATCCGGCCGGCCGCCGGCTGCGTGCTCAACGTCGCCGAGGACCACCTCGACTGGCACGGCTCGGTGGCCGCCTACGCCGCGGCCAAGGCGGCGGCGCTGCTCGGCCCGGTCGCCGTCGCGGGTGTCGACGACGCCGCGGCCGCTCGGCTGCTCGCCGCGTCACCCGCGCCGTGCAAGGTCGGCGCGACGCTGGCCGAGCCCGCGCCGGGACAGGTCGGCATCGTGTCCGGGGCCCTCGTCGACCGCGCGTTCGGCGGGGGAGAGCTGGCCGCCGTCACCGACGTGACGCCCGGTGGCCCGTCCGGGCTCACCGACGCGCTCGTCGCGGCGGCACTGGCGCGGGCCCACGGCGTGGCCCCCGCCGACATCCGGGCCGGCCTCGCCGGGTTCCGGCCGGGACCCCACCGCAGCAGCGTCGTGGGCACCGTCGCGGGCGTGCGCTACGTCGACGACTCGAAGGCCACCAACCCCCACGCCGCGCAGGCCTCGCTGGGCGGGCAGGACGTCCCGATCGTCTGGATCGTCGGCGGGCTGCTCAAGGGCGCCTCCGTCGACGAGCTCGTCGCGGCCAACGCCCATCGGCTGCGCGCCGCCGTGGTGATCGGCACCGAACGTGCGGAGATCGTCACTGCACTGGCGCGACACGCGCCCGAGGTCCCCGTCGTGGAGGTCAGGTCGGGTGACGATGACCCCATGACGACCGCCGTGCGGCGTGCCGCCGCCCTCTCCACGCCGGGTGATGTCGTCCTGCTCGCCCCGGCGGCCGCGTCGATGGACCAGTTCGTCGACTACGCCCACCGGGGCAAGGCCTTCGCCGCCGCCGTCGCCGCGCTCGCCGTGCCGGAGTCGAGCGGGGCCGAGGGATGACCCGCTCCGGCGCCGAGAAGCCCGCCGCAGGCTCCCGGTCGGCCCGGTCCGCCACGGCCCGGTCCGGCTCGGCCGGGTCCGGATCGACAGGTACCGGCTCGATGCGCGCGGCCCGCTCCGCCACCTCGACGGGTACCAGGACGAAGGGCACCGGCACGAAGGCGCCGGGAGCGCTGCGGGCCGCCATCGGCCGCACCGGCACGGCGGTCGGGCAGTGGCTGCGCCGCCCGCTGACGTCGCTGCACCTGATCCTCGGCGTGTTCGGCCTCCTGACGCTCTTCGGCCTGGTCATGGTGCTGTCGGCGTCGTCGGTGTCGGCGCTGACCACGGAGGGCTCGGCCTACTCGGTGTTCACCCGGCAGCTGATGTTCTGCGTGCCGGGGCTGGTCCTGTTCTGGCTGGGGCTGCGCATCCCGCCGCGGGTACTGCGGGCCATGGCGCCCGCGCTGCTGGTGATCGGCCTGGTCCTGCTCGTGGCGGTGCTGATCGTCGGCGTGAACCTCAACGGGTCCAAGGCCTGGTTCAGCGTCGGTGGGGCGTTCACCCTGCAGCCGTCCGAGGGTGTCAAGGTCGCGCTGACGCTGTGGGGCGCGCACGTGCTCGTCGCCCGCAAGGCCGTGATGCACCGGTGGAAGTACGCGCTCTCCCCGGTCGTGCCGGTGGCGGTCGTGCTGCTGACGCTGCTGGTGCTGGAGCCCGACCTCGGCATGACGGTGTCGCTGGGCATCGTGCTGCTCGCGCTGCTGTACTTCGCCGGGGCCCCGATGAAGCTGATGGCCGTGCTCACCGGGGGCGCGCTCGCCGGCGCCACCGTGCTCGCGCTCACCGCGAGCTACCGGCTCGAGCGGGTCACCTCGTTCCTGGGCCTCGGCGGCGCGAAGGACCCGCAGGCCGAGTACCAGGGCAAGCAGGCGCTGTTCTCCCTCGTGGAGGGCGGGCTGTTCGGCCAGGGCCTGGGGCAGAGCCGCCTCAAGAGCTACCTGCCCAACGCCCAGAACGACTTCATCTTCGCCATCATCGGGGGCGAGCTCGGGTTCGTCGGGGCGTTCCTGGTGCTGGCGCTGTTCGCGACGCTCGCCTACACCGGCTTCCGGATCGCCGCCCGCAGCAGCGATCCGTGGCTCAAGCTCGTGGTGGCCACGTCCACCGCGTGGCTCGTGGCCCAGGCGGCCATCAACATCGGCTACGTGGTGGGCGTGCTGCCCGTGACGGGCCTGAACCTGCCCTTGATCTCCTCCGGAGGCACCTCGCTCGTGATCACGATGTTCGTGTTCGGAGTGCTGGCCAATGCGGCCCGGCACGAACCCGAGGCCATCGCGGCGCTGCGCCAGCACGGCCAGGGCCGGGTGGCGAAGCTGCTGATGCTGCCGCCCCCGGAGCCCTACAAGGCGCCCGCATCCCGTCCTCCCGCACAGCGCGGTGTCCGATGACCGTTTCGGTGGTCGTGGCCGGTGGTGGCACCGCCGGGCACATCAACCCCGCCATGGCACTGGCCGACGCCGTGGTGCGCCTGCACCCCGACGCCCGGATCACGGCGCTGGGCACCGAGCGCGGGCTCGACACGATGCTGATCCCGCAGCGCGGCTACCCGCTCGAGCTGATCCCGGCCGTGCCACTGCCCCGCAAGCCCAGCGGTGACCTGCTGCGGCTGCCGCGGCGCATCCACACCGCGGTGTCGCGGGTGCGGGCGGTGCTCAAGGCGGTCGACGCCGACGTCGTGGTCGGCTTCGGCGGGTACGTGGCGCTGCCGGCCTACCTCGGTGCGCGGGGTCGGGTCCCGATCGTCGTGCACGAGGCCAACGCGCGGGCGGGGATCGCCAACAAGATCGGGGCGCGGTTCGCCGCTCGCGTGGTGGCGGCCGTTCCGGGCAGCGGGCTGGCGGGCGCCGAGATACTGGGCATCCCGCTGCGGCAGTCGGTCACCGGGCTGGACCGGGCGGCGCTGCGGGCCGAGGCGCGGGCGAAGTACGGCCTGCCGGCCGACGGTCCGGTGCTGCTGGTCTTCGGCGGCTCGCAGGGTGCCCGGTCGGTCAACGCCGCGCTCGCCGCGGCACTGCCGGGCCTGCTGTCGGCCGGGATCGCGGTGCTGCACGCCCACGGCCCCAAGGGCGTCGCCGCGGCGCCGGCAGCCGGCTACGTCCCGCTGCCCTACATCGACGACATGCACCTGGCCTACGCGGCGGTCGACGCCGTGCTGGGCCGGGCGGGAGCCATGACGGTCGCGGAGGTCTCCGCCGTCGGCCTGCCCGCCGTCTACGTCCCGCTGCCGCACGGCAACGGTGAGCAGGCCCTCAACGCCGGACCCGTCGTGGCCGCGGGTGGCGGCCTGCTCGTCGACGACGCCGACCTGACCGGAGAACGCGTGCTGGCCGACCTGGTGCCGCTGCTGCAGGACCCGAAGCGGCTGGCCGCGATGAGCGCCGCCGCCCGCGCGTCCGGGCACGCCGACGCCGACGAGCGGCTCGCCCGCGTCGTGCTGGACGTGGCGGGGGTGCGGGTATGACGGCCACCCCCCTGCGGTCCACCGAGCCGGTCGAGCTCGCCGAGCAGGTGCACTTGATCGGCATCGGCGGCGCGGGGATGAGCGGCATCGCGCGGATCCTGCTGGCCAGGGGCACGGTGGTGTCGGGATCGGATGCGAAGGACTCGCGCGCGGTGCTGGCGCTGCGCGCACTGGGTGCGCGTATCGAGGTGGGCCACGACCCGGCCCACCTGCCGGCCGCGCCCGCCACGGTGGTGGTCTCCAGCGCGATCCGCGAGACCAACCCCGAGCTCGCCGCAGCCCGCGAGCGCGGCCTGCCGGTGGTGCACCGGGCGCAGGCGCTCGCCGCACTGGCCGCCGGGCGCAGGCTCGCCGCCGTGGCCGGCACCGCGGGCAAGACGTCCACCACGTCGATGCTGACCGTCGCGCTGCAGCACTGCGGGCTGGATCCGTCGTTCGCGATCGGCGGCGACCTGACCAGCTCGGGATCGGGTGCCCACGAGGGCACCGGCGCGATCTTCGTGGCCGAGGTCGACGAGAGCGACGGGTCGTTCCTCGCGTTCGCACCCGAGGTCGCCGTCGTCACGAACATCGAGGCCGACCACCTCGACCACTACGGCAGCGCCGAGGCCTACGTCGCGGCGTTCGACGCGTTCCTCGACCGGATCACCCCCGGTGGCGCGCTGGTGGCCTGCTTCGACGACCCGGGCTCCGCGGCGCTGGCGGACACCGCCGAGCGGCGCGGCATCCGCGTGCTGCGCTACGGGCGCAACCCGGCGTCGGACGCCGTGCTCGTCGACTTCCGGCCCGACGGGCCGGGCGCACGGATCGTGCTGCGCCACCGTGGCGTCGAGCACCTGCTGCGGCTGTCGGTCCCCGGCGAGCACATGGCGCTCAACGCGCTCGGTGCCCTGCTGGCGGGGATCGAGATGGGCGCGGAGCCCGATCAGCTGCTGGCCGGGCTCGCCGCGTTCGACGGCGTGCGCCGCCGGTTCGAGTTCCGCGGCCGGGCCGGTGGCGTGGCCGTCTACGACGACTACGCGCACCATCCCGTCAAGGTGGCCGCGCAGCTGCGCGCCGCCCGCGACGTGGTGGGGGCCGGGTCCGGCCGGGTCGTCGTCGCGTTCCAGCCGCACCTGTACTCGCGCACCCGCGAGTTCGCGCGCGAGTTCGGTGCCGCGCTCGGCCTGGCCGACGAGGTCGTCGTCCTGCAGATCTACGGCGCGCGCGAGGATCCGGAGCCCGGGGTCAGCGGCGCGCTCATCGCCGACGCCGTGACGCTGCCGCCCGAGCGCGTGCGGTACGTCCCACGCTGGTCGGACGTGCCGGTGGTGGTGGCGGGCGTCGCGCGACCGGGCGACCTGGTGATCACCATGGGCGCCGGTGACGTCACGGTGCTGGGCGAGGAGATCCTGCTGCAGCTGGGGCGGGCGAGCGAGCGAGCCGGAACGTGACGCGTCCGGTCGCCCGGCCGTCGCGCACACCCACCGCGGGCGGGCGGACCTCCGAGCGACCCCGCTCCCGCAGGCCACCGTCCTCGCCCGCACTGCGCGATCAGCAGCCCGGCCGGTCGGGGCCGGGCAAGCGCCGCCCGACTTCGGCCCAGATCCGCAGGCGTCGGATCGTCGGGCTGGTGGTGGTGCTGGCGGTGCTGGCCGGACTCGGGATCGGCGTGCGGGTGCTGCTGCACGACGCCGGCCTGTTCGACGTCAAGGACGTCACGGTCACCGGAGCGGGCACCGTCCCGGTCGCGGACGTGCTCGCCGCGGCGGCCGTGACACCCGGGGGCCCGCTGCTCGACGTCGACACGGCGGGAGCGGCACAGCGCGTGGCGGCGCTGCCCGCCGTCGCCTCGGTGCACGTCGACCGGTCGTGGCCCCACACCGTCACCGTGGCGGTCATCGAGCGGGTTCCGGTGGCCGTGTTCGCCACCGACCGCGGCGACCAGCTCGTCGACGGCGGCGGTGCGGTGTACCCGGGTCCGGTGCCGCCCGGCCTGCCCCGGCTGACGATGACGTTCGCGGGCCCCGACGACCCGGCCACCCACGCAGCGCTCACCGCGCTGGGCGACCTGCCGCCCGCGGTGCGTCCACAGGTCCTGTCGATCGATGCCCGCGCCGACGCTCCAGGGGCTCCCAGCCAGGTGTCGTTCGGGCTCACCGATGATCGCCAGGTACGGTGGGGAGATCCGGATCGGGGCAAGGACAAGGCCGCCGTGCTCGTTCCACTGCTCACCCGACCCGGTCGTGTCTACGACGTTTCGAGCCCCGATCTGGCCACCGTCCGTCGCTGAAAGGCGAGGTCGACCCGTTCAGGGGGTTGCCGCCGCCCGGCGCGCCTGCTGGACCGCGCCCCGATCGCGACCTAGCGTTCGAACAGAAGGCCCGGACCCCCGGGGTCGGACCCGAGCTGGACTGGAAGGTGCGCCATGACGCCCCCGCACAACTACCTGGCCGTGATAAAGGTCGTCGGCATCGGTGGCGGCGGCGTCAATGCCGTCAACCGCATGATCGAGGTCGGCCTCAAGGGCGTCGAGTTCATCGCGGTGAACACCGACGCACAGGCGCTGCTGATGTCGGACGCCGACGTCAAGCTCGACATCGGCCGCGAGCTCACCCGCGGTCTCGGTGCCGGCGCCAACCCCGAGGTGGGCCGCAAGGCCGCCGAGGACCACCGCGAGGAGATCGAGGAGGTCCTCAAGGGGGCCGACATGGTCTTCGTCACCGCGGGGGAGGGCGGCGGCACCGGCACCGGTGGCGCGCCCGTCGTCGCGTCGATCGCGCGGAAGCTCGGCGCGCTGACCATCGGCGTCGTCACGCGCCCGTTCACCTTCGAGGGCCGCAGGCGCGCCGGGCAGGCCGAGGAGGGGATCGGCGGGATGCGCACGGAGTGCGACACGCTGATCGTCATCCCCAACGACCGACTGCTGCAGCTGGGCGACGTGGGCGTCTCGCTCATGGACGCCTTCCGCTCTGCCGATGAGGTGCTCCTCTCCGGTGTCCAGGGCATCACGAACCTGATCACCACCCCCGGCCTGATCAACCTCGACTTCGCCGATGTCAAGTCCGTGATGTCGGGCGCGGGCAGCGCGCTGATGGGCATCGGCTCCTCCCGCGGGGAGGGCCGGGCCGTGCAGGCCGCCCAGAAGGCGATCAACTCGCCGCTGCTGGAGGCCTCGATGGACGGCGCGCAGGGCGTGCTGCTCTCGATCGCAGGCGGTTCCGACCTCGGCCTCTTCGAGATCAACGAGGCCGCCTCGCTGGTGCAGGAGGCCGCGCACCCCGAGGCCAACATCATCTTCGGCACGGTGATCGACGACTCGCTCGGCGACGAGGTGCGCGTCACCGTCATCGCCGCCGGGTTCGAGTCGGGCGGTCCCACGCACAAGAAGCTGGAGCCCAACGCGTTCGGCAGCCAGAGTGCGCAGGGCCGCACCGGTTCCGGCGTGATCGCGGCCGGGGACAGCGGCACCACGAGCTCGGGCGGCTCCAACGCGGGCAACAACCAAGCGGCGCAGCAGCCTCCCTCGACCTCGCAGCCGCAGTCCGGCCAGCAGCAGCCCGGCAGCAACTCGACCGGTAGCGGGGCTGTCACCGGCAACGCGAATCCCGGCAACGGGGGCTACGGCAACGGGGGCTACGGCAACGGGGGCGCTGGCAACCAGGGCCCCGGCACCCAGACCTATGGCCAGCAGGGCAACGGGAACGGCGGCACCGGATCCCCGGCGCAGCCCAGCGGGTACGGCGCCGCCCAGCCGACGTCGCACCAGACCGGGACGCTGCCGCCGGCGGCCCCGAGCGGCAACTCCGGTCCGGGCTCGTACACGCCGCCCGTGCAGCGCCAGCCCGACCACGCGCCCGCTGAGCAGACGATGCCGTTCACCGCGCCGCCCGCGCCGGAGCGTTCGATGCCGGCCACCACCCACCCGGTGGAGTCCGTGGTCGACCTCGACGACGACGTGGACGTTCCGCCCTTCATGAAGCGCTGAGTGTGAGCGCTGCACGCGGCCTGCGGGTCCGTCGGGTCGTCAGCACCCGTGCCGGTGGACGTTCCGTCGGCCGGTTCGCCCACTTCAACCTGTCGGGGGGAGTGGGCGACGAGCCGGCGGCCGTCGCGGCCAACCGGGCTCGCGTGGAACGCGAGCTCGGCGTGCCCGCGGTGTTCCTCGCGCAGGTGCACGGCACGCGGGTCGCCACGATCGACGCGCTGCCCGCCGCGGGAGCGCCGGACGTCGCGGGCACCGATGCGGCCGTCACGGCGTTGCCGGGCGTCGCGCTCGCCGTGCTGGCCGCCGACTGCGTGCCCGTGCTGCTCGCCGACCCCCGCGCCGGGGTCGTCGGCGTCGCCCACGCCGGGCGCGTGGGCGCCGCCGCGGGTGTGGTGCCCGCCACCGTCGCGGCGATGGTGGCACTCGGCGGGCGCGTGGACAGCATCGAGGTGCTGCTGGGCCCCGCGATCTGCGGCAGCTGCTACGAGGTGCCCGCCGCGATGCGCGCCGAGGTGGATGCGGCGCTGCCGGGCAGCGCCGTCGCCACCCGCAAGCGCACGCCCGGGCTCGACCTGCGCGCCGGGCTCTACCACCAGCTCACCGCGCTGGGTGTGGCGAAGATCGGGGCCGACCCGCGGTGCACGCTGGAGTCGGCCGATCTCTACAGCCACCGCGGCAACGGGCCGACCGGCCGTCAGGCCGCCTTCACCTGGCTCGACCCGCGTCGCTAGCGATACTGGCCGGCGGGGAGTGCCGGGCCGTGGTCGCGTCGGAATTGCCGGCCTTGTGACGAGAGAGGTTCCTGTGGGTGTCGACCGGATTTCGGAGCTCGAGTCGCGGCTGGCGGCGGTCCGCGAGCGGATCGCCGTGGCCTGTACCGCCGCCGGGCGCCTCCCGGACGCGGTCGAACTGCTCGCCGTCACGAAGACGGTGCCGGCGACCGACGTCGCGATCTTGATCGACCTCGGTCTCACCGCGTTCGCCGAGAACCGCGTGCAGGAGGCCGGGACCAAGGTGGCGGAGGTCGCTGCGCTGCGTCCGGATGCCGCGCCGCGCTGGCATCTGGTCGGCGGCTTGCAGCGAAACAAGGCGAAAGCCGCCGTACGCTGGGCCGATCGGGTGGAATCGGTGGACTCCATCCGGCTCGCTGACGCCCTCAACGATGCCGTCCGCCGCGCGGAGGCCACCAGTGGGCGCCCTGTTCCGTTACCGATCCTCGTCCAGTTCAGCGTCGACGGGGACCCGTCGCGGGGTGGGATCGACCGCGCGGGGCTACTCGGGCTCGCCGATCACGTCGCCTCCAGAGCCGCTCTGCGGCTCTGCGGGCTGATGGCGGTGGCGCCACTCGGCGAGGATCCGGAGATCGCTTTCACGGCGATCGCAGAGGCCGCCACGGCCCTTCGGGAACATCATCCGGAGGCCCGCACGCTCTCGGCCGGAATGAGCGGCGATCTGGAAGTGGCAATCCGTCATGGCTCGGACGTGGTGCGTGTCGGAACAGCCCTTGTGGGGGAACGGCGGTTAACCTCCCGGTGATCGCCTGCCGCTGGGGAGCGACAGGCATCGGGGGCTTTCGATGATGGGAGCGCGGATGGGCGCGATGTACAGGCTCAAGGCCTACTTCGGCATGGTGCCCGCCGAGGAGCTCGGCGAGTACACCGACGAGCCGGCGCCCGAGCGTTATGCGCCTCCGCGTCGTACCGAACGGTCACCACGCGAGTTCGCCGAGGAGCGGTGGGACGACCGGTTCTCCTATGAGGACCCGGCGGCTCGCGAGCGGTACGAGGACGAGTGGGAACGCCGTCCGGGACGCCAGCCGAGCATCGACCGGCCGCTGGCCGCGACGCGCGAGTCGGCCCGTGGACCTGCAGGAATGAGCTCGCCGCAGATTCGCGGAGCGCTCGCGATCGACACCGAATCGACGTTGCGCGAGCCGCTGCGGATCGCCGATCGGCCGGTGCCGACGGCGGTTCCCGAGCAGCGCGACAGCCCGGTTCGGGGTGCCGCGGCGCTCGCCAGGATCACCACGCTGCAGCCGCGCAGCTACAAGGAAGCCCGGGCGATCGGCGAATGCTATCGGGACGGCCAGCCGGTGATCATGAATCTCACCGAGCTCGATGCCGCCGACGCCAAGCGTCTCGTCGATTTCGCCGCCGGGCTCGTCTTCGCGCTCCGCGGCGGTTTCGACAAGGTCACCAGTCGCGTCTTCCTGCTGACCCCTGCCGACGTCGAGGTGTCGGCCGACGACGCTCGCGAGCTTGCGGCGCGAACGGTTACCGGAACCCGCATTGATGCAGAACGCGGCGTCTTCCGTCAGGATTGACGCGTGCCCCTCGCCATCCAGTTCGTCATCTACTACGCGCTCTTCTTCTTCTGGCTGTTGCTGACCGCTCGGATCGTCGCCGAGCTCGTCCGCAGCTTCGCTCGCCAGTGGGTGCCGGCGGGGCCCAGTGCCGTCGCGCTTGAGTTGATCTTCACCGCCACCGATCCTCCCGTGAAGTTGTTGCGGAGAGTGATCCCCGTCGTCCGGATCGGCGGCGTGGGACTGGACCTGTCGATTATGGTTCTGTTGCTGGCGGTGTTCATACTGATGAACGTTGCCCAGCCGACGCCGTTGTGAGCCCCAGTCACACGGTGCCGCCGCCGAGGACTGCATGAGGTGATCCGATGCCGCTGACGCCCGCCGACGTTCATAACGTCGCGTTCAGCAAGCCCCCTATTGGTAAGAGGGGGTACAACGAGGACGAGGTCGACGCGTTCCTCGACCTGGTCGAGGCCGAGTTGGCCCGACTGATCGAGGAGAACGAGGATCTGCGCGAGCAGGTCTCGGAGCTCGAACAACGCCTCGGGAACGCGCACGCCGACCTGGAGGACGCCCGGTCGCGTCCACCTGCTGCGATGGGGGCTCAAGTCTCGCCCCCGACGCAGCAGATCCGACCGGTAGAGCCACCGCTACGGCCGATGGAGCCGCAGCGCGCGATGGCCGCTCCGCCGCCTGTGATGGCGGATCAGAGCGACCAGAGCGGTGACCACCACGTGCAGGTGGCGAAGGTCCTGAGCATGGCGCAGGAGATGGCAGAGCGGCTCACCGCCGAGGCCAAGTCCGAGGCCGACACGATGCTCACGGATGCCCGCACGAAGGCCGAGCAGCTGCTCTCGGAGGCTCGTACCAAGTCCGATGGCCTCGTCAACGACGCCCGTGCGCGGGCCGAGACGATGCTCAACGACGCCCGCACGCGGGCCGAGACCCTCGAGCGGCAGTCGCGTGACAAGGCTGCGACGCTGGTCGGTGATGCCGAGCGCAAGCAGTCTGAGATCATCGGCACCATCACGCGCGACAAGTCGGTGCTCGAGAAGAAGATCGACGAGCTCCGCACGTTCGAGCGTGAGTACCGCACCCGCCTCAAGACGTACCTGGAGTCCCAGCTCAGGGACCTCGGGGAGCGCGGATCTGCGGCTCCGTCCGATGGTAGGTCCAGTTCCAACGGCGGTTACGCGGCCACTGGTTACGGCCAGCGGGCCGACGCCGGAAGCTGACTTCACCGCAGACCTACATGGGCGGCGCGGTCCGACGAGGACCGCTCCGCCGCACACGGAGTGAATCGTGCTGCTGCTGGTCCTGATCATCGTCCTGATTGCCTTCGGGCTGCTCGTGGTCGCGCTGCTGTCCGGCAGCGTGCTCATGGCCTGGGTGTCCGTCGGCATGAGCGTGATCGCTGCGGTGGTGCTGCTGGTCGACTGGCTGCAGCGCCGCTCGGCGGTCAAGGCGGGTGCGGGACCGGATGCCGTGGCCGGGGCACTGTCGGCGGCGTCCGCGCCGCCGCGGCTGCCCGACTACGAGCCGGCCACGGAGATCCTTCCGGTTGTGCCCGCGTCCGGCCAGTTCGGCCAGGCCGGGCAGCGCACGGGGGCTCCTGAGTCCAATGGTGTGGGCGAACAGCCCACGTCCGTCGTGGACAGCCGTTTCGATCAAGGTGGCGACGGTCAGCAGACGGTCGTGATGCCGGTCGTCCAACCGTCCGGCTCCGCGGCTCGACCGTCCGGCGCTGAGGGGAGTATCACCTCATCGAGCGGTAATTCGTCACCCTCCGCAGTCAAAACGGGGGATGAACGAGCGCCATCGGTACCCGGGTCGAGCGAGGCCGGGGCGCCGGCAACGGACACCCCCGACGACTCGGACTCGCCCGACAACGCGGCCGACAAGCTGTACGGGTCCGACGCGTACGGCTCCGACGCGGAGTCCACCGTCAAGGTCGACGTCCGCAAGGGCTCCGCGAAGGACGCGGCACCGGATGCGGCGAAGGACGTCGACGCGGTGCCCGCCAAGGACTCGGGGCTCCCGGTACGCACGGAGGCGCCCACGGTGCTCTCCGCCGTGCCGCTGCCGTCCGGCGCCGACCTGTTCGGCACCGCGCCGCCGCAGGAGCAGCCTCCGGAGCTGAGCAAGACACCCGAGGGTGCCGCACCGCCCGCGGAACCCGCTCAGGATTCGGGCCTGGTCGAGGACGTACCGCTGTTCGGGTCGTCCTCCGGTTCATCAACAACTTCCGGATCGTCGATCCCGGCCGAACCCGTGGGTCTGTCCGCGGCGGAGGAGCCGGTCGGCGATGCAGACTCCGAGGGTGAGGCTCCCGAGGAGCCCCACGACGCTGTGGCGGCCGCGCTCGTCGCCACGCTCGAGGACGAGGTGGTGGTCGTCGATGAGCAGCCGCGCTACCACGTCGTCGAGTGCCGCTCGCTCGTCACCGCGCAGGTGATCCCGCTCCCGGTCCGCGAGGCCGTGGAGCTGGGCTTCACCCCGTGCGGCTGGTGCAGCCCCGACCACACGCTCTCGTCGCGTCACCAGACGGCGAGTTCCTAGCCCTCCGGAATACCGGGTGGCGCGCTGGCGCTACCCTGGTTCCACAGGCACCGATCCGGCCATCACCGGGGAGCCTCCGGAAGAAACGGTCCCGGAACGTCGGGGTCCGGAGTAGAACCGGACGGGGTCGGCCCGTCACAGCCGTTCGATGAGTGGCCGTGCACCCCGGTGTGCGGCAAGCGGGGTGGTACCGCGGCGTCCGAGGGCGTCGTCCCCGTGCAGGCAGCAGCACCCGCCGCACGAGGAGCCCGATCATGAACTATCCAGCGGTCCCCGCTCATCCGTCGTTCCCGGAGCAGGAGCGCGAGACGCTCGCGTTCTGGTCCGCCGACGACACGTTCGTCGAGTCCGTCCGGCAGCGCCCGGCAGGCGACAACGGGAGCAACGAGTTCGTCTTCTACGACGGCCCACCCTTCGCCAACGGCCTGCCCCACTACGGCCACCTGCTCACCGGCTACGTCAAGGACGTGGTGCCGCGCTACCAGACGATGCGTGGCAAGCACGTGGAGCGCCGCTTCGGCTGGGACACCCACGGCATGCCCGCCGAGACCGAGGCCGAGCGCGAGCTCGGCATCAAGAACAAACATGAGATCGACGAGATGGGTGTGGCCGCGTTCAACGACGCCTGCCGCACCTCCGTGCTGCGCTACACCGACGAGTGGCAGGCCTACGTCACGCGGCAGGCCCGCTGGGTCGACTTCGAGAACGACTACAAGACCCTCGACCTGGACTACATGGAAAGCGTCATGTGGGCCTTCAAGTCGCTGTGGGACAAGGGCTGGATCTACCAGGGCTTCCGCGTGCTCTGGTACTGCTGGCACGACGGCACCCCGCTCTCGGCCACCGAGACCAAGATGGACGACGTCTACCAGAACCGGCAGGACCCGGCCGTCACGGTCGGGTTGCGCCTGGTGGCGCCGGGCTCCGATCTGGATGGTGCGCTCGCGCTGATCTGGACCACCACGCCGTGGACGCTCCCGTCCAACCTGGCCATGGCGGTGCACCCCGAGGTCGAGTACGCGCTGGTGGCAGCCAACGGGGAGCGCTACCTCCTCGCCGCGGCCCGCGTCGGTCACTACGCCCGCGAGCTGGGGGAGGACCCGGAGGTGCTCGCCACCTTCCGCGGCACCGACCTGGTCGGCCTGAGCTACGCCCCGCCGTTCGACTTCTTCGCCGGCTGGGAGAACGCCCACCGGGTGCTGGCGGCCGACTACGTCACCACCGATGACGGCACGGGCATCGTCCACATCGCGCCCGCCTTCGGTGAGGAGGACAAGGTCGTCACCGATGCGGCCGGCATCGAGGTGGTGGTGCCCGTCGGCACCGACGGCACGTTCGACGAGCGGGTGGCCCCGTACACCGGGATGCTGGTGTTCGACGCCAACCACCAGATCATCCGGGATCTGAAGGAGGGCACGGCGCCGTTCGTGCAGGGCGTGCTGCTGCGCCACGAGACCTACGACCACCCGTACCCGCACTGCTGGCGCTGCGGCAACCCGCTGATCCAGCGCGCGGTCGACTCGTGGTTCGTGCAGGTCACGGCGTTCCGCGACCGGATGGTGGAGCTCAACCAGGAGATCACCTGGGTGCCGGAGCACGTCAAGGACGGCCAGTTCGGGAAGTGGCTGGAGGGCGCCCGCGACTGGTCGATCTCGCGCAACCGGTACTGGGGTTCGCCGATCCCCGTGTGGATGTCGGACAACCCGGCCTACCCGCGCACCGACGTCTACGGCTCGCTCGACGAGCTGGAGCGCGACTTCGGGGTGCGTCCGGCCGACCTGCACCGCCCCTACGTCGACGACCTGACGCGCTCCAACCCCGACGATCCCACGGGCCGGAGCACCATGCGCCGGGTGCCGGAGGTACTCGACTGCTGGTTCGACTCCGGGTCGATGCCGTTCGCGCAGGTGCACTACCCGTTCGAGAACCGCGACTGGTTCGAGCACCACTACCCCGGCGACTTCATCGTCGAGTACAACGGTCAGACGCGTGGCTGGTTCTACCTGCTGCACGTGCTGGCCACGGCGCTGTTCGACCGTCCGGCCTTCCGGACGTGCGTGGCGCACGGCATCGTGCTGGGCGACGACGGCCTGAAGATGTCGAAGTCGCTGCGCAACTACCCGGACGTCAACGAGGTGTTCGACCGGGACGGCGCCGACGCCATGCGCTGGTTCCTCATGGCGAGCCCGATCCTGCGTGGCGGCAACCTGGTCGTCACCGAGCAGGGCATCCGCGAGGGCGTGCGGCAGGCGATCCTGCCGCTGTGGAACACCTGGTACTTCCTGTCGCTCTACGCCGGGGCGGCCGGTCGCACGGGCACGTTCCGCACCGACTCCACCCACGTGCTGGACCGGTACGTGCTCGCCCGCACGGCGTCGCTCGTCGACGACCTCACCGAGGCGATGGACGTCTACGACATCGCGGGCGCGTGCGAGCGCATCCGCGACCATGCCGAGGCCCTCACGAACTGGTACGTGCGGCGCTCCCGCGATCGGTTCTGGGCGGGTGACGCCGACGCCATCGACACCCTGCACACCGTGTTGGAGGTGACGGCGCGCCTGGCGGCCCCGCTGCTGCCGCTGACGATGGAGAACCTGTGGCGCGGCCTGACCGGCGGCCGCTCGGTCCACCTGACGGACTGGCCGGAGGCCGACCTGCTCCCGCACGACGACGCGCTCGTCGCGGCGATGGACCGCGTGCGGCAGGTGGCGTCGTCGGCGCTGTCGCTGCGCAAGGCCCGCGGCCTGCGGGTACGCCTGCCGCTCGCCACGCTGACGGTGGCGGCGACCGACGCCGACACACTCGCCCCGTTCGCCGACATCCTGCGCGACGAGGTGAACGTGAAGGACGTGGCGCTGACCACCGACGTCGCCGCCCACGGCCGTTTCGAGCTGGCCGTGAACGCGCGCGCCTGCGGACCGCGCCTGGGTGGCGACACCCAGAAGGTGATCCGCGCCGTGAAGGCAGGGGAGTGGACGGCGAACGCCGACGGCAGCGTCACCGCCGCGGGCATCCCGTTGTTCGAGGGCGAGTTCACCCAGAAGCTGGTGGCGGCCGACCCCGAGGAGACCAGCGCCCTCCCGGGCAACAGCGGCCTCGTCGTGCTCGACACGGCGGTCACCCCGGAGCTGGCGGCGGAAGGCACTGCGAAGGACGTGGTGCGACTCGTGCAGCAGGCCCGCCGCGACGCCGACCTCGACGTGTCGGACCGGATCGCGGTGACCCTCGACGGCCCGGAGGCCGTGCTGGACACCGTCCGCGCCCGCGAGGACTTCGTGGCTGGCGAGGTGCTGGCCACGAGCGTCGCGTACGCGCCGGTGCCCGACCCGACCCTGAAGGGCTCGGTGGCAGCACCCGACGGCACGAGCACCGAGATCCGCGTGCACGTACAGCGGTGAAGGTGGCCGTGCGGGTACGTCCCGGCGCGAGGGCCGACGCTGTCGGCGGTCGCTGGGACGGCCCGCGCGGCACCGCGCTGCAGGTGACGGTGCGGGCCCGTGCGGTGGAGGGCGCCGCGAACGCGGCCGTGGTCGCAGCCGTCGCAGCGGCGTTCGGCGTGCATCGGCGGGACGTGACGCTGGTGACGGGCGCCCGGAGCCGGGACAAGGTCCTCGACCTGACCGGCGCCGAGCCGGCGCTGCAGGAGCGCTTGGCCGAACTGCTGGGGTGAGCGCGATTCATGCCGCGCGCCGCAGGTGGGTGGCCGGATTCCTGCGCGGGACCTGCTCCGGGTCGATCCACACCGGTGGGATGAACTCGGGGAGCCCGTTGCGCACCCGGATGATCCACTCGCTGTCGTGTTGCAACCGGTGATGCGCCTTGCAGCGCAGGACGCAGTTGTCGAGGCTGGTGGGCCCGCCGTGTTCCCAGTAGTGGATGTGGTGGCCGTCGCACCAGGAGGGTGGTCGGTCGCAGCCCGGCCACGCGCAGCCCTGATCGCGGATGATCAGGGCTTTGCGGATGGCGTCGGGGATGGTGCGGGTCGACCGGCCGATGTCGAGGAGTTGGGAGCTGCCGCCGAGGACGGTGGGGATGATCCCGGAGTCGCAGGCCAGGATCCGGAGCTCCTTGGCGGTGAGTGCGCCGCCGAACTCGAGCATCGCGGCCCGGGCCCGGTTCTCCAGGTCGTCCAGTGCGATGGTGACGTTCACGTGCGGTCGGTGTCCGCCGCGGTGGGGGACGTCGCCGTGGTCGAGGACGAACCCGCAGACATCGGCCAGCGCATCGGCCTGGCGCTGGCCGATCGTGCGGAGGTCTTCTTTGTCGAGGGGCTTGGACTTGGCGTCGAGGAGTGCGGCGATGGTGGCGAACTTGAGGGCGCTGTCGTAGCGGCCGGTGATGGTGCCGCCGGTCCCGTTCTTGTGGGGCCGGATCTGCAGGTCATCGACGGGTTCGGGGTCGCGGTCGTCGGGTTCGGGGCCGTCTTGGTCGAGCAGGGTGATCAGGTCGGTGCCGTGGCGGAACAACCGGTCCGGGGTGGTCTGCGCAGCGGTCCTCGCGAGTTCGGCTTCGACGACGGCGAGGTCCGCGGCGCTGACTCGCGACGCGGCCGAGGTGGCGAGCACCTTGGCGATGACTTCGACGTGACGCAAGGTCGCCTGTCCGGCGTGGAATGCCGCTGCGGTGGCCGGCAACAAGGCCGGCAGCATGGCGCCGTCGAGGGAGACGCGTGGGCAGACTTGTTCAGCGGTCATCGAATGGCGTCGGGCCTCGGCCCATTCGAACCCGAGCTGATCGACCAGGGCCCGGTTGGCCGACTTGTAGCCGCGCTCGACGAACGCGCCCCGCCGCTGCAGCTCGGCCACGGTGTCGACGGTGAGCACGGTCAGCTGCCGCCGGACCCCTTCACTGACCCGCAGCGCGGCGAGTCGCTCGTCATCGCTGCCGTGCTCGACCACGGATCGCAGCGCAGCGGTCGCCTCCTGGAAGAGGCGGTGCGCATCGGCGACCGTGCTGGACATACCCACATCCTACTCGAACACATGTTCGGCAGGTAGTGTTCCGAGTGGTATTTCTGCAGTTCAGAGCTGTTGTGCGTGTCGTATTGGCCGTGCGCGCGCAGCGCGCACACCGGGTGCAGAGTGCCCTCCCGTCGACCTGCCCCGCCGGCGAGGCGGCGGTAAAGCCGGGGCACGCGACCCAACCGCACGTGACCGGCGGCAAAGCCGTGTCGTTGACACCGCCGGCGGGTACGACACGCGTTCCGGAGGAAGCTGGCCCCACCGCGACGATGACACTGTTCCCGGCCATGGGTGCAGTCCTGATGGCGGGCTGAGCGCAGCGCCGACGTCACGTCGGGCAGCCGGTGGCAGTGGCGCGGTGCGCCCGGCGACCCGAAGATGCCCCCACTCATCGCAGAGTCCGAGCAGCAGTGCATGGGGGCGCGGCGAGGGGGCCGAACACGCCACCGACCACGGCCTCGGATGTCGTTCGAGTTCTGATTTTCTGCCACGATCTCCGCCCCGGCAGGTAGCCGTGGTCGAGATGTTGATGACCACGCCTTCGACACCTTGAGAGAGGTGCTCGGTCAGCCATGGCACCGCAGCTGCGACGTCACAGGTGGTTGGCATCAGCGCAAGCGGGGGGCGGGTGTCGGCGAGGAGTCGTTCGAGGCGGTCCCGGCGCTCGCGATAGGGGCGGTGCCGTAGGTCGCGCGTGCGGGTGGCGAGCAAGTCGAATAGAACGAGGGTGGCCGCCGGGACGACCCCGCGGCGTGCGGCGTGCATCGCGGCTGGATGGATCCGGCGCTGGAGTGCGGCGAAGTCCAGTCGGCCGTTGCGGTGGATGACGAGCTCGCCGTTATCTTCGGTCTTGAGCTGTGGTGGTCGTTGACGTTCCGGTTTGCGGTGAAGACATGTCTATGACGAGCGCTGGCGAGCGACTGGGCGCCGATCATCGAGCGGTGCTGAAACGCGTTGTCTGCCGGTGCCCTGGCGATTGCGACGTGTCTTGCCGAAACGCGGCGACGTCAGACCAGTCGGCCGAGCGCATGGAGCGGATTGGCTCGTGCCGCGAGAGCCGAGGCGACGTTGAAGCCCTGCTGCTGGTTGCGCGCGGCCCGTTCGGTGGGGATCGCGCGGTAGTTGCTGACATCGCTGGCGGAGGCCGCGGGCGCGGTCAGCCGGGTTGCGCGGAGCTGGCCGTGGGCGCGGGCGAGCTGCTCGCGGAGCTGGCGGATTTCGGCGGCGAGCTCGCGGTTGCGGGTGTGCGCGGCTTCGAGCCGACGCAGGAGGCTGGCGTCGCTGGCGCGCTGGGATGCGGGGACGGCGTTGTTCGTGCTGGGTCGGTGCGCAGCGCGGAGGCGTTGGATCGCGTCCCAGATTGAGGGTTCGGTGTAGAGCCAGGACCGGCTGACCCCGGCGGTGCGCGCGACCAGGTCGAAGGTGACTGGGCCGCCGTCATTTTCAAGCTGGTGCAGCGCATCGCGGGCCCGTTGCAGCGTTTGTTCGCGGCGGCGGGCGGCCGAGGCGTGCAGGTGGGCGCTGTTGTCAGCCCGCATCGCTGCCCTCCGTGGGGCCGGCGTTCGTGGCGTTGTCGTGGATCTCGGCGATGCGGGCCTGGAGGTGGTCCAGGACGGCGCGGTTCTGGTCGGCCAGGCGGCTTTGTCCGCGGTCGTCGAGCTGGGTGATCAGGGTCAGGGTGCGTCGGCGGTGTTCCTCGTGGGCGGGCAGGTCGGCGCTGGTGGTGATGAACACCGGGCAGGTCAGGCACTTGTTCGAGTGGTCGCAGGTCTGTTGGCGGGGCAGTCCGCAGAGCCCGTTGGGCAGTGCGGTGCGGGGCCGGTTGTGCCAGGCCGCGTCGGCCAGGCCGTCGCCAGCCCCCGCGCCGGCAGGCATCTGGTCGGCGCCGTGTCCGGCTTCCCATTCGGCGCGGATGGTGGTGTCGAGCAGGCGGGCGTAGTGGGAGGCCATGTCCAGGCTGGCGTGGTCGAGCAGCTGTTTGATGACCTCGATCCGCACGCCTTTGTTGATCAGGGTGGTGGCGTAGGTGTGGCGCCACTGGTGGGCGGTGAGGGCCACCGGACGGCCGGCGTCGTCGGTGATGTTGCACTCGCGCTGCCAGGCCCGAAGCTGCTGCCAGTAGAACGCCCCGGTGCGCCGCGGCCCGGCGGCGAACGTGTTGACCAGCGCGCTCTTGCCGATCAGTAGGTGCCGGTGCGGAAGGGTTCGTTTCCGGTGCGGTCTACGAGCAGGCGCGGGACGAGTCGCAGCCCGCTGTGGGACAGCGTGCGCGGCGGCGGTGCGGTGAGCCAGGCGGCGTGCTGGTCGAGGTAGCGGGTGGCGGTGCGCTGTTGTTGGTGTCGCAGCGCGGTGAGCAGGGCCGGTTCGATGGGGACGAAGGCCTCGCGGCGCATCTTGTGGTTCCAGTAGTGGATGTAGGGGTGGTTGTCGGCGTCGAGCACGATCGGGTCGAAGCCGAGCGCGCAGGCGTCGCTGACTCGCATTCCGGTGCCGAGCATCAGCTCGGTGAGGAACCGGCCGTCCGGGTCGGGCCAGCGCCGCAGGTGCTCGCGGACCTGGATCATGACGTGGGTGGACAGTCCGCGCGCCCGCAGTGCTGTCGTGCGCGGGTAGTCCGAGGAGTAGATGGTCGCGGTGCGGGGCAGGGCGGGTGCCCAGTCCTCGTGGTCGCGCAGCGCGCGCAGGAATACCGCGATCGCACTGGTCTCGTCCCGGATGGTGGGCGTGGCCAGCGGCAGGGTGCGCAGCCAGGCCAGGTGGGATTCCAGCGCTGCCCGGGTGAGCTGGGCGACCGAGTGCGTTGCCTGGTCGGTGGCGGTGAGGTGTCCGGACAGCCGGCGCAGCGCCTTCAGGTCGCAGGTGGTGGTGACCGGGGAGACCTCTTCAACGGTGAGCCGCCAGTGCATCCACTGCTTGGCCAGCTCACGTAGCCACGGCTGGGCGATGTCGCTGAAGTCCAGGCGGCGCTGGTTGCTGCGCAGGCCAAGCCGGCGCAGTTCCCACACGTCCCGCGGGTACTCGTGACTCCACCCGTCACCCTCGACGAGGTCGGTGAGCTGTTCGACGGCGAACCCCAACCAGGCGCGGTCGTATTTGTGCTCGCGTGGATGGCCGAGGTGGCGGGTGAAGATCTCGTCCACTCGCCGCGGGTGTGCTCGAGCAGCGTGGCGGCTCCGACGTGCAGCAGCACGCGGATCATGTGAGCGAAACACAACTCGCGCTGCATCGTGGCGAGCTCGTCGGCGCGCTGCATCGCGTACTGGATTTCCAGCATCAGCTGCGCGGGCAGCCGCCGGAAGTCCCACCGGGAGTCGTCGTAGTTCATCAGGTGTGCCTCGAACGCCTCCGCGTCCGGGCGGGCTAGAGCGTGTCCCGTGGATCTTGATCGGTGGATGCGGTAGACCGAGCGGGTGCTCGATCGTCACGACC
>NZ_JBHSIR010000016.1:0-729 GCF_042653605.1 Pseudonocardia sp. GCM10023141
ACCGGCCCCACAGTGCGACCGGCAGGAAGCCACCCATCACCCGCTTGACCAACCTGTCCGGTCAGTACATCTAGTCGAGACACCACCGCTGCGACTGACCCACTGAGTCGACGGCGACGAGATCAAGCAAGGAGTTGAGAGCCAACCGGATCGCCGCGGTCACCCCGGCCGTGGAACTCCTCGGTCCCACAAGCGGCATCGTCGCAAACCGTCGATCCCTGCTCGCGCTGATCGGCGGTGTCGACGTTGATGTCCTCGACGAGATCGGAGATCAAGTCCACGGCGGCAGCCGCGTCACCCCGAATTCAAGCGGTCCGAAAACGCGGGGCAGATCAAGTGCAGCCGTGAGCGGGGACGCATGCGCGATGAGCCACTGGCGTCCGTGCTCACCCTGGCCAACGCGCTCGCCGAGGCGAAGATCGACTTCGTGCTCCGCGACCCCGAGAACGCCGAGGCGCGCGGTCGCGCCGTCTTCGACGCGTTCTGGCGCATGATCGCCTGATCCTCAGTTTCGGCCGGTCCCGCAACCATGCCTGTTGACTACTGACCAGTCAGACACTCAAGGAGTCACCAGGGCCGACAAGGCCAACATCGACACCGGGCCGACCGCTTGCATCGGCCACCGCACCGCCCTCAAGGCGGCAGGGCATGGACCGTCGTGCTAGTGGCTCGACACGCAACGTTGGCCGGATAATTGATCTCGGTTCTCGACCCGGTCAGGCTGCCCGC
>NZ_JBHSIR010000017.1:0-175953 GCF_042653605.1 Pseudonocardia sp. GCM10023141
GAAGTGTTCGAGGAGCAGCTACGCTCACTCCAACAACCCGGTGTTGCAACGACCGGTTGAACCCAGGGTGGTCTACACGTCCAAGGGCTACGCCGCACTCTGCGCACGGCTCGGGGTGACCCAGTCGATGGGTGCCGTGGGGACCAGCGCCG
Source organism: Pseudonocardia sp. GCM10023141 (assembly GCF_042653605.1). Lineage (NCBI taxonomy): Bacteria > Bacillati > Actinomycetota > Actinomycetes > Pseudonocardiales > Pseudonocardiaceae > Pseudonocardia > Pseudonocardia sp. GCM10023141. Next base: position 153 of record NZ_JBHSIR010000017.1, read on the forward strand.
ACAACGCGCTCGCGGAGTCGTTCAACGCGACCCTCAAACGCGAGGTAAGGCCCCGCCCCACGGGCAGCCACAACCCAAAGCCGGCCCGTTCTCAGGCCTGCCGGTGGGGCGGTCGCGTGATAGCCCTCTGGGAGGTCGACGGGAGGGCACGACCCCTCTCGGAGATCTGCCCCGCCGGCGAGGCGGCACGAAAGCCGGGCACGGAACCCAACCGCACCTGACCGGCGGTAAGGCCGGGCACGCCACCCAACGCGACCCGCCAGACCCGTAATCCCGCAACCGTCGACCCAACTCGCGGGCCCATCTGTCGCAACTCGCGGGCCGTTCTGTCGCAACTCGCGGGCCATCGGGCCTTACTCGCGGTGTATCCTGTCCCGACTCGCGCACCCCTCCTCCCCACCGTGTCGAGATCGCGAAATCACCGTGTCGGGATCGCCAAATCACCGTGTCAGAATCGCCAAATCACCATGCCGAAACGGCGAAATCACCGCGCCCGGATGCCGAAATCACCCGTACTCGCGGGTCGATCCGTCGCAACTCGCGGGTCCATCGCTCCCAACTCGCTGGCCCATCCGTCCCAAGCGGGCCGTGATCCGGTCCAGCCACTCGCACAGCAGCGCGCGCTCGCCGTCGCTGAGCCCGGGCAGTTCCGGCGCCACGGCCCGGAACGCGACGGCCGCCGCGGTGGTGTCATCGGTGGGGAGGGCCGGTGCGTCGGTGAGGATCGCGCGCGTCACGGCGTCGTACATCGCGTCGGTCAGCGTGAGATCGCGGTGTTCGGGCGGGCTGGCGAGCAGCGCCAGCACGGCTCCGGTGCCGGCCGCGTGGATGAGCTCGACGGCGCGGGGTTCGGGCACCCTGAGCCGGCCGGCCGCGGCGACGCGGTGCACCCGACCGCGCAGCACCTCCATGCCCGCTGCCGTGGCCGGTGACAGCGCTCCGCGGCGGGGATCGATGAGGAGCCCGAACAGGGCGGCGTTGGCCAGGCCGAAACCGATGTGGGTGTCCCAGCCGGCCCGCAGGTCCGCAACCGGGTCGCCGGCGTCCTCGACGCGGGCCTTCTCCGTGACGTAGGTGGCGAAGACGTGCTCGGCGACGGCGTCGAGCAGCGCGTCCTTGTCCTCGAAGAACCGGTAGATGGTGGGCGCCTGCATGCCGGCCGCCTGCGCGACCGCGCGGGTGGTGACCGCGCCCGCGCCCTGCTCGCCCAGCAGTTGCGCCGCGCACTCCACGATGTGCGCTCGCGTCTCGTGCCTGCTCGCACTCTCCACCATGTTTCCAACGTTAGCAGGTGGTCGATATCGTCGGTTGCAAACGGTGGTAGCTTGTTGATGGGAACGTCGTTATCAAAGGAGTGCGTCATGATCATCGTTACCGGTGTGACCGGACAGCTGGGCTCGCGGATCGTCGATCGGCTGCTCGATCGGGTGCCCGCCGACGAGGTCGGCGTGAGCGTCCGCGACACCGGGGCGGCAGCCGACCTCACCGCCCGCGGGGTGCGGGTCCGGCACGGCGACTTCGCCGACCCGTCGTCGCTGGCCGCGGCATTCGAGGGCGCGGCGCAGGTGCTCGTCGTCTCGACGAGCCGCACGGGTGCGGACGCGGTCGCCGACCACGCCGCCGCGATCGGTGCCGCTCGGGTGGCCGGGGCGCGGCGCATCCTCTACACCAGCCACCAGGCCGCCGCCGCCGACTCGGCCTTCGCGCCCATGCCCGACCACGCCGCCACCGAGCGGCACCTGGCGGCAGCGGGCGTCGCGTTCACGGCACTGCGCAACGGGTTCTACGCCAGCACCATCCCGCACCTGCTCGGTCGCGCGCTGGAGACCGGCGAGCTCGTGGCGCCCGCCGACGGGCCCGTCTCCTGGACGGTGCACGACGACCTCGCCGAGGCGACCGCGATCCTCCTCGCCGACGAGGGCCGGTTCGACGGTCCGACGCCGCCGTTGACGGCACCGGACGCGCTCGATCTCGCCGACGTGGCCGCGATCGTCAGCGACCTCACCGGTCGCACGGTCCGGCGGGTCGTCGTCGACGACGCGGAGTGGACGGACGCGATGATCGCGCACGGCATGCCGGTGGAGCAGGCGCGCCTGCTGCTGGGCATGTTCCGCGCGGCGCGTGCGGGGGAGTTCGCCACCACCGGTCCGGAGTTGGAGAAGGTCCTGCAGCGCCCGGCCACGCCGGTGCGCGCCCTGCTCGCCGGGATCAGTGCAGGGTGACCGTCCGGGTCACGACCCAGCGGTGCGGGGAGATCGGCCGGGTGCGGGTGAAGCCGTGGTTCTCGAACGCGGCCATCGGTCCGGTGTGGAGGAACGAGCCCGACAGCGTGCGGTCGTCGGTCTCCTCGGGGTAGCCCTCGACGACGCCGCCCCCGTGGCGGGCGATCTCCACCAGCGCCCCGCCGAGCGCGGCATCGGCGACGCCCCGGCGCCGCTGGCCCTTGCCGGTGAAGAAGCACGTGACACGCCAGTCGGGCAGGGTCACGAGCCCCTTCTCGTAGAGCCGCCTGCTCTTGATCTCCGGCAGTTCGGCGGTGGGGCCGAACTGGCACCACCCGAGGCACTCGTCGCCGTCGAGCACCAGCGCGGCGTGGGTACGCCCCTCGCGGACGCGCTGCTCCTTCTCGGCCCGGTTCTGCGCCGGGGTGCGACCCTTGCCGAGCTCGAGGTGGAACCCCACGCACCAGCAGCCGCCCCAGACGCCGTTGTTGGCCTCGACGAGCTGGGCGAACGCGGGCCACGTGGACTCGTCGAGGGGCCGGACGGTGTGGGTCTCGGACACGCCCCCAGCATGCCGCACCCACCGCCGGGTGGGGCGATCAGCCGCGGTAGAGCCAGTCGATGTGGCGGTAGTCGTGCGGATCCCGATCCCTGAGCAGCGCGTTGCGGGTGGCCCGGAACAGCCCGTCGCCGTGCCACAGCTCGCCCCACTGCCGCGCGGTGCGCTGCACGTGCGCTGTGCGGGCGGTGCGGGTGCGGGCATAGCCGGCCAGTGCCGCGTCCCAGTCGTCGGGGTGTTTGTCGAGGTGCTCGGCCAGGCAGTCGGCGTCCTCGATGGCCTGGCAGGCCCCCTGCGCGAGGTACTGGAGCATGGGGTGGGCGGCGTCGCCGGTCAGCGCCAGGCGCCCGTCGATCCAGGTGTCGATCGGCTCGCGGTCGTACATGCGCCACCACCGGTCGCGCCAGAGGTCGGCCAGTGCGGCGCGGACGGTCGCGCAGGTGCCCGCGAACGCGGCATCGAGCTCGTCGGGGGTGCCCCAGTCGGCCTCGCCGTCGAGCGCCTTCGGGGAGCGGAAGACGGCGACCTGGTTGAGCAGCTCCCCGCGGCGCAGCGGGTACTGCACGAGGTGACAACCCGGCCCGACGAACACGACGACGTCGGAGAGCGCGAGGCCGCTGGTGTCGGCGAGGTCGGTGACCGGGACAGTCCCGCGGTAGGCGACGTAGGCGGAGCTGACCGGTTCGTCCGCGCTGAGCCGGGCGCGCAGGGTGGAGCCGAGGCCGTCGGCGGCCAGCACGATCCGGCCGGTGTCGCGGCGGTGCTCGCCGATCGCGGTGGCGTGCTCGGGCGCGCCGGCCACGTCGGTGACGGTGGCGCTGGTGACCAGGTCGACGCCGGCGTCGCCGCAGGCGCGGACGAGTATCGCGTGCAGGTCACTGCGGTGGATCACGACGTAGGGCGCGCCGTAGCGGCGGGCGGCGTCGGCGAGGTCGAGGTGGGTCAGCTCGTGCCCGACCGCCACCGCGCCCTCCAACGCATCATCAACCAAGATCAACCGACGGCGGCTTGACACAGGGCAACTCATGCGGGTACCGCCACCGCGGCCTGCGCGGCGTTGCGCTGCACGCCGAGTCCCTCGATCGCGGTGACCAGCCGGGCACCGTCGCGCAGGTAGCGCGGGGGAGTACGGGCGTGGCCGACGCCGCCGGGCGTGCCCGTGGCGATCACGTCGCCGGGGTTGAGGGTGATCATCGTCGAGATGTAGGCGACGAGCTGGACGGGGTCGAACACGAGGTCGGCGGTGTTCGCCGCCTGCACGGTCTCACCGTCGACGGTGCATCGCAGCTCCAGCGCAGGCCGCACGCCCCCCGGCAGCTCGTCGGGTGTGACCAGCTCGGGCCCGAACGGGGTCGTCGCCTCGAACGTCTTGCCCTGCAACCACTGCGCCGAGCGGTACTGCCAGTCGCGCAGGGTGACGTCGTTGAGGACGGCGAAGCCGGCGATTGCCGCGGCTGCCTGCTCCTCGCCGGCCCGCCGGACCGGCGAGCCGATGACGACCGCCAGCTCGGCCTCCCCGTCGATCTTCGCGGACGCCGGGTCGAGCGTGATCGGGTCGCCGGGCCCGTTCAGTGCCTCGGGGAACTTGGCGAACAGCGTGGCGGCCGCGGCACGCTCGCGCCAGCCCGGGTCGGCCAGCAGCGCGCCGAGATCGGGAGCGTCGATCTCCACGGCCCGGGCACCGTCGATGCGTGCGGCGCGGGTGCCCGCCGTCGTGCGCAGGGTCGTCAGCCTCATCGTCGAGCTCCGGGGTTCGTGTCGATCTGGACGCGGTCGGCGTGCAGGCTCTCGAAGATCGGGGTGTCGGCGAAGCGGAAGAGGTCGAGTCCGGTGTCGGCGTGCAGCGTGAGTGGCTGCCAGGACGGGACGGCGACGAGGTCGCCGCGGGCGATCTCCCAGGTGCGTTCGCCGACCTGGACGGTGCCGGTGCCGTCGAAGACCTGCCAGACCGCGGAGCCGACCTCGCGGCGGGTGGCGGTGGTGGTGGTGGGGCGCAGCCGGTGCATCTCGGCGCGGATGGTGGGCATGACGTCGCCGCCGGTGGTGGGGTTGGTGAAGCGGACCGCGGCGTGTCCGGGTTCGACGACGCCGGGGTGGCCCTCGGTCTCGAGGGTGAGCTGGTCGGTGAGTGCGGCGTCGGTGTGTTCCCAGCGGTAGGCCGCGATGGGGGAGCTGGGTGTGGGTCCGGGTTGGGAGACCGGGCGCAGCCCGGGATGGGCCCAGAGGCGTTCGGCGCGGGAGCGGTCGGGGGTGGAGTGGTCGTCGACGGTATCGGGGCCGGTTTCGAAGAAGGCGGATCCGATGTGGTGGACGAAGGGGATGTCGAGGCCGTCGAGCCAGGCCATGGGGTCCACAGCGGTACCAGCAGTTCCTGCTCGAAGCCGCGGTAGAGCTCGTCGAGCTCGGGTGTGGGACGGGTTGTCCGGGGCCTTCGGTGGCATGCAGCGTGACGGGCGAGACGGTCGCGGTCATGCTGCGAACGATAGGTCTCTTCTTCCTGGCGGACGCTGAGGTTCTGGCATGAAGAACAAGCCGGCGTACGGGATCGACTCGGTCGACCACGCGCTGCACCTGGCGGCGATCCTGCAGCAGGAGGGGCCGCTGCGGTCACCGACGCGGCGGTGCGGCTCGGGGTGGCGCGCTCGACCGCGCACCGGCTGCTCGCGATGCTGGTGTACCGCGACTTCGCCGAGCAGGACGACGACCGCCGCTACGTCGCGGGGCCGATCCTGCGTCGCTCTCCCACCCCCGAGCCGGTTGCCGAGCTGCGCCGGATCGCGCTGCCGCACCTGCAGGGGCTCACCGCGCTCACCGACGAGACCACCAACCTCATGGTGGTGGTGGGCGACCAGGCCCGGTTCGTGGCCACCGCCGAGTGCGGGCAGGTGCTGCGGGTTGGGGACCGCGAGGGTCGGATGCTGCCCGCCCACCTCGTCTCGGGTGGCCGGGTGGCGCTGGCCGCACTCCCCGAGCCCGTCGTGACGGCGCTGTACGCCGTGCCGGACTCTCCGGTCGCCGATCTGGCCGCGCTGCTGCGCGACCTGCGCCGGATCCGCCGGCAGGGCTTAGCCGTCAACGACCAGAAGACCGAGGCCGGGGTGACGGCCATCGGCTGCGCGGTTCCCGGCCCGGCAGGCTCCGTCGCAGCCGCCCTCTCGATCGCCATGCCGACGGCGCGCTATCGCCGCGATCGGCTCGCCGGCTGGGTGCAGAGCCTCACCACCGTCGCGGAGCGGATCGGACGGGAGCTGCAACAGCGCTCGGGAGAGGACACGACCGGCGCGACCGTCTCGTAGAACGCGACGATCGCGCCGTTCGTCGTGGGGAACCCGGTCAGCCGAGCGCGGCGTAGACGGCCTGGGTGTAGGCCGCGCTGCGGACCGAGCCGATGATGCCCGCGGCCATGTTGTTCATCATGTAGGACAGCGTCATGCGCCGCTCGAGGTCCATGATGATCATGGATCCGCCCCACCCGCCCCAGAAGCAGATCCTGCCTTCGGGGATCCACGGCAGGGTGTCGGCCTGGGGGAGCCCGTAGCCGATGCCCCAGCGCAGCGGCACGCCCAGCACGAGGTCCACGCCATGGGCCTGCTCCTCGAAGATGAGGTCGATCGTCTCCTGGCCCAGCAGCCGGACACCGTCCACCGTGCCGCCGCGGGCGATCACGGAGAGGATCCGCGCCACGGATCGCGCGTTGCCATGGCCGTTGGCGCCACCGATCTCGGCCCGGCGCCAGCCCGGGGTGTTGGCGTCGGTCGCGGCGGCGACCGGGCCGGTGAACGTCCGGTAGGCGGGGCTGTCGGTGCCCGCGGCCGCGAGGTCGATGTCCAGCGGCGGCGGCGCGATCACGTCAGCGATCCGGCTCCAGTCCGGCTCGGCCGCACCGATCTGGAAGTCGGCTCCCAGCGGACCGGCGATCTCCTCGGCGACGAACTGCTTGAGCGACTTCCCCGTGATGCGGCGGACGACCTCGCCGATGAGGTGGCCGAAGTTGAGCGCGTGGTAGCCGGAAGCGGTTCCCGGCTCCCACCACGGGGCCTGCGCGGCCATGCGCGCGGCGGCCTTGTCCGCGTCGTAGAGGTCCTCGATGACGGCGGGCTGGTCGAGCCCGGAGACGCCGGACGTGTGCGAGAGCAGGTGCCGGATCCGGACGTCCTGCTTGCCGTTGGCGGCGAACTCGGGCCAGTAGTCGGCCACCGGCGCCCGGACGTCGAGGAGCCCGCGGTCGACGAGCATCAGCGCGGCCAGCGCCGTGACGGTCTTGGTGGTCGACCAGACGTTGGTGATGGTGTGCTCGTCCCACGCCGTGGTGCGGGCCGCGTCGCGGTGGCCGCCCCACAGGTCGATCACCCGCTCGCCGTCGATGTCGAGCACCAGCGACGCGCCCACCTCCTCGCCGGTCCCCAGGTTCTGTTCCAGCGCGGCGCGAACGCCGTGGAACCGGTCCTCGCACGTGCCCTCGGTGCTGACCATGTCGGTCTCCTCGTCGGGAGTGGTGGCTTCTCAGCGGTGTTGCGATCCGTGCAGCAGTGCGGCGATCGCGACGTCGGCCTTGTGGGCGTCGGGCTGCTCGCCGGTGATCAGGTCGGTGTAGATGAACGACTCGGCGATCCGCACCACGAGGTAGGCGAGATCCGGCAGCGGGATCGTGGGGTCGAGGTGCCCACGGTCGCGCTCCTGCTCGAGCAGCCGCTCGAACCCGGCGACCACGTGCTGCTGCAGCGGGCTCGCCTTCGTGGTGATCAGGCGCAGCGCGCGCTCGGTCTCGCGCTGCAGGAACGCGTGGTAGTAGGTGGCGTCGATGAGGGACTGGCAGAACAGGCCGACCACCCGCCCGATCCGGTCCGGTCCGGTTCCGGTGGCTGCCTCCGCTGCGCCGCGCAGTGTCGGATCGGCGAGCGAGGTGAGCACGGACACCAGGAGCTGGTCGCGGTTGCCGACCCAGCGGAACAGGGTCGTGCGATCGACGTCCAGCGTGGCGGCGAGCTGCTGCAGGTCCACCCGCTCGCCCGCCATGAACGCCTTCCTGGCCAGCCGCAGTGCCAGCGCGGCGTCCGGTCGGACATCGACGGTGGTCGAGGCCTCGTCCGTTCGGTGACCGGCAGCACTCACTCCTGCATCGTATGCCGACTTTGATGCAACGAACAAGAGAAACGTTGCACATAAGGTTCCCCGTGCCGTTAACGGTTTGCCGGTGTGGTTAGCGTTTTCGGTGTCCCGTTCGCACGCAAGAAGAGGCAGCTCTGTGGCCAAGGCCGTACTCACCCCGCAGGCGGAGAACTTCCCCGCCTGGTACCAGGACGTCATCGCTCGCGCCGAACTGGCCGAGAACGGCCCGGCCAGGGGGACCATGGTCATCCGACCGTGGGGGTACGCGATCTGGGAGCTCATCCAGGCCGACATGGACCGGCGGATCAAGGCGACCGGGGCCCAGAACGTCGCGTTCCCGATGTTCATCCCCATGAGCTTCCTGGAGAAGGAGAAGCAGCACGTCGAGGGCTTCTCCCCGGAACTGGCGGTGGTCACGCACGGCGGCGGGGAGGAGCTCGCCGAGCCGCTGGTGGTGCGTCCCACGTCCGAGACGGTCATCAACCACTACTTCGCCAAGTGGATCCAGTCCCACCGGGACCTCCCGATGCTGCTCAACCTCTGGAACAACGTGGTCCGGTGGGAGCTGCGGCCGCGGATGTTCCTGCGCACCACCGAGTTCCTGTGGCAGGAGGGCCACACCGCCCACGCCACCGCGGCCGACGCGGCGGCGGAGACCGAGCGCATGCTGCAGGTCTACCGGCAGTTCATGGAGGAGTCGCTCGCGATCTCGGTGGTGGTGGGGGAGAAGTCGCCCGGTGAGCGCTTCGCCGGTGCCGACCAGACCTTCACCTGCGAGGCGTTGATGCGCGACGGCAAGGCGCTGCAGATGGGCACCAGCCACAACCTGGGGTACAACTTCGCGCGCGCCTTCGACATCTGCTACCTCGACGCCGACGGCGAGCGCCGCCATGTCGCCACCACGTCGTGGGGCACGTCCACCCGGATGATCGGCGGCACGATCATGGTCCACGGCGACGACCACGGGCTGCGCCTGCCGCCGGCGATCGCGCCGCACCAGGTGGTGATCCTGCAGCTCGACGACGCGGTCGAGACGGCCACCGAGGTCGGGCGCATCGCCGACGCGCTGCGCGCCGCCGGGGTGCGCACCCACGTCGACGCGCGTACCCACACCTCGTTCGGACGGCGCTCGGTCGGCTGGGAGCTCAAGGGCGTGCCCGTCCGGATCGAGCTGGGTGCGCGGGAGCTGGCCGCGGGGCGGGCCACCGTGGTCCGCCGCGACGACCGCAGCAAGACCACGGTCGCGCTCGACGGCGCCGCCCGGGCTGCCACCGACCTGCTCGGCGAGATCCAGCAGGGGCTGCTGGCGGCCTCGCGGAGCTTCCGGGAGGAGCACACCCGGCCGGTCACCGACCTCGGCGAGTTCACCCGGCGGGTCGGTGACGGCGGCCTGTTCCTCGCGGCCTGGTCCGGCACGCCCGAGTCGGAGCAGGCGCTCGGCGAGATCGGGGGCGCCACGATCCGCTGCATCGTCGACGCCGACCCGCCCGCGTCGCACTGCCTGGTCACCGGCGCACCGGCGAAGCACGCGGTGCTGATCGGGCGGGCCTACTGACCGGCGGCGGGTGGCGACTCAGTGGCCGGGCGCCGGCAGGTTCGCCCACCCGCCGTTCTCGAAGTGCTGCAACGTGATCCCGTTGACCGGTGGTGCGGTGCGGTTGGTGCCGTCCACACCGAGACCGGGGAGCAGGATGTCGATGTCGTCGACCTTCAGCGCGTTCAGCGAGTCCATGAGGCCCTGCCGGCTGATCGTCTTCATGCCCTTCAGCGCCTCGACGAGCGCCGCGGCCGCGGCGTAGGTGTAGGGCGCGTTCGAGATCATGGGGTTCGCGTCGGCGGCGTAGCGCTTCATCTGCGCCGTCATGGTCGTGACGGCCGGGTCGTTCGCCCAGAGCGGGTCGTCGGCTCGCTTCACGAACGACGCCGAGTACAGCTCCGGGTAGCCGGTGAGCTTCGCGGGCGCGATGACCTGGCTGATCGACGAGCTGACGCTGGCGATCACGACCTTGGGCTGCCAGCCCAGGGTGAACGCGTGGTTGATCGCGCCGCCGACCACCGACGGGATCGCGGCGAGGTAGAGGACGTCGGCCTTCGTCGCGGCCAGGTTGGTGATCTGGCTGTCGACGGTGGCGTCGGTGGGGGAGTAGGACTCGACTCCTGCGATGGTCACCTGCGATCCGGCCACGCCCTCCTCGAGCCCGTGCAGGTAGACGTCGCCGAGCGTGTCGGACTGGCGCAGCACGGCCACGGTCAGCGGCTTGCCCAGCGACGCGAGGTACTTGCCGTACGCCACGCCCTCGGACGCGTACGTCGGCTGCCACCCGATCGTCCACGGGTTGGCCGTGCGGTCGTTGCTGAACACGGCGTCGCCCGCGTTGACGAAGGCCTCGGGAACGCCGTCCGCGTTGGCCTTCTTCATGATCGCCAGGTTGGTGGCGGTGCCGAACGTCTGGAACAGGCTGAAGACCTTGTCGGACTCGACGAGCTTGCTGTAGTTCTGCACCGCCTTGGCCGGCGTGTAGGCGTCGTCGTAGTAGACGAACGTGATCTTGCGCTGCTTCCCGTCGGACATCATGACGCCGCCGGCGGCGTTGACGGTCTCGAAGTACGCCAGTGCGGCGCCCTTCGAGGCCGTGCCGTTGGCGCCCAGCGGGCCTGACAGGGCGAAGCTCGAGCCGATCGTGACGGTCGTGTCGGTGATACCGGGTACGGCTCCGGCGTCGGTGGTGGCTGCGCGGCCACCGCATGCGGTGAGCGCGAGTGCGAGCGCGGCTGTGGTGGCGAGCAGCCCGACGAGCTTCGGTGATCGCATCAGGGTGTCCTCTGTGGATTCGGGTGGGGGTGATGGCCGACGAGTTCGCCCTCGCGTGCCGGCGAGGGCGCCGCGGTCGCCCGCGGTCCCCCGGCACCCGTCGGTTCCTGCACGTGCGGCGCGCGAGCCGGGAACCGCGCGAGGATCCAGACCAGCCCGCCGTGGATGCCCTTCGGGAAGAAGACCAGCACGACGAGCAGCGCGATCCCGAACACCAGGTAGGAGCGCCCGGGCGCGACCTGGTCGGTGACGGACGGGACCACGACGTAGAAGGCGGCGCCGATGACCGAGCCCAGCGAGCTGCGCAGCCCGCCGACGACCGCGGCCACGAGCATCAGGATCGTGAGGTTGAGGTGCAGCGTCTCCGGCGAGATGAACTGCACCGCCACCAGGCACAACCAGCCGCCGAGCCCGCCGCACAGTGCGGAGACGGTGAAGGCGAGCACCTTGTAGCGGGTGACCGGCACGCCCATCGCGGTCGCGACGATCTCGTTGGTGCGCAACAGGTCCAGGCCGCGCCCGACCCGGCCACGCAGCAGGTTGTGCACCAGCAGGAAGGCCACCGCGGCGATCACGAGCACCACGTAGTAGCGCCACTGGTCATCGGCCAGCCCGGACCACTCCGGTGCGGGCAGCGCCTCGACCGTCCGGCCCTCCGAACCGCCCGTGACGTCCTTGAGCCGCACGGCGAGCGGAACGGCGATCACCGGCAGCGCCAGCGTGATCGTGCCGAAGGCGAAGCCGCGCGTGCGGACGGCGGGCAACGCGATCAGCGCACCGACCAGGCCGGTGCCGCCGATCGCGAGCACGAGGCCGAGCACCACGGGCCAGCCGTTGGCGAAGCCGTACGCGGCGATGTAGCCACCCAGCCCGAAGAAGGCGGCCTGCCCCAGCGAGGCCTGCCCGGCGTGCCCGGTGATCACGTCGAGGCCGCGGATCGCGACGGCGTACGCCGCGACCAGCGCGATCTGCAGGTTGAGGAACGGGCTGGCCGACAGCGGCAGCAGCGCGAGTACCACGACGGCGGCCACGGCGGCGATCCAGCGCAGGCGCCTCATACCCGCACCACCTCGCGGCGCCCGAACAGGCCCTGGGGCCGCACCAGCAGCACCACCGCCATGAGCAGCATCGGCACCAGGATCTGCAGGTCGGATCCGATGGCGGCGATGAACGTGCCGGCGAGGTTCTGCGCGATCCCGATCACCCAGGCGGCGAACACGGCGCCGAGCGGGCTGTCGAGGCCACCCAGCACGGCCGCGGCCAGCGCGTAGACGAGTACGGCGTCCATCATGTCCGGATGCAGCGAGATCGTCGGGGCCACGAGGCAGCCGGCGATCGCGCCGACCACCGCGGCCAGCGCCCACCCGCTCATCAGCAGGGTGCCGACGGGCAGCCCGGACTGCGCGCTGGACTCGGGGTTCTCCGCGACCGCCCGCATCGCCAGCCCGAACCGGGAGCGGTGGAACAGCAGTTGCAGGGCGATGACGATCACGACGAGTGCCGCGACCACGCCGACGTCGGAGGCGGTGACGAAGACGGGACCGATCGCCAGGTTCGCGGTGGGGAACAGCGACGGGAACGGCTTGAGCTCGGCGCCCCAGATCAGCCTGATGAGCCCGTTGAGGCAGATCAGGACGGCCACGGTGACGATGATCGTGATCACCTGGCTGCCGCCCTCGAAGCGGCGGATCAGGTACCGCTCCAGCAGCCCGCCGAGCAACGCCGACGCGACGGCGGCCACGAGGACGGCGGGGATGATCGGCAGCCCGAGGCTCACCACGGTGTAGGCGAGGTAGGTCGACACCACGGCCATCTGACCCTGCGCGAAGTTGACCAACCCGGTGCTGCGGTACACGAGGACCAGCGCGAGTGCCAGCGCCCCGTAGATGGATCCCGACGTGATCCCATCGGCGATCTGTTGCAGGAAGGACATGGGAGGACCCCTCAGGTTCCGAGGTAGGCGCGGCGGACGTCGTCGTGGCCTGCGATCTCGGCGGCGGCGCCTGCCATGGCGACGCGCCCGTTCTCCAGCACGACGGCGTCGTCGGCGAGTGCGAGTGCGAGGTTCGCGTTCTGCTCGACGACGAGGACGGCGGTGTCCCACTCCACGCGCAGCAGCGGCAGCAGGTCGAAGATCTGCCGGGTGATGCCGGGCGCGAGGCCGAGCGACGGCTCGTCGAGCACCAGCAGCCGGGGACGCGCCATCAGCGCGCGCGACATCGCGAGCATCTGCTGCTCACCGCCGGACAGGGTGCCGGCCGCCGAGCGGGCCCGCGTGGCGAGGATCGGGAACAGCGACCGGCACCGGTCCAGGTCGGTGGCGACGCCGCTGCGGTCCCGGCGGCTCAGCGCGCCCACCAGCAGGTTGTCCTGCACCGAGAGCTGCGCGAAGGTGCCCCGGCCCTGCGGGACGTGGGCGATCCCGAGCCGTGCGACCTGGTCGCTCGTGAGCCCCGCGAGGTCGTGCCCGTCGAACGTGACGGTGCCGCGGCGGGCGATCATGCCGGTGATCGCCCGCAGGGTCGTCGTCTTGCCGGCACCGTTGGCGCCCAGCAGCGCCGTGGTGGCGCCGGGTGCCACCGCGAGGTCGACATCGTGGATGACCTCGCCCTCGCCGTATCCCGCGGTGAGCCCGCGGACGGTCAGGAGCGTCATGCGGCCGCCCCCAGGTAGGCGTCGACCACGACCGGGTGGCGCTGCACGTCGGCGGCGGGACCCTCGACGACCTTCGCGCCCTGCACCAGCACGACGACGGTGTCGGTGATCGCGGCGACCATGCCCATGTGGTGCTCGACGAGCACGATGCCGACGCCGAGGTCGGCCCGGACCCGGCGGATCTGCTCGCCCAGCTCGTGCACCTCCTCGTGGGTGAGGCCGGAGGCGAGCTCGTCGAGCAGCAACAGGGCCGGGCGCGACATCAGTGCCCGAGCCAGCTCCACCCGCTTCTGGCTCCCGTAGGGCAGCTCGCCGGCGATCACGTCGGCCAGGTGCGCGATCCCGAGGTGGTCGAGCAGCTCCCGCGCCCGTTGTGTCACGGCCCGCTCCGCCCGCCCGACGGCGATCCGCAGCGCGTAGCGCACCGGCCCGCCCGTCAGCGTGCTGTGCCCGCCGACCACCACGTTCTCCAGCACCGAACGGTCGCGCTGCAGCACGGGGTGCTGGAACGTGCGCGCGATGCCGTTGGCGGCCCGGGTGTGGGGCGTGCTGTGCGTGATGTCGTTGCCCCGCAACAGGATCCGGCCCGCCGTCGGCCGGTAGTAGCCGCAGATGCAGTTGAACAGGGAGGTCTTGCCGGCGCCGTTGGGGCCGACGAGCCCGCAGATGGCGCCCTCGGCGACGGTGAGGTCCACGCCCGAGAGCGCCCGCACCCCGCCGAAGGCGAGGCTGAGCCCTTCGACGCGCAGCAGTGGTGGGTCGTCAATAGGCATGGGTGTCTCCCGGGAGTGGCAGAAGGGCAGGTCAGGGCAGGTCGAGCACGAGCGTCGACAGGCCACCGGTGGGCGACGTGCTGGCCACCCGGCTCACACAGGTGCACAGGTAGTCACCGGCGGCGTGCTGCGCGTCGCTGAGGAAGACGTCGCGGTGGTCGATGACCCCGTCACAGGCGAGGACCCGGACCTCGCACAGGCCGCACTCGCCGCGGCGGCAGTCGAACATCATCTCCGCGCCCGCGGCCCGCAAGGCGTCGAGCACGGTGCTCCGCGCGGCCACGGTGGTGCGCAGCGCGAGCCGCGGCACCTCGACCACGAACTCCTCGGCGGGGTGGGCGCCGCTGCTGCCGAACGTCTCGAACCGCAGGTGAGCGGCGTGTCGCCCGGCCGCGCGCCAGGCCGCCCGCAGCGCCTCGAGCAGCCCGATCGGGCCGCACACGTACAGCTCGTGGGCGGCGGGTACACCGGCGACGAGCGCGGCAGCGTCGATCGTGGCGCCCTCGGCCTCGACGACGAGCTGCACCGGACGGTCGAGCCCGGCCAGCTGGTCGACGAACGCCATGGCGGCCCGGTCGCGGCCCGCGTAGACGAGCCGCACGTCCGCGCCCGCCGCGCACAGCTCGCGGAACATCGGTGCCAGCGGGGTGATTCCGATGCCGCCGGCCACCAGCACGTACCCGGGACGGCCGCGGGTGAGCGGGAAGTACTGGCGCGGTTCGCTGATGCGGAGCCGGTCCCCGGCGGCCAGCCCGTGCAGGTAGCGCGAGCCGCCACCGCCGTCCGCGGCCAGCCGCACGGCGATCTCGAGGGTGCCGGCGGCCGGGTCGCTGCGGACCACCGAGTACGAGCGCGTCCCGGTCCGCCCCTCGACGAGCACCATCACGTCGATGTGGGTGCCGGGGGCAGCAGGCACCGGCCGCTCACAGGACAGCGTGATCGAGCGGATGCCTGCTGCGGCGTCGCGGACCGCGGCGACGGTCACCCACGACCAGGCGGCCCCGGCGGTCGTCATCGGCCGGTGCCCGCGGGGACAGCGCCGGCGAGCTCCCGGTCGACCAGCGCGTCGATCGCGCGCCGGGCCCACATCCCGCCCGCGTCGATGTTGAGGTTGTAGAACGCGTGGCCCGGGTTGGCCTCGATGGCGCGTTGCTGCGCGGTCAGCATCGCCACGTCCTCGGCGAAGACGCGCGTGACGCCGTCGCGCAGCTGCGTGGTGATCCGCTGCTCGCCCAGCCGGTAGTCGCGCGCGATCGCCCAGAAGTAGTGGCAGGTGGTCGCCGTCTCGGGGGTGATCGTGTTGAGGATCCGGTTGGCGACGCCGTGGCTGCGGTCGCCCTGGGGCGCACCGGTTCCCGCCTTCGCGATGCCGACGTCGATGGTGATCGTCGACGGCGCCGCGAAGTTGATGATCTGCCAGCGGTCCACCGGCCCGGCGTAGTCGGGGAACACCGTCTGCAGCTGCGCGGACCAGAACGGCGGCGGCGTGATCCCGAGCATCCACTTGGTGGCCGTGACGGTGCTCCCGTCGTGGACGACGTCGAGCCGCTCGTGGTTGATCTCGGCCTGTGCCAGCGTGCTGCGGTGGACGAACGCCTCGTGGGTGAGGTCCATGAGGTTGTCGAGGATCAGCCGGTAGTCGCAGTCGAGCCGGATCGAGGTGCCGTCACCGGCCCAGCCCGGATCGGCGTTCCAGTGCATGTCGGGCACGCGGTCGGGGTCGGCCCTGGCCGGGTCACCGGTCCAGACCCAGACGAAGCGGTGCCGCTCGACCACCGGGTAGGACCGCACGCAGGCACTCGGGTTGAGGGTCTGCTGCGCGGGCATGAACGTGGCGCGGCCGTCGCCGTCGTAGCGGATGCCGTGGTAGCCGCACTCCACCTCGTCGCCGATCAGCGCACCCATCGACAGCGGCACCAGCCGGTGCCAGCACGAGTCGGCCAGCGCGACGGCCTGGCCGTCGGTGCGGCGGTAGAGCACGAGCGGCTGGTCGGCGACGCGGACGGGGCGCAGCGTGCGGCCGACCTCGTGATCCCAACCCACGGCGTACCAGGCGTCGAGGGGGAAGGCGGGACGGTCGTCGTCCTGCAGCAGCGTCGGCGGTCCTGCGGGCTTCGTCATGGGTTCGCGCCCTTCAGCGGAGTTCGTCGCGGTAGAGGCCCAGCGCCCGTACGACGGGCTCGTTGCTGTAGGCGAACAGGACGGCGTCCGCGGATCGCGACGCGTTGATGTGCTGGTAGGTGGCCCAGGACGGCACCACGAGCACGTCCTTCTCGCCCCAGTAGATCTCCTGGCCGTCGACGACGGTGGTGCCCTCGCCGCGCACGACGTGCAGGATCGTGCCCGCGGTGTGGCGCCGCGGCGCGCCGTGGAAGCCCGGTACCAGCCGCTGGATGCGGCAGGCCATGGTCGGCATGACCGGGCCACCGGTCCACGGGTTGGTGTACTCGAGCTGGATCCCGTCGACGGCACTGCCCGCGGCGTCCTCGGCGATCGCGGCGAAGGCCCGCTCGGTCTCGGCCCACGGGTAGTTGCCGATGGGCGAGCTGACCGTGCGCTCACGGATCCAGGTGGGGTTGAGCCTGCCGTGGATGAACTGCGCCGAGGACAGGCCGTCGGGCACCGAGCTCTGCTGCGCGGTCTCGCCGTGGAGCTCGAAGAACTGCGCGTCCAGCGCGTTGACGATCGGGAAGTCCAGGCCGTCGAGCCACATCATCGGCCCGTCGCCCTCGTGGTAGTGGTCGTGCCACTGCCAGCCCGGGGTCAGCAGCAGGTCGCCGGGGTGCATGTGGACCCGCTCGCCCGCCACCGTCGTGTAGGCCCCGGAGCCCTCGATGATGAAGCGGAACGCGTTGGCCGCGTGCCGGTGGGCCTGGGCCTGCTCCCCGGGCAGGATCACCTGGATGCCGGCGTAGAGCCCGGTGACGGTGGCCGACTCGGCCTGCAGCCCGGGGTTGACCAGCATCAGGACGCGCCGCTGCGCCTCCTCGATCGACAGGACGTCGGCGAAGTGCAGCATGTACGGGCGCAGCGCGCCGTAGCTCCAGTGGAACGGCACCGCCCGCGTCGCGGGCTCCGCGGGGAAGAGGTTGCCGAGGTGGCGCCACAGCGCCCCGACCCCCAGCTCGGCCATCTCCGCGTAGGCCTGTTCGGTGTGACGGCGGAGTGAGGACACGGATGTCGCGGTCATCGGGCGTGCTCCAGTTGGGTCGTGGTGCGTGCGGCGTCGTGGCCGTAGAGCCAGTCGACGGGGGCGAAGTCGTCGGCCGGGCGCTGGGCGAGCAGTGCGGCGCGCATGCTCGCGCCGACCCCGTCGATGTGGAGGATGTCGCCCCAGGTGCGAGCCGTGGTCTGCACGCGGGCGGCGCGGGGTGCTCGCAGTGCCTCGTAGGCCTTGAAGGCGGCCGCGGTGTCACCGGGATGGGCGGTGACGCTGTCGGCCAGCGCGACGGAGTCTTCGATGGCCTGGCAGGCGCCCTGCGCGAGGTACTGCAGCATCGGGTGGGCCGCGTCGCCGACGAGCGCGATGTGGCCCCGCGTCCAGCCGCCGACCGGCTCCCTGTCCACCATGGACCAGCGCCGGGAGCGGTCGATCAGTCCGACGCCGCGGGCCACCTCGGCGCACGTGCCGGTGAAGGCGTTGTCGAGCTGGCGGCCGATGTCGTCGGCGTCGGCGGTGTAGCGGCGGGTGTCGAAGGTGGCCACCTGGTTGCAGAGCTCGCCCCGGCGCACCGGGTACTGCACGAGGTGCAGGCTCGGGCCGACCCAGATCACCATGGCGTCGGGCTCGCGCAACCCGCCGTCGGCGGTCACCGCCTCGATCGGCACCGTGCCGCGGTAGGCGACATAACCGCAGTCCAGCGGCGGGCCGTCGGCGATCAGCAGGTCGCGGGTCAGCGAGTGCAGGCCGTCGGCGGCCACGAGCGCGTCGGTGTCGTAGATGCTGCCGTCGGCGCACGCGACCAGCGCGCCACCGTCGCGCGGGGTCACGGCCGTGACGTGCTTGGAGGCGAGCAGCTCGACGCGTCCGCTCGCCAGGCACGCGGTCATGACGGCCTGGTGCAGATCGGCGCGGTGCGTCACGAAGTAGCGGTAGCCGAAGCGCTCGCGAAAGGTCTCGGCGGTCTCGAGCGCGGTGATCGGCTCGGCGGTCACGGCGTCGCGCAGCACCAGCCGCCGGGGGAAGAACGCGTCGCGGGCGACGTCGTCGAGGACGCCGAGCCGGTCGAGCACCCGGGAGGCGTTGGGGCCGACCTGCAGGCCGGCACCGACCTCGGAGAACTCCGGCGCGCGTTCGAGCACGCGGACGTCGTGGCCGTCCCTGGCCAGCGCGAGCGCCACGGTCAGCCCGCCGATCCCGCCGCCGATCACGAGGTAGGCGCTGTGCTGCGGCTGGGTCATCGAGCAACCCGTCGCGGCACGCTCTCAGCGAATTTCGTCAGCATACTGATGAAAATGACATGGGCGGTTTCGCGTGTCAAGGGGCCGGGTGACGTGCTCCAGTCGTGAGCAATGCTCACGAAAGGACCGCGATGCGCCGCGGTCAGGGGGGCGGGGGTTCAGTCGAGCTGGTAGTCGAGCAGCCCGCGATGGTGGTCGAGCACGGCCGCGAGCAGTGACGTCAGCTGCGTGCGCTGTGGCGCGTCGAGCCCGTCGAGCATGGCCTCGTTGACCTGGACGGCCCGGCGGGTCGCCTCGGCGTGGGCGCCCCGCCCCGCCGCGGTGAGCCGGATGACGCGGCGTCGGCCGTCGGTGGGGTCCTTGACCTGGCTGACCAGCCGGCGCGCGACCAGGCGGCGGATCACGTCGGCGGCGTTGGAGCGGTCGAGCCGGGCATGGGAGCGCAGCGTGGTCTGGGTGAGCTCCCCCTCGTTGGCGAGCGCGTGCAGCACGGCGAACTGCGGCGAGGTCAGCCCGCCCGGGAAGGCCTCGGACCAGATCGCCACGTGCAGCTGCTGGCAGGAGCGCAGCAGGTGCCCGATCATGTCGGTCAGCTCCAGGTCGACGGCGGCCGTCGCCCCCGTCGGAACCGGCCGAGCCACCATGGTTGCCCCTGCCCTTCGCTGCTCTCGTCGATCGGCATCCGGATCGTACAAGCCGACCGGTGGCGACCGGTCGCTTGACCGGCGTGTTGACAGAATCATATCGTCAGCATGCTGACGATTGATCGTAGCGACGAATCCGCGACAGGCGAAGGACGGCACCATGCGACTCGTGACCTATGACGGCGGCCGGATCGGTTACCTGGCCGACGATCGGGTGGTGGACCTCGACGGCATCGTCGGTGCCACGCAGTCGGGCGGGCCGAGCGCCATGCGCCGGCTGCTGCAGCGCTGGGACGAGGTCCGCGACAGCCTCCCGGCACCGACGCCGCACAACAGCATCCCGCTGCGCGACGTGGTGCTCGGCGCCCCGGTGCCGGACCCCACCAAGATCGTCGCGGCACCGGTGAACTACCGCGACCACAAGTCCGAGATGCAGCTGTCGGTCGACATCAGCGACCTGGCGGTGTTCCTCAAGGCCCCGTCCTCGATCATCGCGACCGGTGGCGCGGTCGTGCTGCCCTACTCGGACCGCCGCGTCGACCAGGAGGGCGAGCTCGCCGCCGTCATCGGCAGGCGGGCCCGCAACGTCTCCGAGGCCGAGGCACTCGACCACGTCGTCGGCTACACCGGCCTGCTCGACATCACCATGCGTGGGGGAGAGGACCGCTCCACGCGCAAGTCCTTCGACACGTTCACGCCGATGGGCCCGTGGCTGGTCACCAGCGACGAGGTCGGCGCGGTCGACGCGATCGACCTGGACTGCACGGTCGGCGGCGAGCACCGGCAGAAGACGAGCACCGCCAACCTCATCTGGGGCGTCGCGAAGCTGGTCTCCTACATCTCCACCGTCATGACGCTCGAGGTGGGCGACGTGATCGCCACCGGTACCCCGTCGGGCGTGGGTCCGCTCACGGCGGGCGACCTGATCACGCTGACGCTGTCGCGGATCGGCACCCTGACCGCCACGGTCGTGAGCAACGACCCGGGACCGTCGCCGACCGGCACCCGGAAGCGCTGACGATGGCCACCGTCACCGACGTCCGGACCGGCTGGTCGCAGATCCCGCTCGGTGCGGGCCGCGGCGGCTCCGGGGCCACCAAGGTCGACCTGCTGCACGTCACCGTCACCGACGACGAGGGCGCCACCGGCACCGGCTTCACCTACGCGCTCACCGGTGGCGCCGACGGCGTGCACGCGCTGCTCGGCGGCACCGTCGGAGACCACGTCGTCGGCGTCGAGCTCGACCACTGGCCCCAGTGCTGGCAATGGATCTGGGACGACACCCACCGGCTCGGGCGCGGCGTCGTGCTGCCTGCACTGTCTGCTGTGGACATCGCGATCTGGGACCTGCGCGCCCGCCGGGCCGGCTTGCCGCTGTTCCGCTTCCTCGGTGCCCACCGCGACGACGTCGAGGTCTACGGCAGCGGCCGGGCCACCCATGCCATGACGCCCGACCAGCTCGTCGAGGGGGCGCAGGGCTACCTGGCCGAGGGCTACTCCGCGATCAAGCTGCGCATCGGTGCGCGGCGCGCCGAGGAGGACGTCGCGCGGGTCCGCACCGTCCGCGAGGCGGTCGGCGACCAGGTCCGGATCATGGTCGACTGCAACGAGCGGCTCGACCTGCCGACCGCCCAGTGGGTCGGTTCCCGGCTGCGCGACCTCGACGTGTTCTGGATGGAGGAGCCGCTGCGCTCCGACGACATCGCCGGGCATGCCACCCTCGCCGCCGGGCTCGGGTTGCCGATCGCCGTGGGCGAGCACCTGCACGGCCGCTTCGAGTTCGCCGCCTACCTGCGCGAGCGGGCCGCATCGGTGCTGCAGCCCGACGTCCCGCTCACCGGCGGGGTGACCGAGTGGCTGCGGATCTCCGCGATAGCCGAGGCCTCCGGGGCGACGCTGAGCCCGCACTTCCTGCCGGAGCTGCACGTGCACCTCGCCGCCGCCGTGCCCAACTGCCCGTACATCGAGCACTTCCCGCTGATCGACGACGTGCTGCACGAGACCCTCCCGATCGTCGACGGCCGTGCCGCGCCGCCGGACCGGCCGGGTCACGGCATGGCCTGGAACCTCGACGTGCTCGACGACCTACGGATCCGCTGACGCGGCGGTGACCTACGGATCCGCTGACGCGGTGGCGGTGACCTCACGGGCCGTCTCGACGAAGCGGCGGACCGCGGGTGCGGTGTCGTCGGGGCGCCGGACCAGCCCGGTCTCCACGACGGCATCGCCCGCGTCCGCCAGCGGCCGGTAGCTGACGTCGGGCCGGCACAGCGTGCCCATCGACTCCGGCACCAGCGCCACCCCGAGCCCGATGGCGACGAGCCCGATCATCGCGTGGACCTGCTGGGCCTCCTGGATCACGGAGGGGCTGAACCCGGCGCGCGAGCACAGCCCGACGATGCGGTCGAAGACAGCAGGCTCGCGGCTGCGCGGCACCATGATGAACGGTTCCGGCGCCAGGTCGGCGAGCGCTACGGCAGGGTGCGCGCAGAGCGGATGGCCCTCGGGCAGCGCGACGCACATCGGCTCGGTGAGCACCCGCTCGCAGACGAACCTGTTGTCCCCCATCGGCATCCGCACGAACCCCACGTCGAGCGTGTGCGCGGCGATCCGGTCGAGCTGCTCGGCCGAGGTGAGCTCGTGCAGGCGCAGGTCGATGTCCGGGTGCCGCCCGCGGAAGGCGCGGACCACGGCCGGCAGCACGCTGTAGGTGGCCGGCCCGACGAAGCCGGCGTCGACGTGCCCGCTGCGGCCGTCGGCGGCGCTGCGCGCGGCCTCGATCGCGCTCGTCCGCCGCTCGAGCAGCGCCCGCGCGTCCACCAGCAGGGATCGGCCGGCCTCGGTGAGCTCGACGTGGCGCTTCGTGCGTTCGAGCAGCGTGACGCCCAGTTCGGCCTCCAGCCGCAGGATCTGCTGGCTCAGTGCCGGCTGCACGATGTGCAGCCGGGCGGCGGCGCGGCGGAAGTGCAGCTCCTCCGCGACGGCGACGAAGTACTCGAGGTGGCGGAACTCCATGGTGCGACTGATAGTGCCATGTGATCAGAGAACCATCAATGAGTATTGGACAGTTCTCAGTAGTGGGCGCAGCGTTGCCGCCATGACCGAGACCGTGCAATCCGCAGCCCAGCTCGACAGCGATCGCGCCACCTACGACGAGCTGCTCGCGTTGGCCCGCTACCGCCGCTCCGTGCGGGCGATCGACCCGCACCGCGAGGTGCCAGACGAGCTGGTCGAGAAGGTGCTGGAGGTGGCGCGCTGGGCGCCGTCGGCCGGCAACGGGCAGCCGTGGGAGTTCCTCGTCATCCGCGACGACGACATGCGCCGCCGCATCGCCGAGCTCTACGCCAAGCAGATGGCCGACAAGCGGGAGATGCAGGAGGCCGTGTGGGGGCACCGCAACCACATCGGCTTCACCGGGTTCCGCAACTCACCGGTGTTCGTGCTGGTGCTCGGCGATCCCCGGGTCATCGACGCGTACCCGGTGCGCACCGCGATCGAGAAGGGCGAGAACCACTTCATCTCCAGCCTCGCCCAGGCCACGGTCCTCGCCCACCTCGCCGTCGCCTCGCTCGGGTTGGGCTCGCAGTGGGTGAGCGACGTGAGCTCGCCCTACATGAGCACGATGCTCAAGTCGTGGCTCGGGATCCCGCGCGGCATGAAGATCTACGACATGTTCGGGATCGGGTACCCGGCCGTCGTCCCGGAGCCCACGAGCAGGCGGGCGCTCGAGGAGATCATCCACCGCGGGCAGTACGAGCCGGGCAAGGGCCGCGACGCCGCGGCCGTCGAGCGCTTCCTGTGGGACGACACACTGCTCGGCGGCTGGGGCGCCACCGGTGCGGCCAAGGCGCGCCGCACGCAGGCCGAGGCCTGAGGTGGTCGCGCGGCCCGTCGCGGTCGTGGGCGCAGGTCCGTCCGGGATCTTCGCCACCGCCGAGCTGCTCAAGCGCACGGATGTGCACGTGGACGTGTTCGACGCGGCACCCACCCCGTTCGGCCTGGTCCGCTACGGCGTCGCCCCGGACCACCCCAGGATCAAGTCGGTGACGGCCACGCTGTCGGCGGTGCTCGCCGATCCTCGAGTGCGCTTCCACGGCAACGTCCGGTACGGCACCGACCTGCACCTGCCGGACCTGCAGCGGGCCTGCGCCGCGACGCTCTTCGCCACCGGCGCGCCGCGGTCGCGGCGGCTCGGGATCCCGGGGGAGGACCTGCCCGGCAACCACGCCGCCGCCGACCTCGTGTCCTGGTACAACGGCCACCCCGACGGCCGGCAGCCGGGGTGGGACCGCCCCGCGCGCACCGTCGCCGTCATCGGCGGCGGCAACGTGAGCCTCGATGTCGCGCGGGTCCTGCTCAAGGGCGGTGCCGGGCTGGCGACCACCGACGTCCCCGACGACGTGCTCACGGCCCTGGACCGGTACCGCGTGTCCCAGGTGCACGTCATCGCGCGGCGCGGCGCCGTCGACGTCCGGTTCTCACCCGCGGAGCTGCGCGAGCTCGACGCGCTCGGGTGCGACATCGTCGTCGACCCCGCAGACCTCGAGCTCACCCGGGACGAGCAGGCGCGCTGTGTCACCGACCGGGCGGCGACGCAGCGTCGGGAGATCTTCGCGACCTGGGCGGCGCAGTCCAGGGCCGGTACCCCGAAGCGGCTCACGTTCCTGTTCCACCGCCGTACCGTGGCGGTCACCGGACCCGGCCGGGTGGGCTCGCTGCAGCTCGAGGGGCCCGGCGGCAGCGAGGAGCTCGCCGTCGAGGCCGTCGTGCGCTCCATCGGCCACCACGGCGAGCCACTGCCCGGTCTCCCCTTCGACGCGGAGCGCGGGCTGGTGCCGAACGTCCGCGGCCGCGTCGCTGCCGGCATCCACGTCGCGGGGTGGATCAAGCGTGGTCCCAGCGGGGTGATCGGGTCGAACAAGGCCTGCGCCATCGAGTCGGTCCGGGAACTCCTCGCCGAACTCGACGAGGGACCCGCCCCGGACGTCCCGCTGGGGTCCGTCCTGCGCGATCGCGGCTGCCACGTCGTCGACTGGCCGGGCTGGACCGGCATCGACGCCGCCGAGATCGCACTCGGCCGGGAACGGGGCCGCGCCCGCACCAAGATCGTCGACCGCGGCCGGCTCCTCACCGCCGCGGCTGCAACCACCCGCTGACCGACGAACGAGGAGAACCCGATGCCCTACGTCATCACCGATGCCTGCGTGGACGTCATGGACCGCTCGTGCGTCGACCAGTGCCCGGTCGACTGCATCCGGGAGGGCACCCGGATGCTCTACATCGACCCCGAGGCCTGCATCGACTGCGGCGCCTGCGAGCCGGCGTGCCCGCAGGAGGCGATCTACCTGGACCTGAGCCTGCCGGAGCCGCTCGACCACTTCCGGGCGGTGAACGCGGCCTTCTTCAGCGGTACGGGACACGACCCGGCAGGTGCCGACCCGCCGGCCGTCCGGGACCTGCCCCGGCGCGATCCAGAACCGCGGTGAAGCCGACACCCACGGGGCGCTGACCTCCTGCAACAGTGTTCGACAGCGCGCGGCTTAGGCTGCGCGGCATGACAACCGCCCCACCTACCGCTGCGCCTCCCGAGCCGCGGATCGCGGCGTGGGACCGGTACGTGGACTGGCCGCTGACCGGGCTCGCGGTCGTCTTCCTGATCGCCTACACCGTGTCGGTCCTCGACACCACGATCACCCCCGACGGGCACGACCTGATCGAGGTGCTGCTCACCGGCACCTGGGTCGTGTTCGGGCTGGACTACCTCATCCGCATCGCGCTGGCGGAGCGCCGGTGGTACTACGTCGGCACGCACCTGCTCGACCTGCTGATCCTGTGCCTGCCGATGCTGCGCCAGCTGCGGGCGCTGCGCGTGATCACGGTGCTCACCGTGCTGAACCGGCAGCTGCGCGACGACGTGCGGGGCCGCGTCGCGTTCTACGTCGCGGGCACGGTGCTGCTGGTCGGGTTCGTGGCGTCCGTCGCCGTGCTCGACGCGGAACGCGACGCTCCCGGCGCCACGATCACGACGTTCGGGGAGGCGTTGTGGTGGACGGTCACCACGATCTCGACCGTCGGCTACGGCGACCGCTATCCCGTCACCGTCGAGGGCCGGGTGGTGGCCGGGTCGCTCATGGTGGCGGGCATCGCCCTGCTCGGCGTCGTGACGGCATCGATCGCGAGCTGGTTCGTGGAGAACCTGCGGCAGGCGAGTGCGGCAGCGGTCCGCGACATCGAGGGGGACATCGGCGAGGACGTGGACCGTGCCGAGGCGAAGCTGGACCGGGTGCTGACCGAGCTGCAGTCGATCAGCGCCCGCCTGGACGCACTGGAGCGCGACCGGACCGGGTGACGAGGCCCCCCGAACGTGCCGCGATCGGTGCCGCCACCGGGTGAGGCTCGATCGGGTGACGCAACGTCTCGCCGTTCGCCGCGTTGAACCGGTCAACGGATCGAGGCGGTGACGCCGGGGCGGGCGAGGGTTGTGATGACGGGCTGGAGCATTGTGGGGGCTGGCTTCCTCGTCGCGGCCATGGGGGCGCTCGTGCTGGATCCGGATGTCGGCAGTGCCGGGATCCTGCTGATCGGAGCGTCCGGCTGCTGGGCGTGCGGGCTGACCCGAGCGGTCATGCGGCGCCGCGGGGCGACCGCTGCGGTGCCGCCGGAGCGTGCCGCGGTGGCGGCCGAGCCCGTACCCGTCGCCGAGCGGGCAGCACCCGGACGGCCCGCCACCGCTCAGGCGTGAGCCCGGGGAAGCTCAGGCTTCCCGCTCGACCGTGCGGATGTTGCTGCCGGGCCCGTCGATGTTCCAGGCCACGATCCGGCGCGGATGGATGCGCAGCAGGTCGTTGCCGAACCCGTCGATCATGGGTGAGTCGATCAGCAGCGTCTCGACGCTGCCGCGGACCTCGAGGCCGCGCCCGCGCTGCCCGCCCGGCCCCACCGGGTGCGGGGCGTCGTCGACGACGAACGAGACCCGTGGGTCGGCCTGGATGTTGCGGAACTTCGGCGATCCGGCCAGGTTCGGCCCGCCGATCTCGATCGTTGCGGTGCGCTCGTCGAGCCGGTAGGTCACCGGATGGTTCTGGGGTGCTCCGGTCGGGCCGATCGTCGCGAGCCTGCCCAGCGCCTGCGCACGGAGGTAGGTCACCCCGTAGAGGTCAAGGGTCGCTGGACCGGCGCCCGCTCAAGGAGTAGTACTGCGCGACCGGCAGCATCCAGAGAGGATCATCATGCGTCCCTGGGGGATCCTGTTCGTCGGCGCCGCCTGGTACGCGGCCGTCGCGGTGTGGGCTGCCGTCCGCATCCCTCCCGGCGAGGTGCCGGTGCATTTCGGGATCGACGGCACCGCCGACCGGTTCGGATCGGCGGGTCAGGCGCTGACCCTCGCACTCCTCCCCGGGATCATCGTGCTGCTGCTGGGGGTCGGTCTGGTCCTGCTCGTGCGCCGCGGGCCGTTGCGGGTGCTGAACATCCCCCACAAGGACTACTGGCTCACCGCTGCCCGGGAGCCGCTGCTGCGGCGGATGCTCGCCGTGGACGTGGCGTCGCTCCTGTGCGCGACGCTCGTGTTCCTCTCCCTGATCCCGGTGTGGATCGTCGAAGGCGCAAGGGGTGGCGCCGGGTCGTCGTCGCCGCTGGTCCTGTTGCCGGTCGCCGTGTTCGTCGTCGCCGTGCCGGTGTGGTCGGTGTGGCTGGTGCGCGTCCGCTACCGGCGTCGGGGCTGACCGGGACCGGTGTCGTCGGCCGGTCTCGCTGTCGGCCGGTCTCGATAGGGTCGCGCCGTGGCGATCGAATCGGTGACGTCGTGGCTGCAGGACTCCGATCCGGCACTGCGCTGGCAGGTCGAGCGCGATCTGCTGGGCGCACCCGCCGAGGCCTGGGAGGCGACGCGGGCGCGGGTCGCCACCGAGGGCTTCGGCGCCCGCCTGCTCGCGCTCCACGATCCCGACGGGCAGTGGGCAGGTGGCGCGTTCTTCCCCGCACCCGGTCGCGGCCCGGCAGCGCCGGAGGAGGCCGGGCAGCCCTGGACGGCCACCACGTGGACGCTCAACGCGCTGCGGGAGTGGGGAGTCGACGCGTCCGCCCTGCGCGGCACGGCCGCACTGCTCGCCGCGAACAGCCGCTGGGAGTACGACGACCTGCCGTACTGGGGCGGCGAGGTCGACTGCTGCATCAACGCCTGGACGGTCGCCAACGGGCTGTGGCTCGGCGCCGACATCGCCGGGATCGTCGACTGGTTCGTCGAGCACCGCCAGCCCGACGGCGGCTGGAACTGCGAGTGGGTCGAGGGATCCACGAGGTCCTCGTTCCCGTCCACCCTCAACTCGCTGACCGGCCTGCTCGCCTACGACGTCGCCACCGGGGGCACCGACGCCACGCTCGCCGCCCGGCGTTCCGGGGAGGAGTACCTGCTGCGGCGCGCCCTGCTGCGCCGCGCCTCCACCGGCGAGCTGGTCGGGCCGTGGGTCAGCCGGTTCACCTACCCGTTCCGCGCGAGCTACAACGCGCTCGTCGCCACCGACCACTTCCGCCGCGCCCGCCTGTTCGACGGCCGCGCGCCGGATCCCCGCATGGCCGAGGCGATCGAG
Organism: Pseudonocardia sp. GCM10023141; assembly: GCF_042653605.1. Lineage (NCBI taxonomy): Bacteria > Bacillati > Actinomycetota > Actinomycetes > Pseudonocardiales > Pseudonocardiaceae > Pseudonocardia > Pseudonocardia sp. GCM10023141. The sequence goes on from NZ_JBHSIR010000017.1 coordinate 27,916, forward strand.
CTCGTCCGCGCCGCCCGGCAGCCCGACGGCACCTGGCTGCAGGGCAGCCGGCTGCCCGGGCAGGTGTGGTTCGAGGTCGACGTGGCGGAGGGGGAGCCCTCGAAATGGCTGACGCTGTACGGCATGCGCGTGCTCGCGTGGTGGGACGCGCACGGGATCGGGTGAGGGCCCGTTCGTGCGCCCCGTGCACGAAGGTGATGCCGGATCGGACTTTCCGTCGACGACGGGGGCCGGGCGAGGATCGATCGATCGCCTCCCCCCCTCGAAACGGAGCACGCCATGAGGAAGATCATCGCGGAGCTGTTCAGCTCGCTCGACGGCGTCGTCTCGGCGCCCCAGCATCGGCACGGCCCTACTTCGACGAGGAGATGGGCCGTCGCACCGAGCAGCTCCTCGCCGCTGACGGCCGAGCAGGTGACGGAGCTGAAGCAGGCTCCCGGCGGCGACATCGTGGTCACCGGCAGCGTCGCACTGGTCCAGGCACTGATCCGACACGGCGCGCTGGACCAGCTGCGGCTGATCACCGACCCGGTCCTGCTCGGCGAGGGAACCCGGCTGTTCGACGGCGCCGCCCCCGCCGCACTGCGACTCGTCGACACGCACACGTCCGCCACCGGGGCGCTCTCGGCGACCTACGCCGTCGGATGAGGCCGCCGGTGTCGTCGTCAGCGGTGCCCGTCAGCGTTGCCCCATGACAACCGAGACAACGCTCACCCCGTCACCCACCGCCCGCCTACGCCGTGCCGCGCGCTGGATGGTGACCTTCGCCGGATTCCCGCTGGGCGGGCTCGCCGCGATGCTGCTCGTCGGCCCCGTCGACGGCCCTTGGCCCGCGCTGGCCGGCGGCGCGCTCACCGTCACGGTCCTCACCGCCGTGCTGCCGATCGTCCTGCACCGCACCGACCGGGCCGTGCATGACCCCCGCGCCTGAAATCAACATGGCTGTACATGTTGTATCGTGGCCACACACGTTGACCCGGAGGATCCATGAGTGCCGCGCTCACGACCGACCCGACCCGACAACGGGCCCGACGACTCGACCGCTGGCCCGCGATCTGGCTGCGGGACAACTGCCGGTGCACCGACTGTCGCGATCCCCGCAACGGGCAGAAGCTCTTCGGGATCACCGACCTGCCGGCCCGACCCGAGATCGTCGGCGTCACACTCGCCGATGACGAGCGCGACGGCCCGGTCGCGATCGTCGAGTTCGCTCCGCCGCACCGCGGCAGCTACCCGCTGAGCTGGCTCGACGCCGTCGAGAGCACGCCCGTCGACGACGGCCGCACCGAGAACGGCAAGGCGCTGTGGGCCGCCGGTGATCTCGACGGGCGACTGCCCTCGGCAGGGTGGCAGGACCACCGCGACCGGCCTGCCGAGCGGCTGCGCGTGCTGGACGCCGTGCGCAGCCTCGGGTTCGCGCTGCTGCGCGACGTCCCGACGCGGCCGGGCACCGTCCTCGACGTCGCCGCGACGTTCGGGTTCGTGCGCACCACCAACTACGGCGACCTGTTCGACGTCCGGGTGCAGGCCCAGCCGAACAACCTGGCGTTCACCAGCTCCCGCATCACCCCGCACACCGACAACCCCTACCGCGACCCCGTCCCCACGATCCAGCTGCTGCACTGCCTCGAGAACGCCGCCGTGGGCGGCGACAGCGGGCTGGTCGACGGGTTCCACGCCGCCGCGCTGCTGCGGGCCGAGCACCCCGAGGCGTTCGCCGTCCTCACGCGTACCCCGGTGCCGTTCCGGTTCGCCGACGCCGACACGGTGCTGCTCGCCGAGCGCCCGATGATCGACGTCGACCCGCTCGGCCGGATCCGGGAGGTCCGGTTCAACAACCGCTCGATCCAGCCGATGGTGTTGCCGGCCGAAGAGCTCGTCGCGTTCTACGACGCCTACCGGACCTTCGCCGAGCTGATCGACCGGCCGGAGCTGCGGCTGGACCTCCGGCTGGAGCCGGGTGACTGCCTGGTGTTCGACAACGTCCGGCTGCTGCACGCCCGCACCGCCTACGCCGAGTCGGGCGCCCGCCACCTGCAGGGCTGCTACGCCGATCTGGACGCGTTGCACAGCTCGGCAGCCGTGCTGCGCGCGGCGGTGACCGCGTGACCAGCACCGCGATCGTCGACGAGCTCGAGGGCCTGTTCTCCTCGCAGGGCGCGCAGGAGTACCTCGGCGAGGAGGTCAGCATCGCCACCCACATGCTGCAGGCCGCCGACTGCGCCCGTGCGGCCGGCGCGGCGCCGGCGCTGGTCGTCGCCGCGCTGCTGCACGACGTCGGCCACTTCACCGGCCTGCGCACCGGGGCCGAGCTCATGAGCGGCACCGACAACCACCACGACGAGCAGGCTGCCGCGTACCTCGCGCAGTGGTTCGGGCCGGAGGTGGTGGAGCCCGTGCGGCTGCATGTCGCCGCGAAGCGCTACCTCTGCGCGGTGGAGCCGGAGTACTTCGCGCAGCTCTCGCCCGCGTCGGTGTACACGCTCTCGCTGCAGGGCGGCCCGATGAGCCCGGCGGAGGTCGCCACCTTCGCGGCACACCCACATGCCGCCGACGCCGTGCTGGTGCGGCGCTGCGACGACGGCGGCAAGGACTCGGAGCGGGAGACCCCGACGTTCGCGCAGTTCCGCGCGACCATCACCGGGGTCCTCGAGTCACTGTGAGGGGACGGGCCGCTCCACCCGCGCCAGCGCCGTGAGCGCGGCCGAGTTGTGCACGACGAAGACCGCGGCGTCGCTGCGGTAGGTGTCGGCGGACCACTCGATCGGGTCGCCTGCCTGGTCGGTGGTCCGCCGCCGCGTCCGCAGCAGGGGTGAGCCGGCCGCCACGTCGAGCAGCGCCGCGTCCTCGGTGCCGGCCGCCACCGCGTCGATCCGGTGCTCGGCCTCGGTGAGCACGATGCCGAGCGCGGCGAGCCGTTCGGTGACCGACTCGGTGGCCATGTCGATGCCGGGCAGCAGCGCCCCGACCCGCTCGACGTAGGCGGTGCGCTCGATCATCACCGCTCGTCCCGACAGGGTGCGCACGCGCGTCAGGTGGTAGATCGGTGCGTCGTCGTCGACGTCGAGCTGGGCGGCCTCCACCGCGGACGCGGGCCGGCGCAGCAGCTCCACGACCCGGCCGCCGGGCACCTCGCCGACCGACCGGGCCCATGCCGAGAAGCTCATCAGCTCCGCGAAACCCTGGGTGCGTTCACCGCCGGTGACCACGCGGCGAGCGCCGCGGCGCGACGCGATCAGCCCCTCGGCCCGCAGCACGGCGAACGCCTGCCGGACGGTGCCGCGCGAGACCGCGAACGCCGCGGCCAGCTCGCTCTCCGACGGCAGCCGGGCACCGGTCGCGTACTCGCCGCCGGCGATCCCGTCACGCAGGGACCGGGCCACGGCCTGGTAGCGCACCTCGCTGGACTCCACGCCCAACTTGTACAGCCAGGTGGCCCGCGCGTCATGCGGGACACGCCGCCCGCGCGCTCAGCCCTGGGCCGAGAACTGCTCCCGGATGATGGCGGCCAGCTCCGCGGGCCGCGTCAGGAACGGGGAGTGCGAGGTGTCCATCCGGACCACCCGGTCAGAGCGCTTCGCCATCGCCTCCTGGGCGACTGCCGGGATGGCGTTGTCCTGCTCGCACACCACGTAGGTGCTGGGGATGTCGTGCCAGGCTGCGGCGGTCTGCGGCTGGGCGAACGCGGCGAGGCCTTGGTGGCGCAGCTTGCCGATCGCGTCGGCGACGGTGGCCGCGTCGACGCCTCCGTAGAAGATCTCCTCGGGGCGCAGGGTGTCGACGTAGCCCTGCTCCTCGTGCATGTCCCACCAGTCCGGCGCCGAGCCGCCGACCGCGGCGGCGAGCGACTCGCCGACGTCGAGCTGGAAGGCGCAGACGTAGACGATGCCGGAGACCTGGGGGAGGCCCACGAGCCCTTCGGAGACCGGGGCGCCGCCGTAGGAGTGCGCGACCACGACGACGGGGCCGTCGAGGGCCGCCACCGCCGCGCGCACCGCGGCCGCGTCGGCGTAGAGGTCACCGAGCGCGGCCGGATCGCTGCCGACCGACGGCAGCTCGACGGTGCGGGTCTCCAGATCGGACAGCTCCGGGAGGAACCTGTCCCATGCCCAGGCGCCGTGCCAGGCGCCGTGCACGAGAACAACGGTTGACGGCATCGTCGAACCTCCAGGGATCGATGTCGGGGAACGGGAGTTCATCGGGCCGGGTCGGTTCGCGGCAAGGTTCCTTCCGTTGTGCGGAAGGCGCCGGCCGGATCCCGGTGCTACAGCGCCTTCTCCAGCAGGTCGAACCATTCGCCGAAGCCCGCCTGCAGTCCGGCGTAGTCCGACGGCTCGCACTCCGGCCCGGTCCACGTGTTGACGAGGGTGAGCTCGGTGCGTCCGGGTCCGATCTCGCGGAAGGTGACCGTCACCGTCTCGTCGCTGATCCGGTGGGCCGGGGTCTGGGCGATGTGGGTGAAGGTGAACGCCACTGCCCGGCCGGGTTCGAGGGTGAGGTACTCCCCGACGAACCCGTTGACGGTGCCGTCGGCCTCGACGATCTCCACCCGGTACCGGCCGCCGATCCGCACGTCGGCGGTGACGGTCGTGCCGAACCACCGGCGCAGCTGCTCGGGTTCGGTCCAGGCGCCGTAGAGCGCTTGCGGGCTCGCGGCGATCACGCGGCTGACCGTGACGGAGTGCGCGGTCACGGGACGGGTGGGCTGCTCGGTCATGGATCCTCCTCGGAGCCGGTGACGAAGGATTCGAGCGCGTCGAGGCGGTCGTTCCAGAACCGCTCGTAGTGGCGCAGATGGGCGGTGGCCGCGGCGAGCGAGGCGGGTTCGAGCCGGCACATGCGCCGGCGGCCCTCCGTGCGCCTGCTGAGCAGCCCGGCCCGTTCCAGCACCGTGACGTGCTTGGACGCGGCGGCCAGCGAGATGGGATGCGGCGCCGCCAGCTCGCTCACCGAGCGCTCGCCATCGGCCAGGGTGGCGACCATCGCGCGCCTGGTGCCGTCGGAGAGGGCGTGGAACACCGCGTCCAGAAGTTCAACCACACGGTTAAGCTTAACCGGATGGTTGAGTAATTGCCAAGGCCCGCAGGAATCCGCAACTTCTCCGCAGGAATCCCGGTAACCCCCTCGCGGTGCTGTTCCTAGTGTTCCCGATCACACCACCACACGGGAGCGCTCATGCCACGACTGCTCTATCTGGTCACCAGTGCCCGCGAGATGCGACTCGCCGACGGGACACCGCACGAGACCGGCTACTTCGCCGAGGAGGCCGCCGTTCCGTACCGGAGGTTCACCGCGGCCGGAGTGGATGTCGTCGTCGCGACGCCGGACGGGCAGCAGCCCCACGCCGACTCCTACGGCCTCCAACCGATCTTCCACATGCCCGACGAGGACGAGGACTTCCTCGGCTCGATCACCCGCACGTTCGCTCCCGACGTCGACGACATCCGGCTCACGCTGCGCCACCTCACCGGGCTCGGGCTCGGCGCGTCGCGGCGGATCGTGCTCGCGCTGCGCGACACCGGCATGCCGCTGGAGGAGGCCCGCGCGCTCGTCGGCCGGGCGGCCAAGGAGGCGTGGCGACAGGACCGCCAGCTCGCCGACGTCCTCGCCGGCCAGGACACCCCGCTCTCACCCGCCGACATCGAGGCCGCGGCCACGGCCCACCTCGATGCGAGCCAGGCGATCTCCGACGGGCTCGCCGCCGAGCTGGCCGCGATCCCCGGCTTCCAGGACCCGGTGGCACTCTCGGACATGACCGAGGACGAGATGGCGAGCTTCGACGCGGTGTTCGTGCCCGGTGGGCACGGCCCGATGGTCGATCTCGCGGACAACCCCGACGTCACGCGGTTGCTGCAGATCCTGCACCGCAAGGGCGCCACCATCGCGGCGCTGTGCCATGGCCCGGCCGCGCTGCTCGCGGCCGGCGGGCGCGACGACGGCGAGTGGCTCTTCGAGGGCTTCCGCCTCACCAGCTTCACCGACGAGGAGGAGGACCAGACCGTCGCCGGGAAGCTGGGGATGTCCTGGTACCTCGACACGGCGCTGAAGAACGCCGGCGCCGTCTTCGACGACGCCCCGTCGGCGTGGGTGTCGCACGTCGTGGTCGACCGCAACCTCGTGACCGGGCAGAACCCCGGCTCGTCCGGCGCCACGGCCGATGCCGTCCTCAAGACTCTGGAGGTGCTGTGAGCGACGTCGTGACCGCGTTCTTCCGCGCGCTGGGTGACCGCGACAGCGCCGCCGCGCTGGCGCTGCTCGCGCCGGATGCCGATGTCGAGGTTCTGCCGTCGGAGGGGACGATCTCGATGGATCCCGCGGGGTCGGGGCGGGCGTACTTCGCCGCGACGGTCGCCGCGTTCCCCGACCTCATGGTCACCGTCCGCGCCATCACGGAGCTCGCCGACGGCGCCGTGCTCGCCGAGATGTCGATCGAGGGCACCCAGGCCGCCGACTACCTGGGTGCGATCAACCAGGAGAAGCACCTCGACCTGCGCCAGGCCTGGCTGCTGACCGTGCGCGACGGCCTGATCGTGCAGGTCAGGGGCTTCTGGGACGAGAACCAGCTGTTCCGGCGCCTGGCCGTGAAGCGGCTCGACCGGATCGCGATCGCGGAAGGGGCGTCCGCATGAGCACCATCGAGGTCGGAGTGCGCTCGCCCGCGCAGACGGTGGAGGCGTTCTTCGACGCCTACCGCCGCCACGAGATCGACGAGATGGTCGATCTCTGCACCCCCAACGCCGACTTCTCCTACGTCCCCGTCGAGATCTGGGGCCGCCAGCGGGTGGTGCGCGGTGACGGCAAGGTCGCGACCATCGGCAAGACGCTGTGGACCGGGCTGATCACCTCGTTCCCGGACCTGTGGAACACCGTCGCGGCGGTGCGCCCGAGCGTCGACGGCAGCCGGGTCGTCGCCGAGGTGACGATCGGCGGCACCCAGGCGAGCGCCTGGGCCAACATCTCCGCCCGCGGGGGCAGCTTCGCCGAGCCGCACCTGTTCGTGTTCCGGACGACCGACGGCCCGATCGACGGGGTCACCGCCTACTGGAACAACGCCAGCATCAGCCGCCAGCTCGGCCATCTCGAGATCGACTGAGGAGCATTCATGTCTCTGCTGAAGCGCGAGGAGTGGCAGCACCTCGTCCGCGATGTCGACTGGACGCTGTCCTACGTGGACGACGATGCCGTCTACCCGGAGTGGATGTCGGGCACCGGCAAGGTGCCGCGTGAGGCGTGGGCGTCCTGGGAGGAGGACTACAAGGTCTCCTACCCGGAGTACGTGGCCACGCAGCGGGAGAAGGAGAGCGCGGCCTACGCCGTCAAGGCGGCGCTGCAGCGCTCCACCGCGTGGGAGAACCTGTCTGAGGGCTGGAAGTCCTCGACGAAGATGCACTACGGCGGCATCGCGCTCGTCGAGTCCGAGGCGGTGCTCGCCGAGCTGAAGATGGCGCGTTTCGGGCTCAACGCCTCGTGGCGCAACATGGCCGCGTTCGGTGCGCTCGACGAGATCCGGCACGCCCAGATCACGCTGTTCTTCGGCCACGAGTTCGTGGGCAAGGACCCGCAGTTCGACTGGACGCACAAGATGTTCCACACCAACGACTGGGTCGCGGTCTCGCTGCGCAACCTGTTCGACGGGATGATGGTGACGTCCAATGTGGTCGACATCGCGATCCAGCTCCCGCTGACGTTCGAGACAGGGTTCACCAACCTGCAGTTCGTGGCGCTCTCGGCCGACGCGCTGGAGTCCGGCGACGTCAACTTCGCCAACATGATCTCGTCGATCCAGACCGACGAGGCCCGCCACGCCCAGCAGGGCGGCCCGACGCTGGAGATCCTCGTCGAGCACGACCCGGTGCGCGCGCAGTGGGTGATCGACAAGGCCTTCTGGGGCTCGGCCCGCGCCTTCGCCGCCCTCACCGGCCCCGCCATGGACTACTACACCCCCGTCGAGCACCGGAAGCAGTCCTACCGGGAGTTCATGGAGGAGTGGATCATCGATCAGTTCGTCCGCACGATCGAGGACTACGGCCTGAAGAAGCCCTGGTTCTGGGACGAGTTTATGAAGGGCCTCGACACCTGGCACCACGCGCTGCACATGGGGCTCTGGTACTGGCGGCCCACGCTGTGGTGGAAGCCGACCGCTGCGGTCTCGAAGGACGACCGCGACTGGTTGCGGGAGAAGTACCCCAACTGGGAGAAGGTCTTCGGCGACAAGTGGGACGTGATCATCGACAACGTCAACCGTGGCGACATGGAGGCGACACTGCCGGAGACGCTGCCCTGGCTGTGCAGCACGTGCCACCTGCCCTGCTGCAACGCCACGTTCGGCTACGACGGCAAGTGGCGGGTGCGTGACCACTCGCTCACCCACAACGGCGTCACGTACCACTTCTGCACCGCGGGCTGCCGGCAGATCTGGTGGAAGGACCGCGACAACCTCAACCACCCCACGGTGATCGATCGGTTCCTCGCGGGCGAGATCCAGCCGATGGACGTCGGCGGCATCCTCGGCTACATGGGCCTGACGCCCGACGTCATGGGCGACGATCCCGACTACAGCTGGGCCGCGGAGTACAAGGACCGGCTGATCGTGCCCGAGTCCGCCTCGCTGGTCGTCCCCGTGGCAGGTGCCTGATGGCCACCGCCGAACCGTCGCTGGTGCCGCTCAACGCGATCTTCGCGGAGGACTTCGTGCAGATACTGGTGCCGGTCATGTCGAACAACACGATCGCCGAGCTCGCCGAGGCCGTCGCGCACCACACCGAGGGCAGGCGGGTGCCCAAGCGGGACCTGCCCAAGATCGTCTTCCATCAGGGCAGGCGCCTCGACCCCTCGATCACCGTGGCGGACGCGGGCATCGGGCCGCTCGACCACGTCCGCGTCGAGTACGACGGGAGCCCGACGTGACCGATCATCCGGTGGGACCGGTGCTGCGCATGTGCGACGAGGTGGAGTCGGTGATCGCGGCGATCCGCGACGACAACCCCGACATCGACATCGAGGTCATCGACCGCGGTGCCTACGTCCGGGTGCAGGGCCCCGGCCGGGTGCGGGTCACCGAGGAGTCGCTGCAGCGCCACCTCGGTCCGGCGTTCGAGCTGCGCTCGCTGCAGACGATGCTCTCGTCGTTCGCGGGCCGCATCCACACCTCCAGCGACGAGATCTACTGGGAATGGGCGAACAAGCGGACGGGAGCACCGGCATGACCACGCCAGCGCGGAAGCGGCGCACCTGGAGCGCGTTCGGCGACGTCCGCCGCGTCCCCAGCGAGTACGAGGTGATGACCCACAAGACGAACTGGACGCTGCGCGAGGGCCGCAAGGTCCCGTTCGAGCAGAACCCGTCGTCGCCTGCGAACCTGTGGTTCCTCACCTACCGCGAGGGTTCGCCGCTGAAGGTCGACGACTGGGACGCCTTCCGCGATCCCGACCAGATGACCTATCGCACCTACGTCTCGCTCCAGAACGGCGAGGAGACCAAGGCCGACGGCCTGCTCACGCAGTACGCCGACGCGGGCGCCGACGCGACGCTGTCGCCGGAGTGGGTCGGCGTGCTCGCCACGCTGTTCGCGCCGGCGCGGTTCCCGCTGCACGGCGCGCAGCAGGTGCAGGCCTACCTCGGCCACATCGCGCCGTCGTCCTACATCACGAACACCGCGGCGTTCGCCACCGCCGACCTGCTCCGCCGCGTCACGCGCACCGCGTACCGCACGCGGGAGTTGCAGCTCGCGCACCCCGGAAGCGGGATCGGCGAGCGCGAGCGCCAGATCTGGGAGACCGACGCGGTCTGGCAGGGCGTACGTAAGGCCGTGGAGACGGCGCTGATCGCCTACGACTGGGGCGAGGCGTTCACGGCGCTGAACCTGGTGCTGCTGCCCACGCTCGACGACGTGCTGCTCACGCAGTTCGGCACGGTGGCCAGGGCCTCTGGCGACGAGCTGGCCTGGCTGCTGTCGAACCTGCTCGCCGCCGATTCGCGTCGCCGCGAGCGGTGGAGCACCGCGCTCGGGGCGTTCGCCGTGGCGCAGCGCCCCGGCAACGCCGACGTGCTGCGCAAGTGGGTGGACCGGTGGTCCGCGCGGGCCGACGAGGCCGTCGCGGCGCTGGCCCCCGTGCTGGCCGCGGCCCCGCAGGGGGCACCCACCGTCGACGCCGTCCTCGCCTCGGCGCAGGCCGCGCGCGGACGCGTGCTCGAGGCCGCCGGGCTGGGTGCGCAGAAGCCCGCTGCCGAGGCGGGGTGAGCGTGGAGGAGATGACCGCGAGCTGGTTGCCCGCGCTGGCTGCCGACGATCTCTGGGAAGGGGAGATGACGGCCGTCACGGTCGGTGCGACGAAGGTCCTGCTCGTCAACGTCGGCGGGGACGTGAAGGCCTACCGCAACCGCTGCCCGCACCAGGAGTGGGCGCTGGACGAGGGCGACTTCGACGGCGAGATCATCACCTGCTCGCGGCACCTGTGGGAGTTCGAGGCGTGCAGCGGGCAGGGCCGCAACCCGGCAACGGCCTCGCTGACCGGCTACCCGTGCCGGGTGGCCGACGACGGGATGATCCAGGTCGACGTGGGGCCGGGATGACGGGACGACGGCGGTTCGTGATCGTCGGGGCCGGGGTGGCCGGCGCGACGGCGGCGGCCACCCTGCGCGAGGAGGGCTTCGACGGGGAGGTCCTGCTGGTCGGCGACGAGCCGCACCTGCCGTACGAGCGGCCGCCGCTGTCCAAGGCGTGGCTCGGTGAGACCGCCCCCGAGATCGACGTCCATCCCGCGCCCTTCTACGCCGAGCAGTCCATCGAGCTGGTGTCGGAGACCCGCGCGACCGGACTTGACGTCGCGGCCCGTCGGGTGACGCTCGGCGGCTCCACCATCGACTACGACGCGCTGCTCATCGCCACCGGCGGGCTGGCCCGCCGGTTGCCGGGTGTGTCCGGCGACCGCGTGCACCACCTGCGCACCCGCGCCGACGCCGACGCGCTGCGCGAGCGGCTCGTGCCGGGGGAGCGGCTCGTCGTGCTCGGCGCGGGTTTCATCGGGTGCGAGGTGGCGGCCACGGCGCGTGGGCGGGGCGTCGACGTCACGGTGCTGGAGATGGCGGGCGCCCCGATGGAGCGGGTGCTCGGCGCCGAGCTCGGCGCGCTGTACGCCGGGATCCACCGGGCCGCCGGCGTCGACCTGCGGTGCGGGGTCCGGGTCGAGTCGGTGCAGGAGAGCGGCGCCGGGCTGCTCGTCCACACCGATGGCGACACCGTCGAGTGCTCGGCACTGCTGGTCGCGGCCGGGCTGGTCCGCGACACCGAAGTCTGGGCGGCGGCCGGGATCCCCTGTGACCAGGGGGTGCTCGTCGATGCGGGCTGCCGCACCGCCGTGCCGGGCGTGTTCGCCGCGGGCGACGTGGTGGCGCACGACCATCCGCGCTACGGGCGGACGCGGGTGGAGCACCACGACACCGCCGTGCGGCAGGGCGCGGTCGCGGCACGGGCGATGCTCGGCGGCGACGTCGCCTACGACATGCCGAACTGGTTCTGGTCCGACCAGTACGTGCACACCCTGCAGAGCTGCGGCGCGCCCGCGGACGCCGACGAGCTGGTCGTCCGAGGGAACGTCGCCGAGGCGTCCTTCGTACGGTTCGGGCTCCGCGGCGGCCAAGTGGTGTCCGTGCTCGGTCTCGGTCGCCCGGCGGAGGTGATGGCCGGGCGCAAGTTGCTGCTCGCCGGGCATCCGGTCACGGCCGAGCAGCTGCGCGACGAGTCCGTCGACCTGCGCCGGGTCATGCGCCCGGCCCGGGCGTAGGAGCGCCATGGAGATCTCCGTGGAACCGGTGCTCGTCACCGCCGAGGCGGCCCAGGCCCGCATCGAACCCGGCGCCGCGATCCGAGCGCTGGACCGGGTGCGGGGGATGGTGGGCACGGATGCGCTGGCCGTGCTGATGCGACCCGGGCCGGGCACGTGCGAGCCGGTGGCGCGGGTCCTGCAGGGCGCGCTGGCCGCGGCCGACCGGCTGGGGGCCCCGGCTGGTGTCTGCGTCGTGGTCGGCGGCGAGGTGGGCGACGGCGAACCGGTGACCCGCGTGCGTCGCCAGGCACACGGGCTGGCCACCTGGATCACGACCGAGACCACCCGGATCCGGGTGGAACTGCAGGTCCCGGCCCTGCGCGTGGTGCAGGGCGGGCACGGGAGCGAGGAGGCGTTGCGATGACGGTACTGGCGGTGGACGTGCTGGACGCCCTGCGCGAGGTGATCGACCCCGATCTCGGTGTGAACGTGGTCGACCTCGGTTTCGTCCGTGACATCGACCTCGACTCCGATCCAGCGGTGCTGACGATGACGCTGACGTCACCCGCGTGCCCCCTGACGGGGCTGATGGAGGACCAGATGACCACCGCGTTGGCGGGGATGTTGCCGGGCTACGAGGTGCGGTGGGTCTTCCGGCCCGCGTGGTCGCCCGCGCTGATCAGCGCGGAGGGCCGCGATCAGCTCGCCGCGATCGGGTTCCGGCTCTGACGTTCGGGCAGCGGGCCTCGGCCGGCGGTTGTGCCGGGCCGCCTGCCGGGGCCACGATCAGTGACGGCAGTGTTGCCGACGGGAGCGGAGAGCGCGTGGACACCCGGGAGACATCGACGGAGGAACGGCTCGCGCCGGGCGACCTCATCGCCACCCTCGCCGCCCAGACCCCGAACATCGGTCCCAACCCGACGGAGTGGCCGGGGCTCACGCTCTACCGGTTCACCTCGCCGTCGGCCCGCCAGTGGGACGGCGTCGGCGCGCTGTCGATCTGCATGGTCGCGCAGGGCCGCAAGATCGTCACCGTGGACGGCGTGCAGCACTGCTACGACCCGTTCCACTACTTCGTGCTCCGGCGGAGCCTGCGCTTCGAGGTCGAGATCGTCCGGGCGAGCATCGAGAAGCCGTTCCTGTCGTTCGTCCTGCAGGTCGACCCGTCGATGGTCCGGAGGATCAGCGGCGACATGCTGGAGCGGGCGGCCACGACGTTCCACCGGCCGCTCCCCGAGGACCGCCGCGACGCGTACGTCTCCCCGCTGGACCTCGACCTGCTCGGCGCCGCGCTGCGCTTCGTCAAGGCGGTGGCGCACGGGCCGGACCGGCGGGTGCTGGCGCCGATCTACCTGCAGGAGATCGTCTACCGGGTGCTGCAGTCGCAGCAGTGCGACCGGTTGGTGGAGGCCGCCGCCCAGGACAGTGCCCGCAACCCGGTCGCCGACGTGATCCACTTCGTCAAGGAGCGGATCGCCGAGCCGCTCACCATCGCCGACCTCGCCGAGCACGTCAGCATGAGCCCCTCGACGTTCGCGCACCTGTTCCGCGACGTCACCGGGATGTCGCCCTACCAGTTCGTGAAGCGGATGCGGCTCGACCACGCGCGGGGGCTGCTGGTCGACGGCTCGCTCAACGCCAGTGAGGTGGCCAAGAGCGTGGGCTACTCGAGCCTCTCGGCCTTCATCACGGAATTCAAGCGGCACTTCGGGGTGACGCCACGGGCCTACGCCGACGCCCAGCACGGCGCCGTGTCGTTCCGGGTCGATCGGGCGACCGCCCCGCTCTGACGGGCGGGGCCCGTGCCAGGTCACAACCGGTCGGCACCTAGAATTCAGCCGTGAAGGTACTGCTGCTGGAAAACATCCACCCCGTCGCGGCAGACGCGTTCCGGCGGGCCGGCTTCGAGGTCGACGTGCGCTCCGGCGCGTTGAGCGAGGACGAGCTCGTCGAGCAGCTGCCCGGGGTGTCCCTGCTCGGGATCCGGTCCAACACCAAGCTCACCGCGCGGGCGCTCGACGCTGCCACCGACCTGCTGGCGGCGGGGTGTTTCTGCATCGGCACCAACCAGGTCGACCTGGCCGCCGCCGCCGACCGGGGTGTGGCGATCTTCAACGCGCCGTTCTCCAACACGCGCAGCGTCGTGGAGCTCGTGATCGGCGAGATCGTGGCGCTGGCCCGCCGGCTGCCGGAGAAGACCCAGCGGATGCACGACGGCATCTGGGACAAGTCGGCGAAGGGCAGCCACGAGGTCCGCGGCCGCACGCTGGGGATCGTCGGCTACGGCAACATCGGCACCCAGCTGTCCAACGTGGCCGAGGCGATCGGCCTGCGCGTGATCTTCTTCGACACCGCCGACCGGCCCGCGCACGGCAACGCGCGGCAGGTCGGCTCGCTCGACGAGCTGCTGGCCGAGTCGGACGTCGTGAGCCTGCACGTCGACGGCCGCCCCGGCAACGCCGGACTCTTCGGTGCCGAGCAGTTCGCGCTGATGAAGCCGCGGTCGGTGTTCATCAACGCCTCGCGCGGCATGGTCGTCGACGACGACGCCCTGCGCGAGAACATCCTGTCCGGCCACCTGGCGGGCGCCGCGATCGACGTCTTCCCGATCGAGCCGAAAGCGCAGGGCGACACCTTCGAGTCCCCGCTGCGGGGCCTCGACAACGTCATCCTCACCCCGCACGTCGGCGGCTCCACCCAGGAGGCGCAGGACGAGATCGGGCACTTCGTCGCCAACAAGTTGCTCGGGTTCGTCACCTCGGGTGGCACGGCGCTGTCGGTGAACATGCCGGAGGTGGCGCTCCCGCAGACCCCCGGCGTGTTCCGGATGGGATACCTGCACGCGAGCGTCCCCGGCGTACTGGCCGGCATCAACCGCCTGCTCGCCGAGGTGGGCGCCAACGTCGTGGGCCAGTCGCTGTCCACCCGCGGCGAGCTCGGGTACGTCCTCAGCGATACCGACGTGGAGCTCAGCGACGCCACGATGTCGGTGCTGCGCGAATCGCCGCACACCGTCTGGCTGCGTTCCTGGAAGCGCTGAGCCCTGGAGCCCTGGGCAGCCCAGCAGCCCTGATTTGAGGAAGGGCGCCTCGCCGGTGGGCAGGTCTCGGGGAGGGCACGACGGCCCAGGAATGCGCGCTCATTCAGGCGCTCATGGGCAGATCGATGCGATGCACCTGATTGCGGCGCGGGCCACCCGGAATCCACGGTGGTGGGCGGAACAGTGGGAAACCATCAGTGATGGTGACTTCCCATTCTTCTTTGTGCATCACCAGGTGATGATGCGTGCACAACAACACCAGATTGCTGAGCGCAGTGATGCCACCGCGAGCCCAATGCACGATGTGATGCGACGAGCACCATTGTGCTGCGGCTGCGCAGCCGGGGAAGGCGCAGCCGCTGTCGCGTTGGGCTAATGCGCGGCGCATCCAGCGGGGTACAACCCGTTGGGCGCGGCCGATATCGAGTGGTTCGCTGTTGCCGACGAGGACGATGGGGATGATCTCGGCGTCGGCCGGTCATGGACCCGTCGCCGAAGTCGCGCAGGCCAGCACCGAGGCGGCTTTCGAGATCTTCCAGGGAGATGGTGACGTTGACGTGGGGGCGTTCCCCGCCATCAACGGGGAGCTGTCCCCAGGTCAGGGATCGGCGAGCGAGGTCGACGAGTGCGTCACCGTCGCGTTCGGTCTTGGTCCGCGGATCCGGGGTGCCGTCCTCCGCCGGTTGGGGTGCGGCCAGGGATGAGAGCGCGGTGTTGAGGTCGGCAGCGGATTCGGTGCTGAGCCAGCCGCGCAGGTCGAAGCCGTCACCGTTCGCAGTGAACGCGAGATGATCCCGCGTGGGTGGGGTGTCGCGGGGTTCGGCGCCGTCGGGGTCGAGGAACGCCAACCGCCGGCGCGCGAGAACGCCCAATTCGTAGGGGTTGAACACGCGGGCGTGCGCGGCGAGATAGGACTCCAGCTCGCCACGGTGTGGTTCGAGGTCCGGCTTCAACCCGCCCAGCGTCCGTTGGATCACCGCGACGTGGTCAGCCGAGATCGAGCCTTCGGCGAAGGCTTTCGCGGTCTCCGGCAATACCGCAGGCAGCGCGTCGCCGCTGGGTGAGCGTCCGGGTAGGACGTCCTTGGCGGTAGTGATCCGGCGTCGCGCTTCGGCTTTGGTGATGTTCTGGGTGCACTGCAACAATTCGTTGGTGGTGTTGTAGCCGTGCGCGCCGGCGAGCCCGCGCAGCTCGGCTTCACGAACCAAAGCGAGCCCTTCGAGGCGCAGAAGGTTCGTTTTCTTCTCTATCGTGGCGAGCCCGTGCAGGATCTCCTCATCGGAGGCCTGCCAGGCTGTGCTCATGCTCCCGATTCTATCCGAACATGTGTTCCATCGCCAGTCTGGAAATTGGCGTCGAGAACGAAGTTGTGATGATCAAATGATCCTGTTGATCGCATTAACCTCGATGTTTCGTACGGTCGTACGGTGATCTTCGTTTGCCGGTGATGATCGTGCTGGTGGTGTCGTCGGTGGGTGGGCGTTGTTGTTCCCCGGCCCTGCTTGCTGACCGGTGCTCCGGTGGTGTTTGTCGGTGCCGGATGGGCTGGTCAGGGAACGGGCAGCGCGACGAGGCGGTCGTGCGCGGTGGTGATCACGGTGGCCCATGGCCAGGCTGGGTCGATCTTGAGCAGGCGGCGGCGTGCGGTGCGCACGATCCGTCCGGCCACGGCGAGGATCCGCAGTCGCAGTCGTTTGGGTTCGTAGGCCGCCGCCGCGGTCGGCAGTGCGAGGCGTGCGGTCGCGGCCAGCAGGTCTGCGGCGAGCGCGGCGATGGCGACCCAGATGCGGTTTTGGGTGAGGTCGTGGAGGGGCAGATTGCGCAGCCCGGTGTCTTTCGCAGCCCTGATCCGGTCCTCGACCCGAGCATGGCGACGGTGGCGTAGTTCGAGATCGGCGAGTTGGTGCCCGGGTCCGGCGGGGGTGGTGTTGGTCAGGAAGCCGGTGATGCGCAGACCGTCAGCGTCGGTGATCCGCAACTGCGCACCAGGGTGCGGTCGCTGCTTGCGCAGGATCAGGCGGGTGCCCGGCGGCCGGGACGACATATCGACACATCCGGTGGCGTCGGTGACCCAGGCGCCGTCACGGATCTCGATCTGCACGCCGTGCTCGGCGGCGCGGGGCTTGCGGGCCTGATACGCCGGGGTCCACGCCGCCGCGGGCAGCAGCGCGAGAGCGGTGCGGATGTCGGTGTGGATGTCGGGGTGCCCCAACGATGCCCCTATCGAGAATTCGACCCCGGACTGGGCGAGGTGCGCGGTGAACGGGGCGCTGGCACCGGCGGCGTCGGTGCGCACCGGCACCGCCACCCGCCCGTTCGTGTCGGGGTGAAAGCCCGAGGTTAACTTCGTTCTCGACGAAGCCCTGCCGGCCGGCCGGGAGACGCCGCCGTACATCTGTCGCATCGGTTGGAGTGCCGGCCATGATCGCCGGGTGCGGTACCTGAGGTGCAGCGATGCAGCTCAGGTACCGCATTCGCTGATCATGCCCATCTGGCCGTGCAACGCGACCCCAACTCGCGGGTCATTCCGTCGCAACTCGCGGTGCGTTGGAGCGCAACTCGCGGCAAGCCCTGCGTCTGCTGCCCCGTGCCCTGCCGGGCGGAGAGCCCGGGCGCGCGCTGCGCGCACACCGGGAGCTGGTGTGTCCTCCCGTCGACCTGCCCCGCCGGCGAGGCGGCCCTGGAAGCCGGGGCACACAACGCAACGCGACCATTCGGCCACCCCGACTCGCGGTGCGTTCCACCCCGACTCGCGGGATGACCAACATCCCACCCCCACCGGCTCCCATCCCGCAGCACCGGCAGCCATGCCGGGTTAACCTCGAACCATGAGCGTCGCGGTCCGGTCGTTGTTCACGTTCGAGAACTCCTACTCCCGCGAACTGGCGCCGCTGTGCGAGCCGTGGCGCGCGGCGCAGGCTCCGGCGCCGCGGTTGCTGGTGCTCAACGACGCGGTGGCCGCCGAGCTGGGCGTCGACGCGGAGGCGCTGCGGGTGCCCGAGGGCGTCGCGGTGCTCGTCGGCAACACCGTCCCCGACGGCGCCACCCCGGTGGCGCAGGCCTACGCGGGCCACCAGTTCGGCGGGTTCGTGCCGCGGCTGGGCGACGGCAGGGCGTTGCTGGTGGGGGAGGTTAGCGACATCCACGGGCAGCGGCGTGACCTGCACCTCAAGGGTTCGGGCCGCACGCCCTTCGCCCGCGGCGGCGACGGGAAGGCCGCCGTCGGGCCGATGCTGCGCGAGTACGCCATCAGCGAGGCGATGCACGGGCTCGGCATCCCCACCACCCGCGCGCTGGCCGTGATCGCCACCGGCGAGGAGATCGTCAGGGAGACGCTGCTGCCCGGCGCCGTGCTGGCCCGCGTCGCCGCGAGCCACATCCGTGTCGGCACCTTCCAGTACGCGGCCAACCAGGACCACGCCGCTGCGAGCCCGGATCTCGTGCGCAGGCTCGCCGATCACGCCATCGCCCGCCACCACCCGGATGTCGCCGGGGCGGCGAACCCGTACGTCACGTTCTTCGAGCGGGTCGTCGACGCGCAGGCCGATCTGGTCGCGCGGTGGATGCTCGTCGGGTTCCTCCACGGCGTCATGAACACCGACAACATGACGGTGTCGGGGGAGACCATCGACTACGGCCCCTGCGCGTTCATGGACGCGTTCGACCCGACCACCGTGTTCAGCTCGATCGACCACGCCGGTCGCTACGCCTACGGCAACCAGCCCCGCATCGCGGCGTGGAACCTGGCCCGGCTCGGTGAGACGTTGCTGCCGCTGCTCGACCCGGACGTCGACACCGCGGTTGCGGCGGCCACCGGCGTCCTGCAGACGTTCGCCACGCGCTACAGCGCCTACTGGGACGCCGGGATGCGCGCCAAGCTGGGTATCGCCGAGACCGGGCCGGACGACCCGCAGCTGGTCGACGACCTGCTGGCGCTGCTGCAGACCGACGCCGTCGACTTCACCACGTTCTTCCGGGCCCTGTCCTCGGCGGTCACCGGCGACGCCGCGCCCGCGCGGTCGATGTTCGTCGACCCGGCGCCCTTCGACGCGTGGTCGGTGCGGTGGCAGGAGCGGGTGGCCGCGGCCGACCCGCAGGCGACCGCGGCGGCCATGGACCGCGTGAACCCCGTCTACATCCCCCGCAACCACCTGGTGGAGGAGGCGCTCGCCGCGGCCACCGAGGGTGACCTGGCCCCCTTCACGGAGCTGCTCGACGTCATCACCCGCCCGTTCGACGTCCGCCCCGGGCTGGAGCGCTACACGCGACCGGCGCCATCGGTCGCCGGTGGCTATCAGACCTTCTGCGGCACCTGAGCCGACCGCGCCAACCTGATGGCCACCGCGCCGATGCTGCGACGTCGGCGCGGTGGCTACTCGGTTGGCGCGGTGGGCTTGCGGGCGCGGCTCGGCGCCACCCGCGACGGCTCGTTGGGCATCTTCGGGTAGACCGGCGGCCACGGGGCGTCCATCATCCCGGCGGCCATGTCCTTCTCGTGCAGTGCCAGCAGCGGTTCGAGCGACTGCGGGGCGGTCGCCGTGTCCGCCCACGGGTCGCCCAGCCGCGCGACCCGCGCGGGCACCGTGGCCAGCGTCAGATCGGCCGGTGTGATGCCGGCGAGCTCGTTCCACGAGAACGGCGTGGACACCTGCGCGTGCGGGTTCGCCCGCACGGACCACGCGCCGAACACGGTCTTGTGCGGGGCGTTCTGGTTGAAGTCGACGAACACCCGGCTGCCGCGCTCCTCCTTCCACCACGCGCAGGTCAGCAGGTCCGGACGGCGGCGCTCGAGCTCGCGGGCCAGCGCGACGGCGGCGGCGCGGACCTGGTAGCCGTCCCAGCGGGGCTGCAGGCGGACGTAGACGTGGATGCCGCGGCTGCCCGTGGTCTTGGGATGGCTCGCCACGCCCAGCTCGTCGAGCAGCGCCTTCGTCTCGGCGGCACCCTCCCGGATCATCGCGAACGTGACGCCGGGGCTCGGGTCGAGGTCGATCCGCAGCTCGTCGGCGTGCTCGGGATCGGCCGCCGTGGTGGGCCACACGTGGAAGCCGATGCACCCCATGTTCACCGCCCACAGCACGTGCGCGAGGTCCACCGCGACGAGGGCGGTGGCCGTGGTGCCGTTCGGCGTGGACACCACGGTGGTGGTCAGCCACGGGTCGGCCTTCGTCGGCGTCACCCGCTTCTGGAAGAACGACGGCCCGCCGGCACCGTCGGGGAACCGCTGCAGCAGCACCGGGCGACCGCCCATGGCGGCCATCAACGGCTCCGCGACGGCCAGGTAGTAGCGCGCGAGGTCCAGCTTGGTCTCACCGCGCTCCGGGAAGAACACCTTGCCCGGGCTGGTGATCCGGACCTCCCGCCCGGCTACCTCGAGTACCTCGACGTCCACGCTCGTGGCCATCGACCGACCGTACCCGGGACGGGAAGGTTCGACCGATCCGTCGCGTGGGACGCTTCGCCGATGAGTTCCCCGCACGGAGGCGGTCTACCGGCCATGACCACTCACACGCTGGTGACCCCCGAGGTCGACCTCGCCTACGACGTGCACGGCCCGCTGCCGACGACCGACGGCCGCCCGCCGCTGCTCATGATCGGCCAGCCGATGGACGCCGGCGGGTTCACGGAGCTGGCGGCGCAGTTCCCCGACCGCACTGTGATCACCTACGACCCGCGCGGGCTCGGGCGCAGCGTGCGCAAGGACGGTCGCACCGACAGCGTTCCGCAGGTGCAGGCCGGCGACGTGCACGCCCTGATCGTGGCGCTCGGCGCGGGCCCGGTCGACCTGTTCGGCAGCAGCGGCGGTGCGGTCACGGCGCTCGCACTCGTCGCGGCGCACCCCGACGACGTCGTCACGCTGGTGGCGCACGAGCCGCCGCTGCTCCCGCTGCTGCCCGACGCGGCCGCGGCAGCGCGTGCCAACGCCGGAGTCCGGGAGGCCTACGAGGCGAAGGGCGCGGGTGCCGGCATGGCCGCGTTCATCGCGATGACGTCGTGGCCGGGCGAGTTCACCGAGGCCTTCTTCGCCCAGCCCGCGCCCGATCCGGCCGCGTTCGGGATGCCCACCGACGACGACGGCACCCGCGACGACCCGCTGCTCTCGGATCGGTCCGCCGCCGTCACCAGCTACCGGCCCGACTTCATCGCGTTGGCCGCGGCGTCGACGCGGGTCGTCATCGCGGTGGCCGAGGAGTCCGGCGAGACGATGACGGGACGCACCACCGCCGCGACGGCCGCGGCGCTGGGTCAGCAGGCCACCGTGTTCCCCAGCCACCACGGCGGCTTCACCGGCGGCGACAACCCCTATGCGGGCAAGCCCGAGGAGTTCGGCCGGAAGCTGCGGGAGGTGCTCGACGCGGGCTGAGCACCGGCGATGGAGTGGCCAGGGTCAGTTGGTTAGCCTAACCTTCGTCTGAGAGGATGATCCGCATCAGGCTGTGCTGCCGGCGCTCGAGAGGATGACGATGGCGAAGGTGTTCCCCTCCCGACCACAGATCGAGCCGGTGATCCTCGCGGTCGCTCCCCGCTGATCCGCCCATGCCTGACGACCAGCTCCTCGGATTCCCGCTGACGGCCGCGCAGGCCGGGATCCGCGCGGCGCAGCCGATCGGCGCCGATGATCCCGGCCGCCATGTCGGCGCGTGCGTCGACATCGACGGGGATCTCGACGTCGAACGGTTCGCGCAGGTGGCGACGGGGATGCTGGCCGCGGCGGCCGCGCTGCACGTACGTGTCGTGGACGGCCCCGACGGGGTCGGCCGGCAGTTGCCCGTGCCGCCGAGCGGCCACGAGCTGCGGGTCCTGGATCTGCGCGACGAGCCGGACGCCGATCAGGCGGCACTGTCGCGGATGGACGAGGTGCTCGACACCCCGCTGGATCCGGCGCGCGACGCGCTGGTCGGGCAGGTGCTGTTGCGTCGCGGCGAGGATCGCTGGACGTGGCTGATCCACGGCCACCCCATCGTGCTCGACGGTCACGGACTGATGGCGTTGTTCGCGGCGGTCGCGCACGAATGCGTGACCGGCGCCGCCGCCGGCCGCGACTGGTCACTGCGACCGATCATCGCCGCCGATGCCGCCTACCGTGGCTCGGCGGCGTTCGCCACTGACCGCGCGTTCTGGCGCGACCGGCTCGCCGGAGCGCCCGAGCCCGCGCGACTCGCCGCCGAGTGCACGGGCAACGGGCTCGTGCGCAGGCACGCCCGCGTCCTGGACTGGGACGCCGCCACCACCGAGTGCTGGTTCGCGCTGGCCGCCGAGCTCGGGATCACGGTCTCGCGGCTGCTCGTCACGGCACTCGCGGGGTACGTCCGGCGCATCACGGGTGCCGCCGACATGCTCGTGGCCCTGCCGACGAGCGGGCGCACCGGCACCGGCCTGCACGGCGTCCCGGCGATGCTCGCCGGCGTGCTGCCGCTGCGGCTGCGGGTCGGTTCGGACGTGTCGCTGCGGGAGCTGGTGGACATCGTCGGCGCGCAGCTGCGCGACCTGCACGTCCACGATCGGTACCGCGGTGGGGACGTGCTGCGTGACCTCGGCCTCCCGGGTTCGCCCGCCGGCGCGTTCGGCACCGCGATCAACGTGCTCACCCTGCCCGGTCCGATGCTGTTCGGCCGCGCCACCGGTGCCGCCCGGATGGTGCGCTCGGGGCCCGGCAGCAGCCTGGATCTGCACGTGGAGGTCGACCTGGGCGCCCGCACGATCGCGGTGACGGTGCAGGCCGCTCCCGATGTCGTCGGCGACGCCGAGCACGACGGGCACGCGCGCCGGCTCGCCCGGTTCCTCGGCGCCGTGCTGCGTGATCCGGACGGGCCCGTCGCCCGCGCCGAGCTGCTCGGCGCCGACGAGCGCGCCGTGATGTTCGCGATGGGCTCCGGAGGCGCGCACGAGTACGTCGCGGCGACGTTCGGTGACCTGTTCGCCGAGCAGGTGCGGCTGCACCCCGGCGCGATCGCCCTGGTCTGCGAGGGCACCCGGCTGACCTACGCGGAGCTGGCGGCGCGCACCGGTGCGCTGGCCCGCGAGCTGCAGGCGCGCGGGGTCCGGCCGGGTGCGACCGTCGCGGTCGCGGTGCCCCGCAGCGTCGACCTCGTGATCGGCCTGGTCGCGGTGATGCTCGCCGGCGGGGCCTACCTCGGCGTCGACATCGAGGAGCCGCTCGAACGGATCGCGCGGATGCTCGCTGACGTCGACCCCGTCGCGGTGGTCGCGACGCCGGGGACCGCGGCCCTGTTCTCGCGGCCCGCCGTCATGGTGGACGCCGGGATCGGTGCACCGATCGGCCCCGGCCCGGCCCGGCTGGCCGATCCCGCCTACGTGGTCTACCCGTCGGGTTCGACCGGCCGCCCGAAGGGTGTGGTCGTGACCCACGACGGGGTGGCGAAGCTGGTGGCCACGGCGGCCGACCGGATGGGCGTCGGCCCGTTCAGCCGGGTGCTGCAGTTCGCCGCACCGGGCTTCGACGTCGCGTTCTTCGAGCTGTGTCAGGGGCTGCTGCTCGGTGCCACGCTCGTCGTGACGCCTGCCGAGCTGCGGGTCCCCGACACGCCGCTGATCGACTACCTGGTCCGGCAGCGGATCACGCACGCCTCCCTGCCGCCGTCGTTGCTGGCCGCGCTGCCGGCCTGGTTGCAGCTCCCCCCGGGGCTGACGCTCCTGGCCGGCACCGAGCGCGTCACCACCGACCTGGTCGCGAGGTTCGCGCCGTGGTGTCGGATGTTCAACGCCTACGGGCCGGCCGAAGCCACCGTCAACGCGACGCTCGGGCGGTGCCACGCCGGACGCGTCTCGGCGCCGATCGGGCGGCCCGACCCCGGCGTGCAGGCCTACGTGCTGGACGGGGTGCTCCGACCAGTGCCCCCTGGGGTGCCGGGGGAGCTGTACCTGGGCGGGGAGGGGCTCGCCCGTGGGTACCTGCACCGGCCGGGGCTGACCGCCGAGCGGTTCGTCGCCGACCCCTACGGCGAGCCGGGCGCGCGGATCTACCGCACGGGTGACCTCGTCGCCTGGAACCTGGCGGGGGAGCTGGAGTTCCGCGGCCGCACCGACGAGCGGGTGAAGGTGCGCGGGTACCGGATCGAGCCCGGTGAGATAGAGGCCGGTGAGATGGAGGTCGCGCTGGTCCCCGGCACCGCGGCAGCGCACTTCTAGCGTCACCTTGCCGGCCGGGAGGGGTCGGCAAGTGGACGTCGCGAAGGTCCGGTCGCCGTTGCAGCCCACGCGGCGACCGGGCCGCGTCCCTGCTGGGCCGCCGCGGGGGCACGGTCAGCGGTTGTCGCTCCACGCCGCCCAGAGGTGGGCACAGCGCCCGCCCGCCGCCACCAGTTCCTCGTGGGTGCCGTGCTCCACCACCGAATCCGCGCCGGCGGCCTGGGTGAGCCGTGGGCCACCAGCAGCCCGGTGCGGCCCGCGGTCGCCCGCTTCGCCGCGGCCTCCAGCACCCGGGCCCCGGAGCTGCCGGCCTCGGCCGTGGCCTCGTCGAGGATCGCGACGGGCGGGTCGGCCAGCACCAGCCGCGCCAGCGCGAGCTGCTGCGCCTGCACCACCGTCAGCGAGTGCCCGCCCGATCCGACCACCGTCTCCAGGCGGCGGGCAGCGCCTCGGCCCACCCGAGCGCGTCGACGGCCACGAGCGCGTCGCGCAGCTCCCCGTCGGTGGCGGCGGGCTTCGCGAGGCGCAGGTCGGCCGCGAGCGTCCCGGCGAAGACGTGCACCTCCTGCGTGATCAGCGCGACGGTCCGCCGGACCACGGCCGGGCCCTGCTCGTCGAGCGGGGCGCCGCCGATGTCGACGCAGCCGCGGGTCGGCCGGTGCACGCCCGCCACGAGCTTCGCCTTCCCGGCCCCGCTGGCCCCGACGAGCGCGACGGTGCTGCCCGCGGCGATGTCGAGGTCGACGTCGGCGAGCACGTCGTGGCCCCCGACGTCTGCCAGCGCAGCCCGGATCCGGCGGCCGTCGGCGACGGGCAGCAGCGTGCCCGTCGAGCTCCACGGTGCGGTTGACCCAGCCGAAGATCTGCAGCGGGCCGACCAGGAACTGCGCCAACCCAACCGCCGCGACCAGCCCCCCGATCGAGATGGCGCCGTCGGTGGCGAGCCGCCCGCCGACGAGCGCCGCCAGCGCGAGGAACAGGCCGTTGGCCGCCAGCACCGCGCCCTCGTACCAGGCCTGCGCCCCGGGGGCGCGCAGTGTCGCCCGCAGCGCGTCCTGGCTCGTGCCGATGTAGCGGCGCACGGCAGCGGGCTCGGCGCCGATGCCCTTGAGGACGCGCACGCCTGCGAGGACGCCGACCCGCTTGGCGTCGGAGACCGCGATGGTGGCGAGCCCACCGGGCAGCCGTCCGGCCTCGGCGTCACCGCCTGGTCGATCACCACCCCGACCAGCACCGGCACCAGCGCCTCGCCCGCCTGGTGCGCGCAGAGCAGCGCAGCGGCCGCACCGACGCGGCGCCCGTGTCCGGTGACGGCCCCGCGCAGCACGGCGGCCCCCGTGATCTCCCTCATCGTCGTGATCCGGAGGATATCCTCGCCTAACCTGCTGGGGGTCCTGTCCGGTCCGACGGGATCGGGTCAGGTGAGCGCCTCCCCACCGTCGACGGCCAGCGTGACGCCCGTGAGGAACGTGTTGGTGAGGGCGAACAGCACCGCGCCTGCGATGTCGTCGGCGGTGCCGACGCGTCGCGCCGGGTTGCGCTCGCTCTGCTCGGCGAACATCGCCGCCTTGCCCTCGTCCCCGAGCGCGTCCCAGGCGCCGGTGTCGATCACCCCCGGCGAGATGGCGTTGACGCGGACCGGTGCCAGCTCGACCGCGAGCGAGCGGGTCAGGGTGTCGGCGGCGCCGTTGGTGACGGCCACGGCGAGGGTGCCGACCGCGATCTTGAAGGCGGCCACCCCGGAGAACAGGACGAACGAGCCACCCGCGTCGATCCGTGGCCCCAGGTGCTTGGCCAGCATGAGCGGCCCGATGACCTTGGTGTCCAGCGAGGCCCGCACCGACTCCCTGCTGAGGTCCTGCAGCCGGCCGCGGGCGCGCGCCGACGCCGTCGACACGACGTGGTCGATCCGGCCGAGCCGCTCCCCGAGTGCGGCGATCGTGTCGTCGTCGGTGACGTCGACGGTCTCGGTGGTGATGCCGGGCTCACCGGCGTAGGCGGCGGCCAGTGCCTCGGCGTCCCGCCCGGCCGCGACGACCCGGGCGCCCGCGTCCCTGGCCGCCAGCACGACGGCGCGGGCGATGCCGCTGCCGCGGCCGATGACCAGGACGGTCCGATCCTGCAGCGATCCGGTCATGGGAGGTGCTCCGTTCTTGGTGAGTGCGGATCGGCCTATGCGGCGGCCGTGGTGCGGCCGAGGAATCCGCGGAGGTAGCCGACGACGGTGTCCAGCGCGCTCTCGAGCAGGAAATGGCCGCCGTCGATCAGGTGGATCTCGGCGTCGGGCAGGTCCCGGGCGAACGCCGTGGCGCCGTCGCGGCCGAAGGTCAGGTCGGGCTCCGCGACACCCGTGACGTACTGCCAGCGCGCGGCATCGAGTCCGAACACCTCGCGGATCGGGGCCTCGGTCTCCGGACCGGGATCGGACGCGTAGGCCCACGGTCCCGCCCAGGAACCCGGGACGAAACCGTCGTCGTAGGCGTTGCCGTTCTGGCTGATGATCGCCGTCACCGCCGCCGGGCGGCGCAGCGCCAGTCGCCAGCCGATCGGCGCGCCGCGATCCGCGAGCGCGGGGATGAGATGGCGGAACATGCTCGAGCTGGTCGGGTAGCCGTGCAGGAGCAGCAGCACCGGCGCGTCGGCCGGACCGGCTTCCCGGTAGAAGACCCGCTGACCGTCCACGGTCGTGACGCGGTGGTGGACATCACCATATCTAACTCCTTAGTGATGGTTTACCGGTTATTCGCCCGTTGATGAGACACGGCCCTGACTAACTTGTCAAATCGGATTTCAGGGTTAGACTTCGGCTCATGTCACCACTGCCGGACCCGGAGGCGGAGCGCGTTCTCCTCGAGCTGCTCAACAGCACCCCCGTGCTCGAGGGCGTCGGTGTCGACCTGCTGGGGCGCGACGACGAGGCCGCCGCATGGGCGCGCCCGCTGGGCGGCACCGGCTCGGTCGCCGAGGCCGGGCACCTGCGCCGCGTCCGCCACCAGCTGCAGGCGGTCACCCGTGGTGGAGAGCCGGCCGCGACGCTGGCCCCGTTGCTGCGTGGTGTGCGCCTGCTCCCGCACGTCGCGGAGGGCGGGGTGGACTGGGTGCTCGACGTCGTCGACGACCGGCGGCTCGCCACCCGCGCCGTGCTGGCCTGGGGGAGGGTGCAGGAGGAGCTGCCCGGTCGGCTGCGCCCGTGCGCCAACGACGAGTGCCGCCTGTTCCTGCTCGACCGCAGCCGGCCCAACACCGCCCGCTGGTGCTCGATGAAGGTCTGCGGCAACAGGCTCAAGGCACGCCGTCACTACCAGCGCACCCAGCAGGCCGAACCCTGACCGACCCTGTCCCTCCCCGCGATCCGTCCACGAGAAAGAGTTCGATGCGAATCACGACGATGTGGCGCTACCCCGTGAAGTCCATGCTCGGGGAGCGGCTCGACGAAGCCCGCCTCGCGGAGGCCGGGTTGGAGTCCGACCGCGGCCTGGCGCTGATCGACGCCACCACGGGGCTGGTCGCCACGGCCAAGCATCCCCGCCTCTGGCGGGACCTGCTGAAGTACTCGGCCACGGTCACCGGGCACGGCGTGGTGATCACCTCACCCGCCGGGTGGACACGAGACGCCCGTGACCCGGGTGTCGACGAGCTGCTCTCGGTCGCGCTGGGCCGCGCCGTCCGGCTCTCGGCAGAGCGCCCGGTCGACGCGACGGTGGAGCGGCCCGATCCCGAGGACGTGCTGGACCGGGGCGTCGAGGCCGAGGTGGCGGCGGCGACGCTCGAGATCGGGCAGGGCACACCCGGCACCAACTTCGTCGACTACGCGCCGGTGCACGTGATCACCACCGCCACGCTGGACCGGATCGGGACCGAGCAGGTCCGGTACCGCCCCAACCTCGTCGTCGAGACCCCACCCGGCACCGAGCCGTTCGTCGAGAACAGCTGGATGGGCCGCGAGCTGCACATCGGCGGCGCGATCGTGCTGCGCATGACGCTGCCCACCCCGCGCTGCTCCGTGCCCACCCTGGAGCACGGCGAGCTCCCGCGCGCCCCGCACGCCGTCCGGATCCCGATGCGGGAGAACCGTGTCGACGTCACCGGCTTCGGGGTGCTCCCGTGTGCAGGCGGCTACGCCGAGGTCGTCCGGGCCGGGGTCGCGCACATCGGCGACGAGGTCACCCTGCGGTAGGCCCTCTCAGCTGCGCTGCGCCGGCCGGGGCCACGGGCTCGCCTGCAGCTCCTCGATGCGCTCGTTGAGGCGGCGCAGCGAGTCGAGCAGGGTGGCGCGGTCGTCGGGTGTCCAGGTCTGCAGGACGACGGCGATGCCGCAACGGTGCACGTCGCGGTCGGCGGCGAGGCTCGCCAGCCCCGCGGGGGTCGGCCGGATCTTGCGGGCCAACCCGCCGTCCGGGTCGGGGATGCGCTCGACCAGCCCCGTGCGGAGCATCGCGCTGATCTGTCGGGTGACGGTCGAGATCTCCAGCGTCAGCGCAGTGGCGATCTCCCGCGCCGACAGCGCCCGGTCGGCTTCGAGCCGGTTGAGGATCACGTAGGCCGAGCGGTCGAGTGCGACCGGAGCGCGCGAGTGGACGGGCGAGAGGTGGTGGCGCCCGAGCAGCATCAGCTCGCGCTCGATCCCGGCGGTGGTCTGTTGCGCATCGACCACCTGCACGTCGGCTTGCCGTGTCTCCACCATGGAAGTGTAGGATACACAAGATATGTACGGTACATAAAAGGGGAACGGTGACGTTGTTCAGCCATTCGAGGTCACCGCAAGCGCCGTCCCCGCAGCTCGTGACCGCGGTCATGTGCTTCGGCGGCATGATCGCGTCGTTCATGCAGACGCTCGTGATCCCGCTGATCCCGAGCCTGCCGCACCTGCTCAGCGCCTCCCCGGCCGATGCGTCGTGGGTCATCACGGTCACGCTGCTCACCGCCGCGGTGATGACGCCGGTGGCCGGGCGGCTCGGTGACCTCTACGGCAAGCGACTGGTCATCGTCGCCAGCCTCGCGGTGCTGGTGGTGGGCTCGGTCGTCGTCGCGCTGAGCGACACCGTGATCCCCGCGATCATCGGCCGCGGCCTGCAGGGTGCGGCGATGGGCCTCATCCCCGTCGGCATCAGCATGATGCGCGACGTGCTGCCCGCCGAGCGGGTCGGCTCGGCCATCGCACTGATGAGCGCGACGCTCGGGGTGGGCGGTGCGATCGGCCTGCCGGTCTCGGCGTTCGTGGCGCAGAACGCGTCCTGGCACGCGCTTTTCTGGCTCGCCGCCGGGCTGGGCGCGCTGGGCATCGTGCTGGTGCTCGCGGTCGTGCCGGAGTCCCCGGTCACCACCCCCGGCCGGTTCGACGTCGTCGGCGCCATCGGGCTGGCGATCGGGCTGGTCTCCCTGCTGCTGGCCATCACGAAGGGCTCGAGCTGGGGCTGGGGCAGCCCGGCCACGCTGGGCACGGCCGCGGCGGCCGTGGTGGTGCTGCTCGCGTGGGGCGTGCTGCAGTTGCGCACGCGTGAGCCGCTGGTGGACCTGCGGGTGTCCGCCCGCCGTCCGGTGCTGTTCACCAACCTGGCCTCCGTCGTCGCCGGGTTCGCGATGTTCGGTACCTCACTGGTGTTCCCGCAGGTGCTGCAGGCACCGATGGCGAGCGGGTACGGGCTGGGGCGCTCGCTCCTGGAGGCCGGCCTGCTCATGGCGCCCGGCGGACTGATGATGATGGTGATGTCGCCGCTGTCGGCACGGCTCACGCGCCTGCGCGGCCCCCGCGTCACGCTGCTGATCGGGCTGGGGGTCATCGCGTGCGGCTACGTGCTGGCGGCGTTCATCACCGGCACCGTCGTCGGCGTCGTGGTGGCCACGATCGTCATCAGCTCCGGTGTCGGGATCGCCTACGCTGCGATGCCGGCGCTGATCATGGGTGCGGTCCCGATCGGCGCGTCGGCCGCCGCCAACGGCCTCAACTCGCTGATGCGGTCGGTGGGCACGTCGGTGTCCAGCGCGGTCGCGGCCACGGTGCTCGCCGGGATGACGATCTCCGTCGGTGCCGCGGTGCTCCCGTCGGCCACGGGGATCCGGGTGGTGCTGCTGATCTCGGCGGCCGCGTCCGTGGTCGGGTTCGCGGTGGCGCTGCTCATCCCGAAGCGCGAGGTACAGCCGACCCCGGCGTCGCCGGTACCGGCCGCGGCGGCAGTGCAGGGCTGATCGGCCGCTCGCTCCCGAGCGTGCCACCGATCTCGGCGACGGTCAGCGCGAGGTGCAGCTGGATCACGTCGGACGGACGCAGCGGCTGCAGCCCGGTGATCTCCCCGATCCTCCGGAGCCGGTAGTTGATCGTGTTGACGTGCACGAACAGCGCGCGGGCGGTGTCCTGCGCCGCCATGTCGTGCGCCAGCCAGGTGCGCAGCGTCGCGAGCAGGCTGGCGCCGCGCTCGCGGTCGTAGCGCACGAGGGGCCCGAGCGTGCGTTCCGAGAGGTCGCGCAGGCCGTCGGCCGCGGCGGACTGGAGCAGCAGTCCCGGCACGCCGAGGTCGGTCATGTCGATCACGGCGGGTGAGTCGCGCGTCAGCAGTTGGACGGCGCGCGAGGTGATGTCGAACCCGTGGTGGGCGTCGGCGAGCGTGTCGGCCCGCGGGCCGATCAGGATCCGGGCCGTCGCGGGCAGCGACCGGGCCAGCCGCGCGGCGAGCTCGCGGGTCGCGGCGGCAGGGCGCACCGTCTCGGCCGGAACCGGGTTGAGCACCACAACCTGCGTACCGACGGATCCGACGACCGGGAGCGGGGTGACGTCGCGAGTCAGCCGCTCGACATCGCGCCGGGCCCGGCCCACGCCTGCCGGATCACCGATCAGCGCGACCATGACGATGTCGTGCGGGTGGTGCGGCCGGTGGCCCAGTGCCACGGCTCGGCCGAACACGGCGTCCTGGTGTCGCATGGCGGCGGGGGACAGCAGGTCGGCCACCAGGTCCTTCGTCAGGCGCGACCCGATGTCGGCATCGCGGTCCAGGCGCCGCAGCTCCTGCTCGATGATCAGGGCGGCACCGTCGATCGACCACTGGACGACCGCATCGGTGGTGGGGGCGTTCACGCGCAGCGTCGCCGGCTGGTCCTCGTCCGCGCGCAGCTGCCGGACGGCCACCGCGCCCGCAGCCACACCGGGCGAGCCTGCGGCGGGGGTGGCCACGGCGAGCGTCTCGCCCCCCGCGCCGTCGACGGTCACCGTGGCGTCGAGCCCGTCGGCGAACGCCTGCGCGATCGGACCGATCCCCGACTCCGCTGCCGCGAGCCGCAGCGCGTCGTGCTGCACGGCCCCGAGCCGGTACAGGTCGCGCAGTTGCCGGTCGCCGGCTTCCAGCTCCGACCGGACCGCATCGCGGTGGCGAACGAGCACGGTGAGCGCCGCGGCGAGCTGCCCGAGCTCCTGCAGCGTGGCCAGATCGGCCTGGTCCGGAGCCGCGCCGTCGTCGAGGTAGGCGGTGAGCGAGCCCAGCACCGACCCGGCTGCATCGACGAGCGGCACGGCCGCGATGCCGCGGAAGCCCTGCGGGCGGAACAGCCGCACCCACGGCGCGAGCTCGGGCTCGGCGTACACGTCGCGCACCAGGATCGTGGTGGCGGTCAGTACGGCACGCGCGTTCGGCGGCCCGCTCGCGGCGGTGGCCGTCGTGAGGTCGAGCGGCAGGTCGCGCATGACCTTGAGGTAGTCGGCGGTCAGCCCGTGCCAGCCCTGCAGCTCGAGCGTGCGCCCGTCGGCGGCCAGCAGGTAGATGCCCCCGTAGAGCACCCCGGACAGCCCGACGACCGACCGGGCGACACCCGAGAGCACCTGTTGCAGGCTCGCACCGGCGGCCACGTCGAACCCGAGCGTCACGAGGTCGCGCAGCGCACTGCCGCTGGGGCCCCACGGCGCGCGGTCGGCGGCCATCGGGTCCTCCCGCGAGTTGTGAAACGAACAGATGATCAGGCAGGTGTCTGTGTGCGGAACATAGCCGCCTGTGAGCCCGGCCACCAGACTTCGACCTCGCAGGCACCGTGTCCGGCGAGGGAGAAGCCACATGACCACCACCGCACCCCACCGACTGCCCGCCGGGATGGACCCGTTCCGGCCGGAGAACCTCGCCGATCCGTACCCCTACTACGCGCAGCTGCGCGCGCTCGGCCCGGCGACCTACCTGCCCGAGCGCGACGCGTGGTTCGTCGCCACCTACGACTCGGTGTCACAGGTGCTGCGCAACTACCGCGAGTTCGTCTCCGGGCTCGGCTCGTCCTACCACCGCGTCGCGGAGAGCGGGTTCCGCTTCCCGTTCATCGACAACGACCCGCCGGAGCACACCCGGATCCGGCGGTCGGTGCAGGGGCACTTCGGCAAGGGCCCCATGGCCGAGCTCGCGACGGCGGTCCGTGCGGACATCGCGCAGCTCGCCGAAGCCGCACTCGCGACCGGAACGGTCGACGTGGTGACGGCGCTGGCGCAGCCGATCCCGGATCTCACCATCGCGCGGGTCACGGGCATCCCGTCGCCGGGGACGCAGCGCATGGCCGCCTGGGCCGACGCGGCGTTCCACGTCGTCGGGCCCGAGCCCGATCCCGCGCACCTCCAGCTGATCATGGAGAGCCTGGGCTGGCTCGGGAACGAGGGGCTGACCGGCATGCCCGCGCACTGCCTGGGCCGGATGATGATGGAACAGGGCGGCGACAACGGGCTGCTGGCCGCCGAGGGCACCGAGCGGCTCTTCGCGATCGCGTCGATCTGGGTGGCGGGCGTCGACACCACCAACAGCCTGATCTCCAACATGATCCACGCCTTCACCCTGTTCCCCGAGCAGTGGGAGATCCTGCGGGCCGATCCGTCGCTGATCCCGGCGGCGGTCGAGGAGGTGCTGCGCTGGGACAGCCCGGTGCGGGTCTTCGTCCGCCGGACCCTGGAGGACGTGGAGCTGCAGGGCGTCACCATCCCGGCCGACTCCGACGTCTGCGCGCTGTTCCCCGCGGCCAACCGCGACCCGGACGCGTTCGACGACGCCGACACGTTCGACATCACGGCGCCCCGGGCGAAGATGCACCTCGCGTTCGGTGCGTCGATCCACCTCTGCCTCGGCGCGCCCGTCGCCCGGCTGGAGGCGGCCACCCTGCTCGAGCACCTCGTCGAGCGGGTGGTGCGGTTCGAGGCGGCGGGAGAGGCCCGGCGCGGGATCAGCCGGACGGTGCGCAACTTCGCCGCCCTGCCGACCCGGTTCGTGACGACATGACCACCGGTACCGACGACCGGCCCGTCGCCATCGTGGCCGGGGGGTCCACGGGGATCGGGGCATCGGTGGCGCGGCGGCTCGACCGCGAGGGCTACCGGGTCGTCGTGGTCGGCGCGAAGAGCGTCGACGAGGGCAACGCGGTGGCCGCCGAGCTGGACGGCGCGACATTCCTGCAGGCCGATCTCAGCGACGCCGGCGCCCCGGCGCAGGTGGTGGCGCACGTGGAGAGCGCCCACGGTCGGCTCGACGCGCTCGTCTACGCCGCGGGGCGCACCGCCCGGATCCCGCACCCCGACATCCACGCCGTCACCGACGACGTGTGGGAGCCGATCCTGCGGCTCAACGTGCTGGGGCCGTGGCACTTCGTGCAGGCCGCCGAGCCGCTGCTGCGCAAGAGCGGCAACGGCAACGTCGTGGTGGTCGGCGCGCTGGCCGGCGTCGACGTCGGCGGCAGCAGCATCCCGTACGCGGTCAGCAAGGCCGCGGTGCACCACATGTGCAAGCTGCTGGGCGGTGCTCTCGGGCCCGAGATCCGCGTGAACGCCGTCGCGCCCGGCTTCATCGAGACCCGCTGGACGGCGGACTGGGACGACTTCCGCGCCCAGATCACCGAGAAGGCCCCGCTTCGCCGCACCGGGCACCCCGACGAGGTGGCCGAGCTCGTCGTCGGGCTGATGCGGGCCACCTACGTGACCGGGCAGGTCGTCGTCGCCGACGGCGGCCTGTCCCTGCTCCCCTGATCGGAGTTCCCCGTGCCCGAGAACATCCCCCTGTCCGAGCGCGCCGTCATGGCCGCGGTGCGGCCTTACCGGCGCCTCGTCACCGGCCTCGACGCGGCCGGTCGCTCGACGATCGTCTCCGACGCGCCGTGCCCGCACGTGCAGGTCATCGCCGACACCCCGACGTTCGCGATGACCGACTTCTGGCGCCACGAGGAGGTGCCCGTCGACAACGCGGGAACCCCCGAGGACGGCCTGTCCGGCCGTGCCGAGATCTCCCCGCCCGCCAACGGCTCGGTGCTGCGCATCGTCGAGTTCCCGCCCGACGCCGACTGGGACACCGACGGCGGCGAGCGCCGGAACCGGATGTTCCACAGCACGGCGTCGCTGGACTACGCGCTCGTCCTCGACGGCGCGATCTGGTCGGTGCTCGACGCCGACGAGCGGGAGCTGACCGCGGGCGACGTGCTGGTGCAGCGCGGCACCCGGCACCGCTGGTCCAACCGCTCCACCGCGCCGTGCCGGGTGGCGTTCGTCCTCATCGGAGGGACGGCGCTCTGATGGCGACGGTCGTCGGGTGCGTCGCGCTGTCGCACTCCCCGTTCTGGACCATCGCCCCGGCCGCCACCCCGGACGCGCCCGGCGGGCACTTCAGCGCCGCCGCCGAGCGGGTGCGGGCCGCGGTCGCCGACCTCGCCCCCGACGCCGTCGTGATCTTCGGCCCGGACCACGCCCGCAACCTGTTCTACGACTGCATGCCCCCGTTCTGCATCGGCGTCGAGCGCGTCAGCGGGGTCGGTGACTACGACACCCCGGCTGGCCCGTTGCCGCTGGCAGCAGACCTCGCGCGGGCCGTGTTCGACGGCGTCACCGCGCGCGGGTTCGACCCGGCAATCTCGCTGGACCTGGGCATCGACCACGGCATCGCCCAGGTCTACGCGAAGCTGTTCCCCGCACTCGACGTCGCGATGGTGCCGATCGTCGTCAACGCGGGCTGCCCGCCGCTGCCGTCCTTCGCCCGCTGCGCCGCGTTCGGGCGAGCCGTCGGCGAGGTGC
This sequence comes from Pseudonocardia sp. GCM10023141, assembly GCF_042653605.1. Taxonomy (NCBI): domain Bacteria; kingdom Bacillati; phylum Actinomycetota; class Actinomycetes; order Pseudonocardiales; family Pseudonocardiaceae; genus Pseudonocardia; species Pseudonocardia sp. GCM10023141. The sequence continues at coordinate 62,876 of NZ_JBHSIR010000017.1, forward strand.
TGCGCGCGGCCGGCGGCGGCACGCGGGTGCTGCTCGTCGGGTCCGGTGGGCTGTCGCACTGGCCGGCGTCGATCTCGGCGGAGGACCCGGACGTCACGCCGCAGTGGCGGGAGTTCCTCGTGCACGGCCGATCCCGCGTCGCCGAGCTGGAACCCGTGCGGCGGGCCCGGACCGAGCAGCTCGCGGCCGGCGCGGCCACCGGGCGCGTCAACGCCCCGTGGGACCGCGCCCTGCTCGACCGCCTGATCGAAGACCCGGCGCTGCTCGCCCATCAGACCGACGCCGACGTCCACCGCGACGCCGGACCCGGCGCGCTGGAGCTGCGCACCTGGGCCGCCGCCCTCGCCGCCTGGGGTGGGCCGTTGGCCGTATCCGACTACGAGCCCGTCGGTGAGTGGATCACCGGCATGGGCCTTGTCTCGAGCATCGCGCCCCCGGCGCGGGAGGAGCCAGCATGACCGTCCGGACCGGCGCCCAGTACCTGGAGCGCCTGCGCACGACCCCGCGCGAGGTGTGGCTGCGCGGCGAACGGATCGAGGACGTCACCAGCCATCCGGCGCTGCGGCGTCCGATCCAGCAGATCGCCGCCCTCTACGACATGCAGCACGACCCGCAGTTCCGGGACGTGCTCACCCGACCGGGCCCCCACGGCCCGGTCGGCACCGCGTTCGTCGCGCCCACGTCCTACGACGACCTGGTGGCCCGCCGCGAGGCCTACCGCGTCTGGTCGGAGGCGACGCTGGGCCTGATGGGCCGCTCACCGGACTTCCTCAACACCACGCTGCTGGCCTTCGCCGAGGAGCCCGGCGTCTTCGCCCGGCTCGGGCAGCGCTACGCCGACAACGTCGCGCGCTACCACGCGTACGTCCGCGACAACGATCTCTTCCTCACCCATGCCCTGATCACGCCGCAGATCGACCGGTCCCGCAGCTCGGCGGAGCAGGCCGAGGAGTTCCTGCACATGGGTGTGGTCGCCGAGACCGCCGACGGCCTGATCGTGCGTGGCGCCCGGATGCTCGCCACCCTGGCACCGATGGCCGACGAGATCATCATCTACAACCTGCCCGGCCTGCGGCCCGGCGACGAGAAGCACGCGGCCGTGTTCGCCGTGCCGATCGAGACCCCGGGGCTGCGCCTGATCTGCCGCGAACCGTTCGACGACGGCACCCGCAACGCGTTCGACCACCCGCTCTCGGCCCACTTCGAGGAGGCCGACGCGCTCGTCGTGTTCGACGACGTGCTGGTGCCGTGGGACCGCGTGTTCCTCCACGGCGACGTCGCGCTCGCCAACGCGCTCTACACCGACACGAACCTGCGCCAGCACACCGCGCACCAGACCGGTGTGCGGGGGCTGGTGAAGATGCAGTTCATCACCGGGGTCGCGATGGCGCTGGCGCAGGCCGTCAAGATCGACGGGTTCCTGCACGTCCAGCGGCAGCTGGGGGAGCTGATCGCCGCCACCGAGACCTGCCGGGCGCTGATCCGGGCGGCCGAGGTCGACCTGGAGACCTCCGCGTCGGGACGGTCGGTGCGGCCGGGCTTCCTGCCGCTGCAGACCCTGCGGATGCACCTCTCGGGGTGCTACCCGAAGGCCGCGGAGGTGCTGCAGACCCTCGGTGCGGGCGGGCTGCTGATGATGCCGTCGGCGGCCGACTTCGACAGCCCGATCGGCGCCGACATCGCGCTGTACTTCCAGGGTGCCGACGGGCTCGACGCCACCCAGCGCGTGCGGCTCTACAAGCTCGCCTGGGACCTGTGCGGCGACGGTTTCGGGCAGCGCGCGGTGCAGTACGAGCGCTACTACGCGGGCGATCCGGTGCGCCTCTACTCGTCCAACTACCTGTCCTACGACAAGGCGCCCGCGCTGCGGCTCGTCGACCGCGCGCTGGCGCTGGCAGGCGATCCGCGGCCCGCCGTCACCGCGGCGGCCCGGTCGTGACGGCGACGGTGGGGCTCGCCGGCCCCGACACCGGGGCCCTTCGGGACGCGCTGGGCCGGTTCGCCACCGGCGTCACGGTGATCACCACGGTCGACGGTGGCGGGGAGCCTGTCGGGTGCACCGTGAGCGCGTTCTGCGCGCTGTCGCTGGAACCGCCGCTCGTGCTGGTCTGCATCGGGCGGGGTCGGCGGATGCACGAGACGCTCACGACGGCGCCCGGCTTCGCCGTCAACGTGCTCGGCGCCGACCAGCGCGCCGTCGCCACGGCCTTCGCCCGCAGCACGGGCGACCGCTTCGCCGCCGTGACGAGCACCCCCGGCCGCCACGACAGCCCACTGCTCGACGGCACCATCGCCCGTTTCGAATGCGACCGGGAGAGCGTGCTCGACGGCGGTGACCACGCCGTTGTCGTCGGGCGGGTCCGCGCGCTCGCGACGTCCGATGGTGAACCGCTGCTCTACGTCCGGGGCGCGTTCCTCGACGTGGCCCGGCCGGCCTGGGACCGGGCGGTGGCCGACGCCGCGCCCGAGTGGCTGCTCTCGGCGCCGTGGTGACCGGGATGGGGGTGACCGGGCCCGGGGTGACGGGAATGCCGGTGCCGGTGTGGGTCGCGCTCGCCGAGGTGGAGCACACGATCCGCTTCGTCGACGTCGGTGGCTGGCGCACGCGCATCCTGACGGCAGGCGACGGTGACGCGGTGCCGGTGGTGCTGATGGCAGGCACCGGCGGGCACCTGGAGGCCTACGCCCACAACATCGCGGCGCTGGCGGCGGACCGGCGGGTGATCGCCTACGACTATCCCGGACACGGGTACTCCACCACGGCCACGTCCGACCTGGAGATCGGCGCCTACGTCGAGCACCTGCTGGGGCTGCTCGCCGTGCTCGGCATCGACCGGGCGCACCTGTGCGGGGAGTCCCTCGGCGGCTGGGTCGCGATCAAGGTCGCGGCCGCGCATCCCGGCCGCGTGGCCAGGCTCGTGCTCAACACCCCCGGCGGCACGATGGCCACACCCGAGGTGATGGAACGGATCCGCAGCCTCTCGCAGGCCGCCGCCGACGACCCCACCCCGGAGCGCGTCCGCGCCCGCCTCGAATGGCTGATGGCCGACCCCGCAACCGTCACCGACGAGCTGGTCGCGATCCGCAGGGCCATCTACTCCCGGCCGGGGTTCGCCACGTCGATGCGCCACATCCTGTGCCTGCAGGACCCGGCGATCCGGCGGCGCAACCTCGTCACCGCGCCCGAGCTGGCCTCGATCGCCGCGCCCACGCTCGTCGTCTGGACCAGCGACGACCCGTCCGGACCGGCCGGGGCCGGGATGGACATGGCCGCCGGGATCCCCGACGGCCGCTTCGAGCTGATCATCGGGGCCGGGCACTGGCCGCAGTGGGAGCAGCACGCCACGTTCAACCGGCTCGTCGGGGGGTTCCTCGCCACCCAGGGCATTTGACGCAACTGGACGGTTGCGATACGATTGCAACCGTCAAGTTGCAACGAGGTGGAGGTTCTCATGGGATTCCCGGATCGCATCGAGCGGGTCGTGGAGATCGCTCATCCACCTGCCAAGGTCTGGGCCGCGATCACCACGGCAGAGGGACTGGGCAGCTGGTTCGGCCACACGGCGACGATCGATCTGCGTCCCGGCGGTGCCGCACGCATGACCTGGAGCGACGGGCACGTCGCCGACATGCGGGTCGAGCGCGTCGAGGAGCCCTCGGTGTTCGGCTTCACGTGGACCCTGGACGCGCACTGCGACGACGACGCTCGCCGCACCTACGTCGAGTTCACGCTCGAGCCGGTGGGTGTCAGCACACGGCTGACCGTGGTCGAGACGGGCTTCGCGCAGCTGCCCGACGATCTCCACGGCAAGGAGTACGACAGCCACGTCCAGGGTTGGGCGAACGAGCTGGGTGAGCTCGTCGACCACCTCGATGCCGCCTGACGATGCCGCCCGACATGGAGGCGGTCGCCGAACAGGTCTTCGTCGCGCTGGCCGACCCGAGCAGGCGTTCCATCCTTGCCGCGCTGGCCGCCGGTGGTCCCGCCACCGCCACGGACCTGGCCGAACGGCTGCCGATCACCCGGCAGGCGATCGCGAAGCACATCGCGCTGCTGGCCGAGGCCGGCCTCGTCACGGCCGAACCGGGGGAGCGGCGGCGGGTGCGCTACCGGCTGCGCTCCGCGCCGATGCAGGTGGCGCAGCAGTTCCTGGCCGCGCTGGCCCGGGACTGGGACGGCCCGCTCGACGCCCTGCTCGATCATCTCGGCCGGTGAACCCGGCCCGAACCGAAAGGTGGAACGACCATGAAGACGCCTTCGATCGTCTCGGCGCAGGAGTGGGACGCGGCGCGCCAGGAACTGCTGGTGAAGGAGAAGGTCCTGACCCGTGCCCGGGACGCGATGGCCGCCGAGCGCAGGCGGATGCCGTGGCTGGCGGTGGAGAAGGAGTACCGGTTCGAGGGGCCTGAGGGTTCCCGGAGCCTGCTGGAGCTGTTCGAGGACCGTCGCCAGCTGATCGTCTACCGGGCGTTCTTCGACCCGGACGTGTACGGCTGGCCCGACCACGCGTGCCACGGCTGTTCCATGGTGGCCGACCAGGTCGCGAACCCGGTCCATCTGAACGCCCGCGACACCACGCTCGCGTTCGTCTCGCGCGGATCGCAGCCCGACCTCGCGCGCCTCAAACCGCGGATGGGGTGGACGTCGATCCCCTGGTACACGCTCACCGACGACTTCGACCGCGATTTCGGCGTGGACCAGTGGCACGGCACGAACGCGTTCGTGCGCGACGGCGACGCGATCTACCGCACCTACTTCGTCGACAACCGCGGCGACGAGGTCATGGGCGGCACGTGGAGCTACCTCGACATCACCGCGTTCGGACGCCAGGAGTCGTGGGAGGACTCACCGGAGGGATACCCCCAGTCGGCGCCCTACGACTGGTGGAACTGGAACGACGAGTACGACCACCCCGAGCTGGAACAGGGCCGCAAGGCCGAGTTCGCCGCGTCCCGGCTGGCGCTGGCGGGTGGCGCTCCTGCTGCCGTGCCGGCGACGGGGGAGGCGACCTGCTGCTCACCCTGAACCCCGCGAGACGTCCGGATCGCGGGATCGCGGCAGCCAGCTCGGCTGCTTCGGCGAGCGCGAGCGACCGCTGTCCGTGCCGGTGCCGGGGCCGCTGAGTGTCCTCCCGCCGATCTGCTCCTCCGGCGAGAGGGCATCGCCGGGGCCGGGCACGCTCATGAGCCCGACTCGCGGGCCCATCCATCCCAACTCGCGGGTCAATCTGTCCCAACTCGCGCTGACTTGCCCCGTCACGCGCCCCCTTCGCTGCGACCGCGCCAACCGGTTGGCCACCGCGCCGATGTCGGGACGTTGGCGCGGTGGCCACGGGGGTGGCGCCGTCGCGACCCGACCTGCAGGAGAGCGGCAACCGACGTCCCCGCACCCCCTGTGACCCCCAGCACTAGTCTCCTGCGGCGTGGATCGATGCGATCTGCGATGGCGGAGTGAGCGGGAGGCGTGGATGGGCGACCGGCTGATCTTTCAGCTCGGCACCAACAACTGGCAGCGAGGTGGGGAGTTCGCCCCGGGATCGGGGATCCTGCACGAGGCGCACCACCACGCCTACAACGCCCTGCCGGGGTGGCGCTGCTACTCGATGTACCCGTCGCGTCGCCAGCGCTTCCGCGAGGAGGACGTGCGGGTCTTCGCGCTCGAGCACGACATCCCGATCTGCGAGTCGATCTCCCCGGTCAGCAACTACCGCTGGCACGGCATGAGCGAGGCGGAGGTCGACGCCTACCGCGCCCGGCTGACGGGTGAGGTCGCGGAGTGGATCGACGAGATCGAGGCGGCGGGGGAGGACCGGTTCGAGCTGGCGATCGCCCATCACGGTTTCATGAACACGGTGGTGATGCGTGACGTCATCCAGCGCCGGGCCGCCGCCGGACGCGGGACGATGCCGCTGCTGTGCTTCGCCCACGGCACCGAGCTGAAGATGTACGCGAACGAGCGGCGGGCCGATCGTCTCGACGAGTTCCCGCTGCGCTTCCTGCCCTTCATGCAGCGCGAGAAGATCTTCGACCACGCCGATCCGGCGCACGCTGTCGATGTGGTGGCCTCCATCTCGGGTGAGCAGATCGAGGCGCTGCTCGACGTCTTCCCGGAGTTCCCGCGCGACCGCGTGGTGCTCTCGCCCAACGGCTACAACCAGGATGTCTTCCAGCGGATGACCGATCCGGTCGACGTCTACGCCGACCGGGCGAACGTGCTGGCCGGCTTCCTGACCCATCCGGCCGAGGGCACCGACGGGGTGCCCGTGCCGGTGGCGCCGCCGGACGGGTTCGACGCGGTGGTGGCGTTCTGCGGCAAGTTCGCCGACTGGAAGCGGCTCGACGCGCTCCTGCACGCCGCGGCGAGCTACGAGCAGGCCGAGGGAAAGCGGATCCTCACGCTGGTGATCGGTTCCGGGCCGCCGGAGGCGCAGGTCGAGATGCAGGACCTGGCCGCCGAGCTCGGCCTGCAGCGCACGTACTTCGTCGGCCCGCGCCCACAGGACGAGCTGGCGGTGCTGTTCAACTGCGCCGACGTCGGCTGCTTCCCGTCCTACCGTGAGCCGTTCGGGCTGGTGTTCATCGAGTCCATGGCGTGCGGCACCCCGGTGATCGGCGCCGACTCCGGTGGCCCCCGCGACTTCGTGACGCCCGAGGTCGGCGTGCTCGTCCCGGAGACCGACGACCGGGAGGCGCTCGCCGCGTCGCTGGCGGCCGCGGTCGTACGGGCCGTCGACGAGGACTGGAAGAGCACGAAGGGGGTGGCCGCCGAGGCCTACGCGAAGCAGAACTTCAGCGTGGTGAGCCAGGTGTCGAAGCTGCTGGAGGCGGTCGAGCGCCTCACCTGACCTCCCCGACCGGGTTGCAGGAAGGCCACCTTCCCGCAAGACTCTTGCGGGAAGGTGGCCTTCCTGCCACGTCGCGGCCGAGCCGGGTGCAGGTCACCGCGTCCGGACGCTGGCCGCCGCGGCGACGAACGCCAGCGCGGCGAGGCCGCCGGCGATGAGGAAGCCGTTGTCGAACCCGTACAGCAGGGCGTCGCGGACGACCGCCGGTGTCGGCGGAACCGCTGCAGCGGTCAGCCACGAACCGGTCGCCGAGGCCGCCACGGAGGCCAGCGCGGCGACGCCGATCGTGCCGCCGATGGCCTGGAACGTGCTGAGCAGTCCGGCGGCGATGCCCGCGTCCGACTCGGCGACGTCGGTCATGGCCGCCGCGGCGTTGGCGACGAACGTCGTGCCGACCCCGGCACCGAGCCCGATCAGGCACGGCAGCAGCAGCGCCGCGTACGGGCTGTCGGCGTCGAGCAGCACGAGCGCGAGCGAGGCCACCGCAGTCGCGGCCGTCCCGCCGAGCACGAGCAGGCGCGGTCCGGCCACGAGCACCAGCCGCCGGGTGACGATGGCGAAGATCAGGACCCCGAGCCCGATCGGCAGGAACCGCAGCCCCGCCTCGATGGGTCCCTGGCCGAGCACGTCCTGCATCGTGCGGCTCAGGAAGAAGAACGACGGGTAGAGGCAGGCGAAGAGCAGGCAGGCGACGAGGTAGGCCCCCAGCCGGGTGCGGTGGCGCAGCAGCCCCAGCGGCAGCATCGGCTCGGCGACCCGGTGCTCGACCAGCACGAACGTCACGAGCAGGACGGCCGCGACCCCGAAGGCGATCGCGGCTGTCGCGTCGCCCCAGCCGTCGGTGCCGATCCGGATGACGCCGAACACGAGGCTCGTCAGTGCGGCGGTGCCGAGCAGGGCCCCCAACACGTCGATGCGACGGCGCACGCCGGTGGACTCCGGCAGCACCCGCGGCGCGACGGCGAGCAACGCGACCCCGATCGGCACGTTCACGAGCAGGACCCAGCGCCACGACGCCGTCTCGGTGAGCACGCCACCGAGCACCAGCCCGAGCGTGATGCCGACCCCGGCCATCGCCCCGTAGGCGACCATCGCCTTCGTGCGGGCCGGGCCGGCCGGGCGCAGCGTCGTGATCAGCGCCAGCGTGCTGGGCGTGGCCAGCGCCGCGCCGATGCCCTGGCCCGCGCGGGCGGCGAGCAACTGCCCGGCGTCCTGGGCGAGCCCGCCGAGCAGCGAGGCCACCGTGAAGATCGAGATGCCGATCAGCAGGGTGCGGCGGTGCCCGAGCAGGTCGCCCGCCCGACCGCCGAGCAGCAGCAGCCCGGCGTAGGCGAGCGTGTAGGCGTCGATCACCCACGCCAGCCCGGCGTTCGACATCCCGAGATCGTGCTGGATCGCGGGCAGCGCCAGGTTGACGATCGTGACGTCCAGCGCCGCCATCAGCTGCGCCGCGCAGACCAGCGGGATGGCGAACCTGCTCAACCGCTGTCTCTCGAGCAGGGCGCCCGTGGACATCAGCGCGCCTGCCGGACGTGCGCGAACCAGGCGTTCGACCGCGGGCGGAACATGAACACGATCGCCGCGACGATGAGCAGCATCTGCACGATCGCCAGCACCGCGTAGATCGTGCCGGTGGTGCCGATCGCGAGGTAGTCGCCGAAGCTGCGGACGTGGACGATGACGATGCCCAGCACGGTGAGCGCGCCGAACACGGTCAGCAGGATCCGCGCCCAGTTCTTGCGGTTGCGCATCTGCATCACGAAGAACAGCGTCAGTGCCACCGCGACGGCGCTGGCCACCACCTGGGTCACGATCTGCGTCTGCCCGGCCGACTGCGCCGCGTCGCGCACCGCGGCCGCGAGGCCGTCGTCGATCCCCGCTTCCTTGATGGCGATCTCCACCAGCGCGCTGACGAACGTGAACGACAGCACCGCACCGATCACGCTGCAGGCGATGTTCGCCAGTAGCAGCTGGAAGGCGGTCTGCACCTCCCGCGGCCGCGTCGCCGCAACGATGTGGGGGTCAGGCATCCGGGGGTCGGGCATCCGGGGGTCGGGTGCCGGCGGACGCACCTGCTGGGGCCGCCCGGCCGGAACGGGGCCGCCGTACGGCTGGCCCATCGGGGGGCCCGCAGGTGGCGGCCACGCGCCCGGCGTCGGACGGGGACCACCCTGGTGGGTCCCGGGGGCCTGCGGGCGGTTCCCGTACGGGTTCTGGGGCCCGAGGTTCTGGGGCCCGAGGTTTTGGGGCCCGAGGTTCTGGGGTCCTGTGTTCTGGCTCGGGTAGCTGTTGGGGAAGGACATGCCGGTGCTCCTGAGTCGTCCGGATCGGATGCGCCCGCCGGGTGACCCGGTACCGCGCCGGAACAAGCCTCATCGAAAAAGTCATCAGATGACATCGCTCGCCGGGGAGGTGACCAGACGATTCCGACATACCTTCCTTGCCGAACGGCAACCCCGGGCGTCAGGCCGTCTCTGCTGTCTCGCGCAGGAGCTGCCAGACGGCGTCGACGTCGGCCCGCTCGGTGCGCTCGGCGCCGATGGAGACCCGGACCGACCAGTGGCCGTCGAGGATCGACGGGGTGATCAGCGTTCGCCCGGACGCGTTGACGGCATCGGCCCAGGCGAGCGTGTGGGCGTCGAGGCGCTCGCCGTCGAGCACCTCGCCCGCGGTGTCGACGAGCCCGATCGGCTCGTGGCGCAGGCAGACGGTCTGCAGCGTCACGGGTGCGAGGACGCGCCAGCCCGGCGTCGCCGCCACCTGCGCGGCCAGGTGCTGGGCGTTGGCGAGGTCGCGCCGCAGCCGGGCGCGGATCGCCTCGACGCCGTCGAGGCGCAGGTGGAACCACAGCTTGAGCGCCCGGAAGCGCCGTCCGAGCGGGATCCCCCAGTCCTTGTACTGCGTGACCTCGCCGTCCACTGTGGAGCGCAGGTAGGACGGGTCGCTCGACATCACGCGCACCAGGTGCTCCGGGTCGGCGACGTAGAGCAGTGCGCAGTCCAGGACCGTGCCCATCCACTTGTGGGGGTTCCAGGCCAGCGAGTCGGCACCCTCGACGCCCTCGACGAGCCACCGCATCTCGGGCAGCAGCAGCGCCGATCCGGCCATCGCCGCGTCCACGTGGATCCACAGGCCGTGCGCCTGCGCGATCGGCACGATCGCCGCCAGCGGGTCGACGGCGGTGGTTCCCGTGGTGCCGACGCTGACCACGACGGCGGCCGGTCGCCGCCCGGCCGCGACGTCCGCCTCGATGGCGGCGGTCAGCGCCTCGGGGCGCATCGCGCGGGTGACCGGATCCACCTCCACCAGGCGGAGGTTGTCGCGGCCGAAGCCCGCGAGCAGCGCCGCCTTCGGCACGGACGAGTGGGCCTGGGCGGTGGTGTACACCGTCAGCGGTGCGGGTTCGGCCTGCAGGCCGCCGCGGGTCTCCGAGTAGTCGGTGGCCCGTTCGCGGGCGGCCAGCAGTGCCACCAGGCAGGCCGTGGAGGCCGTGTCGTGGATGGCTCCGCGCCACGACGGCGGGAGCCCGGTCAGCTCGCGCAGCCAGCCGACGACGACCTCCTCGACCTCGGTGAGCGCGGGCGCGGACTGCCAGGTGATGCCGAGCGAGCCCAGCCCGGAGGACGCGAGGTCGCCAAGCACCGAACTGAGGGTGGCGTTGGACGGGAACCAGCCGAAGTAACGGGGGTGCTGGATCTGGGTGATGCCGGGCACCACGACGTCCTCGAGGTCGGCCAGCACGGCGTCGAAGCTCTCGGGCTGATCCGGGGCCACCGGGGCCAGCCCCGCCGCGACCTCGCCGGGCTGCACCTGTGCCTGCACCGGGAGGTCCGGGATGCGCAGGCGGTGATCGGCGATCCAGTCGATCAGCACGTGGCCGGCGGCGCGGAACTCTTCTGGCGTCACCGCCGCGAGTATAGGGAGCGACGACGGTATCAACTGGACGGAGCACTCAATCAATCATCTGATTGACACAGTCGTTGCGATGATTGACGATGGGCGTGCATCGGGCATCGAGCCAGGGGGAGACGTCATGGAGAAACATCCGCTCAGGTGGTGGGCGCTGGCGGTGGCCGTGCTGGCCGTGCTGGTGGACATGATCGACAACCAGATCGTGGCGGTGGCGCTGCCGACCATCCAGCACCAGCTCGGCACCGGGGAGTCCGCGCTGCAGTGGATCTCGGCCGGTTACACGCTGGGGTTCGCGCTCACGCTGATCACCGGCGGCCGGCTGGGCGACCGGTACGGCCGCAAGCGCCTGTTCGTGCTGGGCATGGCCGTGTTCACGGTGTCGTCGCTGGCGGCGGGCACGGCGTCCGACGTCGGCGTGCTGATCGCCGCGCGGATCGTGCAGGGCATCGGGTCCGGGCTGATGGTGCCGCAGGTCCTGTCGTTCATCTTCGCCGAGTTCGACGAGGCGGAACGGCCCAGGGCGATGACGTGCTACGCGGCCGCGTTCCCGCTCGGCGGGGTGGCGGGCCCGCTGCTGGGTGGCGTGCTCACCGAGGCCGACCTCTTCGGCTCGGGCTGGCGCGCGATCTTCCTGATCAACCTGCCGATCGGGGCGCTCGCGGTGGTCGGCGCGCTGCTGACGATGCCGACCCGGCCGCGAACGGGCGGGGCGCGCCTGGACCTGGGTGGTCTCACCCTGCTGGCGGCCGCGCTGTTCGCGATCTTCTACCCGCTGGTGCAGGGCCGGGAGCTGGGTTGGCCCGCGTGGTCGATCGTCCTGTTGGTGGCCGCCGTCCCGCTGCTCGGGCTGTTCGCGCTGCAGCAGCGGGCGCTGGCCCGTCGCGGAGGTGAGCCGCTGAACGTCCCCGGGCTGCTGCGCCACCGGAGCCTGGCGGCCGGGCAGGCCGTGATGTTCGTGGTCAACACCGCGCTCGGGGTGTTCTTCGTGCTCACGCTGCACCTGCAGTCGGGGCTCGGGTTCTCCCCGCTGCAGGCGGCGCTGACGTTCGTGCCGGCGACGCTGGGCATCGTCGTGGGCAACGTGCTCGCGATGCAGCTCGCGCCGCGGCTGGGCCGGGTGTTCACCGCGGCGGCGATCGGGGTGCTGCTGGTCGGGTTGGCGGTGATCGCACTGCTGGTCGGCGCGCTGAGCGCCGCGCTGTCGGGCTGGGCGCTGGTCGCGCCGGTGGTCGTGTTCGGACTGGGCATGGGTGCGGTGCTCAACGCGCTGTTCGGCACGTCGATGTCGGAGATCCGCCCCGACCAGGCAGGCTCGGCGTCCGGGATCATGAACACCACCGTCCAGCTCGGGACGGCCGCCGGGATCGCCCTGTCCGGCACGGTGTTCTTCTCCCGGCTGGGGGAGGGGTCGGTCGCCGCGACGGTCGGCGCGCTGGCGGTCAGCGTCGGGCTACTGGCCGGGGGGCTCGTGCTGACCCTCGCGCTGCCGGCGCGGGTGCCCGCCGAACGCTCACGGGTTCCGGTTGGATCATGAGCCGGTGGGCGCTCGGGCGGGTTCGGTGGTGAAGTCGGCGAGGTCGGCCGCGCGCGTCATGCCCCAGTAGTCGACGATCCGCCACGGCAGCGTCGAGACCACACGGCCCGCGTCGTTGCGGTACCAGTTGTCCATGCCCGGGTGGGTCCAGATCATCCGGGCGTGGGCGGCGTCGTGGCGTCGGACGTACTCGTCCTCGACCTCTGGCCGGCACTCCACGGCGCCGATCCCGTTCTCGATCATCGTGACCAGCAGGTCGACGATGTAGCGCACCTGGCACTCCGCGATCGTGATGTAGCTGCCGCCGTGGCCGAGCACGGTGCCCGGGCCGCAGGTCAGGAACAGGTTCGGGAACCCGGGGGTGGTGATGCCCAGGTGCGCGGTGGCGTCCTCGGGACCCCAGACGTCGTGGATCTCCCGCCCGGCCCGGCCCCGGACGTCGACGGGGTGCAGGAACTTGTGCGTCTCGAAGCCCGTGGCCAGCACGACGACGTCCACGTCGCGTACCGTGCCGGCCACGCCGCGCACCCCGGTCGGGGTGATCGCCGCGACGGCCTCGGTGATCAGCTCGACGTTGTCGCGGCGCAGTGCCGCGTACCAGCCGTTGTCCAGCAGCATGCGCTTGCCGAAGGGCGGATAGGCGGGCAGCGCCTTCTCGATGAGGTCGGGCCGGCCGTCGAGCTCGCTCTCCAGGTAGCGGGTGAACACTCGGCGGTGGGCGTCGTTCACGGCGTTGACCGACTGCCGCGGGTGCTCCCACTCCGGGTCGACCTGCAGCGACGGGTGGACGCGGTCGTTGATGTTCCAGGCCAGCCGGGCGCGGTACCACTGCCGGTAGAACGGCACCCGGTCCATCAGATGGTGCACGGCGTCGCCGATGGCCGTGAAGTAGACGTCGTTGGCCGCCACCCACTGCGGCGAGCGCTGGAACACCGTCAGCCGCGCGACGTCGGCGGCGATGGCGGGCACCACCTGCATCGCGCTGGCGCCGGTGCCGATCACGGCCACCCGCTTGCCGGTGAGGTCGAGATCGGCGGGCCAGTGCGCGGTGTGGAAGATCGGGCCCCGGAACGCCTCCAGGCCCGGCAGCGGCGGCACCTTGGGCCGGTTGAGCTGCCCGGTCGCGGTGATCACGACGTCGGCGGTGAGCTCCTCGCCCGCGGTGGTGCGCACCGTCCAGCGCTGCCGGTGCTCGTCGTAGTCGGCCGCGGCGACCTCGGTGTCGAACCGGATCCGCGAGCGCAGCCCGTGGTCGTCGGCGACGTCGCGCAGGTACTGCAGCACCTCGTCGCGCTTGCCGAAGTGCGTGCTCCAGGCGCGCGGCGCGAACGAGTACGAGTAGAGGTGGCTCTGGGTGTCGACGCCCGCCCCGGGGTAGGAGTTCTCCAGCCAGGTGCCGCCGACGTCGTCGTTCTTCTCCAGCACGACGTGGTCGATGCCGGCCTCGGCGAGCTTGATCGCCGCGAGCATCCCGGAGACGCCCGCGCCGATCACGATCACCGAGAGGTCGTTGGCCGGAGCCGTGCGCACGGCCTCGGGTGCGAAGCCCATGTCCTCGGCGAGCATCGCGGCGAACTCGGCGGGCACGGTCTCGCCGACGGCCACGCTCAGCATCTCGACGAGCGGGGCTCCGACGGGAGCCGGCACCGCGACGGTGCCCTCCTGCGCCCACGCGGCCACGGCGTCGACGGTGGCGGCCCGGATCTGCGCGGCGACCTCCGGTGCGAAGCCGCCACCGTCGTTGTCGTCCATGCCGCGGCTGCGGGTGGGCCGGAAGGGGGCCTCCAGCCAGCGCCGCTCACCGGTGAGCTGGTGGAGCACCGGCACGAGCGTGGGCAGGTTGGCGTGCTCGAGCGCCGCGGTCAGGCGATCGCGATCGAATGGGGCGGCCGCTCCGGCGTCGATCACGGGATCCTCCTGCATCGGGCTAACCGCTGTTAGTCCTCATCGGCGACTGCTTGACAGGTTTACCTGGGTCGCAGCATGCTGCCGAGCCTCAGCCTAACCGTCGACAGGTGAAGGACGTCCAGCAATGGAGCTGACCGAGGCCATGCGCACGACCGGGACCTGCCGCTACTTCCGCCCGGACCCGGTGCCCGACGACGTGCTGCGCGTGGCGTTCGACGCGGCCCGGTTCGGCCCGCAGGGCGGCAACCGCCAGCCCGTGCGCTGGATCGTCGTCCGCGACGGCGCGCGCAAGAAGGCGCTCGCCGACCTGTACCTGCCGATCTGGAAGGCCTACCTCAACGGCATCACCGAGGGCTCGGTCGCGGTCTCCGCGCTGCCCACGACGGTGCAGGACGCGGACCACTTCGCCGAGCACCTCGGCGAGGTACCGGCCATCGTGGTGGTCTGCGCCGCGCTCGACGGGCTGCACCCCACCGACCACGAGCTCGGCAGGCTCTCGGTGGTGGGCGGTGCCTCGATCTACCCGACCGTCCAGAACTTCTGCCTCGCGCTGCGGGACCAGGGTGTGGGCAGTGCCGTGACCACACTGCTCTGCTTCGAGGAGCAGCGGGTGCGCGAGCTGCTGGAGATCCCCGACGAGTACATCACCGCGGCGCACGTCGCCGTCGGCTTCCCCGAGCGGCCGTTCCCCCGCAAGCTCACCCGCGATCCCGTCGAGCAGATCGTGGGATCCGAGACGTTCGGGCAGCCCCTGTTCGCGGTCGCGCCGTGACAGGTGGCCGGGGGACTGGTGGCCGGGGGACAGGTGGCCGGGCGCTACCCGACGTGCACCGGGCGCGCATCGGCCGCGCCACCCTCGGCGACCAGCTCCGCCGCCACGGCCGCACCCAGCCCGACAAGATCGCTTTCCTCAGCTACCCGGCCGACGGCTCGCGCGTCGCGCTCACCTACGGCGAGCTCGACCGCCGCGCCAACCGGTTCGCCCACCTGCTGCTGCGGCTCGGCGTGGGCCGCGGCGACGTGGTCGCGTCGATGGCCCGCAACTCCGTCGACGTGGTGGCCGCCTACTACGGCGCGCTGAAGATCGGCGCGGCGTTCACCGGCATCAACGCCCTCTACCGCGCCGCCGAGGTGGCGCACCAGCTGGGCCACGCGGAACCGGCCGTCGTGTTCGTCGATCCGGGGTTCGCGGAGCTGGTCGGCTCGGTGCTGCCTACTGGGACGGCGCTGGTGGCCTACGGTGCCGACGCCGAGGCGCGGCTGGCCGCGGAGCCCGACGGCGAGCCCGATGCCGACGTCGACGAGAACGACGTCGCGCTGATCGTCTACACCAGCGGCACCGAGGCACTGCCCAAGGGCGTGCTCATCCCGCACCGCAACTACCTGATCTCCACCGCGCCCGCGTGGAGCTGGGGCCTGCAGACCGGGCCGGACGACACGTGGCTGTTCGTCATGCCGTTCCACACCATCGCCGGCCTCGGCTCGATGACGACGCTGACGATGATGGGGGCGACGCTGGTGCTGCCCTCTGCGGTGGAGCCGGGGCTCGCGCTGGAGATCATCGCCAGGGAGGGGGTCACGGTCGTCGCGCAGACACCCACGTTCTACCTGGCGCTGGCCGCGCACCCCGGTTTCGGGCCCGCGGCGGTCGGGCAGATGCGTCGCTGCATGACCTACGGCGGCGTCGTGCCGCCCACCGCCGTCGCGGCGTGGGGCGAGGCCGCACCGGAGGTCCGCTGGGGCACCTACTGGGGCCAGTCGGAGCTCTCGCAGCTGGGCACCGTCGGCTTCTTCCGCACGCTCGACGACATCCCCGGCGCCGACCCGTCGTGGATCGGCAGGCCGGTCAGCCACCTCGAGGTCCGGGTCGTCGACGCCGACGGCAACGACGCCGAGGTCGGCGAGCTGATCTGCCGCTCGCCCTCGACGATGCTGGGCTACCACCGCGACCCGGAGCGCACCGCCGAGGTGCTGCGCGATGGCTGGGTGCACACCGGTGACGTCGTGCGACGCGACGATGCCGGCAACCTGTTCTTCCAGGACCGCGTGAAGGACATGATCAAGTCCGGTGGGATGAACGTGTCGTCGCAGGACGTCGAGCGCGTCCTGCACGCCCATCCCGACGTGCTGCGCGCCGCGGTCGTCGGGCTGCCCCACGAGTACTGGTCCGAGGCCGTCACGGCGTTCGTCATCCCGCGGGCGGGCGCCCCAGTCGACGCCGACGTGCTGATCGCCCACTGCAAGGAGCAGCTCGCCTCCTACAAGGTGCCCAAGGCGGTGCACCTCGTCGCCGAGCTGCCCGTCGACGCGCAGGGGAAGATCCTCAAGCGCGAGCTGCGGGCGAGCCCTCCGTGACGGTGCCCGACCTGTCGCGCGAAGCCCGCACGCGGCTGCGCCGCGCCGACATCATCACGACGGCGGCGCGGATCTTCGCCACCGACGGGTACGCGGGCGTCGGGATGCGGGAGATCGCCGACGCCGTCGGCATCCGGGGCGCGAGCCTCTACCACCACCACGCGTCCAAGGAGGAGATCCTCTACGCGATCTGCCTGACCGTCACCCGCGAGCCCAACGAGGAGAACCTGCCGCTGCTCGACGCGCCCGGCACCCCGTCGCAGCGGATGGCAGCGCTGGTGCGCGGGCACCTGCGCCACCTGCACCGCCGCCGCGTCGAGCACCTCGTCGGGCTGCACGAGCTGGCGTCGCTCACCCCGGAGCACCGGGCGGTGATCGACGACCACCGCCGGTACTACCAGCGCCGCGTCCGCGACGTCATCGCCGCCGGCATGCGCACCGGCGAGTTCACCGTGCCCGACGCGCGGCTGGCCACGTTCGGGCTGCTCGACATGCTCAACGGCATCAGCAACTGGTTCCACACCGACGGCGACCTGTCGCTCGACGACGTCGTCGACGGCTACGTCGAGCTGATCGTCGGCAGGCTGCTGGGTGCCTCCCTGGCCGGCTGAGCGCCCCGTCAGGCGCTGTGCGTGCTCGTGCTCTGGTAGGTCGTGTAGGTGTAGGGGTTGTCGAGCACCTTGGTCTCGGGGATGTCGGGGTTCATGCCCTGCTGCCAGGCCTCCTCGCCGAGGGTGGAGCGCAGGTGCGCCACCGTGTCCTCGACGGCGCTGCGGGCCGCAGCCAGGTCGACGCCGACGAGGCGGTGGTCGCGCTTCACGATCCGGCCGTTCACCAGCACCGTGTCGACGTCGCCGCGCTGCGCCTGGAACGCGACGTGGCCGTGCGGGTGCAGCAGCGGGAACGACACGGGGGAGTGCTCGTTGCGGATCAGCACGATGTCGGCCTTCTTGCCGACCTCGATGCTCCCGAGGTCGGCCTCCCGCCCCAGCGCCGCCGCCCCGCCGCGGGTGGCCCAGTCGACGACCTGCTCGGCGCGCAGCGCGGAGTGGGTGACGGTGTTGCCGTCGACGTGCGCGGCCATGTGCTCGCGGGAGCGGTCGGCGCCCAGCGTGGCGCGCATGGCCGAGAACAGGTCCCCGCTCCACCAGACCGAGGTGTCCATCGACAGCGACACCGGGATGCCGTGGCGGCGCAGCGCCCACGTGGGCGGGTAGCCCTGCCCGGCGCTCTGCTCGCTCTCGGTGGACACCGAGACGGATCCGCCGGTGGCGGCGATGCGGTGGTAGGAGTCGGCCGAGAGCGACGCGCTGTGGACGTAGACGGTGTCGGGCGTCATGAAGCCGTTGTCGTACATCACCCGGATGCTGTCGTCGCCGGTGGCGCCCCAGACACCGGCGTGGGTGGTGACCGGCACACCGAGGTCGCGGGCCACCTCGAAGGCCGGCCTCTCGGGGAAGGTCGGTTCGCCGGTGACGTCGAAGGCGAGCTGGAAGCCGAGCATGTCCCAGCTGTCCAGGCTCTCGAAGCGGCGGCGGGCGAAGTCCCGGAACTCCGGGGTGCCGGTCCAGTTCGCGGGCGCGTCCTGGATGTTGCCGTAGGCCAGCACGAACCGGCCCGGCACGGCCTGCAGCGCGTCGACGGCGGCGTCGGCGTGCTCGGTGGTCTGCAGCCCGTGCGACCAGTCGACAGTGGTGGTGACACCCGCGTCGATCGCCTCGATGGCGCCGAGCAGGTTGCCCGCGTACACGTCCTGCGGCCGGAAGATCTTGCCCCACTCCAGGTAGTACCAGACGAAGTACTGGGTCAGCGTCCAGTCGGCGCCGTAGCCGCGCATCGCCGTCTGCCACAGGTGCCGGTGGGTGTCGATCATGCCGGGCATCACGATGCCGCCGGCGGCGTCGATCTCGACGGTGCCTTCCGGGACGGACAGCCCGACGCCGATCGCGGCGATCCGGTCGCCCGTCACCAGCACGTCGTGGCCGGCGAGCACCTGGTGGGTGGCGTCGACGGTCAGCACCGTGCCGCCGCGCAGCACGACCGGCCGGTCGTCGGTTGGCTCACTCATCGCGTCACTCCCAGTCTTTCGGACGAACGTCCGACACACGGTCATCATCGGCTCGCGTCACTCTCGGCCAGCCCAGGCGTGGTGTCAATCGGCCCTTCAGCGTCGATCCGTCGGCTGGTCGGGCGAGAGTGTCCGCCATCCGGACACCGGCGGGCTAGGCTGCGGGGTCCGTGGCGCTCCGGGGAGACGCCAGCACGGGGAGGGGTCGTTCATGCCGCGCGAGGGAACCGGGCCGGACTTCATCGAGGCGCTGGCGCGCGGGCTCGAGGTGATCGCCGCGTTCCGGCCGCACCGCCCGGCGATGACGCTCGCCGAGGTGGCCACGGCCACGGGACTGGCCCGGCCCACCGCCCGCCGGATCCTGCTGACGCTGGAGGAGCTGGGGTTCGTGCGCGCGGTCGACCGCGGGTTCACGCTCACGCCGCGGGTGCTCGACCTGGGTGTGGCCTACGTGCGGTCGATGGGGCTGTGGGACGTCGCCCGCCCACACCTCGAGCGGCTGGTGGCGCAGACCGACGAGTCGTGCTCGATCGCTCAGCTCGACGGCTCCGACATCGTCTACGTGGCGCGGGTGGCCGTTCCGAAGATCGTCTCACTCACCGTGCAGATCGGCACGCGCTTCCCGGCGTTGTCCACGTCGCTGGGAAAGGTGCAGCTCGCGGCGCTGGCACCCGCCGAGCTGGAGCGCGTGCTGGCCGAGCCCACCCGCTCCGGGCTCGTCCCGCGGTGGCAGCCGGAGCCTGCGGAGCGTGACGCGGTGCTGCGCGAGGTGCGGGCGCGGGGCTGGGCCGCCACCGACGAGCAGTTGGCGCTCGGGATCCGTTCGGTCGCGGCCCCGCTGCGCGACGGGGACGGCCGCGTCATCGCCGGCGTCAACGTCAACTGCCATGCCGCGGAGACGTCGATGGAGCGGCTCGTCGGCCACCACCTGCCGCTGCTGCTGCAGGCCGCGGGCGACATCAGCGCCGACTTCGCCCGGTTGGAGGCGGTGCCCCACATCACGGCGTCGGCCTCCTGATCCGCGACCGTTCGGGGTTGACGGTCCGGAGTTCGGCGCGAAGGATCCAGATCGACGGACACTTGTCCGCCTGACGGAGGTGAGTGACCATGTCCGGTGCCGGACCCCTGGAGGGGGTGCTGGTCGCCGACTTCTCCCGGATCCTTGCGGGCCCCTACGCCACGATGCTGCTGGCCGACATGGGCGCCGAGGTCGTCAAGGTCGAGGGACTCCAGGGCGACGACACCCGCACCTGGATGCCGCCGGTCCGCGAGGGCGTCTCCACGTACTACCTCGGGATCAACCGCGGGAAGCGGTCGATCGCGCTCGACCTGCGCGACCCCGCCGACGCCCGGGTGGCCCGGGAGCTGGCGCGGCGTGCCGACGTGGTGATCGAGAACCTGCGGCCGGGCGGGATGGCCAAGTACGGCCTCGACTTCGCCGCCGTGCAGGAGCGCAACCCGGGCGTGGTCTACGCGTCGATCAGCGGGTTCGGGTCGGGCGCTGGTGCCCACGTGCCCGGCTACGACCTCATGGTGCAGGCGATCTCGGGGCTGATGAGCCTCACCGGCGACCCGGACGGCCCGCCCTACCGGGCCGGGATCTCCGTGTTCGACGTGATGGCCGGCAACCACGCCGTGATCGGCATCCTCGCGGCGCTGCGCCACCGCGACGCCACCGGCGAGGGACAGCACGTCGAGGTGAACCTGCTGTCCTCGGCGCTGACGGGGCTGGTCAACCACAGCTCCGCCTACGTCGCAGGCGACGTCGTGCCGTACCGGATGGGCAATGCGCACCCGAGCGTCTTCCCCTACGAACCGCTGCCCACCGCCGACAACGACCTGATCGTCGCCGCGGCCAACGACCCGCAGTTCCGCAAGCTCTGCGACGTGCTCGGCGTACCCGCGCTCGCCGACGACCCGCGCTTCGCCCGCAACGCCGACCGCACGGTGCACCGCGAGGAGCTGCGCCCGCTGCTCACCGAGCAGCTCCGGCGCCGCGGGGCCGTCGAGTGGTTCGACCTGCTGGTGGCCGCGGGCGTGCCGTGCGGCCCGATCAACACCATCGACGGCGGGTTCGCGATGGCCGAGAAGTTCGGTCTCGACCCGGTCGTCGTCGTCGGGGAGGGCGATCGCGCGATCCCGACCACCCGGCACCCGATCCGCTTCTCCGCCACCCCCGCCGGCTACCGGCTGCCGCCGCCCGAGCTGGACGAGCACGGCGCGGAGCTGCGGGAATGGCTGCAGGAGGCCACCGATGCCTGAGTACCGGACCGCGCTGGGCGCGTCCACCCGTGATCGGATCACGCTGCTGGGCCAGGACCTCGCCGCAGACGTGATGGGCAGCGTCGGGTTCGGCGAGCTGGCGTTCTGGTTGGCGACGCAGCGGCGCCCCACACCGTCGCAGACGCGGGTGTTCGAGGCGGTGCTCGCGGCGCTGGCCGACCACGGGTTCACCCCGACCGCCATCGTCACGCGCCTGACCTACCTCTCGGCGCCCGACTCGGTGCAGGGCGCGCTCGCGGCGGGGCTGCTCGGCGGGGGGTCGCGGTTCCTGGGCGTCACCGAGGACTGCGGCCGGTTCCTGCACGACGTGCTCGACGCGGCGGGCGAGCTGCCCACCGACGACGCCGGCTGGGACGCGCTGGCGCTGGCCACCGTGAGCGCCCAGCGCGCAGCGCGCCGGTTCGTGCCGGGCCTAGGCCACCACGTCCACAAGGACGGGGACCCGCGCACGCCGCGGCTGTTCACGATCGCCGCCGAGGAGGGACTGGTCGGACCGCACCTGGAGCTGTTCGCGGCGATCGGGCGCGTCCACCCGCAGGTGCTCGGGAAGACGTTGCCGCTCAACGGCGCGGGTGTGAGCGGGGCCGCGCTCGCCGACCTCGGGCTGCCGCTGGAGCTGCTGCGCGGGTTCGCGCTGCTCGCCCGCACCGCGGGGCTGATCGGCCAGCTGGCCGAGGAGCTGCGCCACCCCGTCGCGAACGAGATCTTCCTGTCGGTGGACCTGAACAACACCTCTGTCGAGCCCGACCCGTACCCGGGAGGTTCCCATGGCTGACCTGGTCGCGGTGATCGCGTCCACCCACCACCCCTTCTACCATCGGGCGAGCACGGCGGTCGGGGACGATCGGCCCCCGTTCGCCGACGAGTGGGTGCGCAAGGTGGAGGCGTTCCGCGCGACGCTGACGCGGGCCCGGCCGGACGTGCTGGTGATGGTCGGCTCCGACCACTTCCACCAGCTGTGGCTCGACAACATGCCGCAGTTCCTCGTCGGCAAGGCGCCGTTCTACGACGCCAACTGGTACAACGAGGAGCGCGAGTTCGGCCTGCCCCGGATGCTGCTGAAGGGCCAGGAGGACCTCTCGGCGTACGTGCTGCGCGAGGGGCTGGACGCCGGGTTCGACCTGGCGTTCTCCAACGAGCTGCGCATCGACCACTCGATCACGTGCCCGATCATCACGCTGCGCCCCGAGGCCGACCTGCCGATCGTGCCGATCTACACCAACATCTTCGCGCCGCCGCTGCCCCAGCCCAAGAGGTTCGTGCAGCTGGGCCGCACGATCCGGCAGCTGATCGAGTCCTGGCCGTCGGACAAGCGGGTGGCGGTGATCGGCACCGGGCACCTGTCGTTGGAACTGGGCGGCCCGCGCCAGTTCGGGCCGCACGGGCCGGACCCGGTGTTCGACCAGAAGGCCGTCGGCTGGATCGCCGGGGGTGACATCGAGCAGTGCCTGGCCGAGGTCAGCCTCGAGAGCCTGCACCTGCCGGGCAACGCCACCCACGGCTTCATGGACTTCATGCTGATGATGGGGGTGGCGGGGGAGGGGATGAAGGCTGACTACGTGGACACGTTCGACCTCTTCCACACCATGGAGGCGTACTTCACCTGGTACCCGGGCGGTGCGTCATGAGTAAGTACCTGCTGGACAAGTTCCTGTTCACGATCGACCGCGACGCCGAGCTCGTCGAGCGCTACCGCGACGACCCGGCCGGCACCGTCGCGTGGTGGGAGGAGACGCAGGCCAACCGGCTCCTGAACTGCATCGATGCCGAGCGCTCCACCTGGCTGGCCTTCGAGGAGACCGAGCGCGCCGCGCTGGTGGCCCACGACTACCCGACGCTGTTCGAGCTGGGCGCCCACCCGTTCCTGACGTTGACGCTGTTCATCGCGATGTTCGAGCGTGACCACGCCGAGCCGCTGGGGTTCCAGCTGGAGTACGCGCGGCGCACCGCACACGTGACCATGCCCTATCCCGACATCGCCACCTGACCTGGAGGAATCCGTGTTGCCCACCTCGCTCGTCGGCAGCTACGCCCAGCCGGACTGGCTGATCGACCGGGAGAAGCTCGCCGGCCGGTTCCCGCCGCGGGTGCGCGCGAAGGAGCTGTGGCGCGTTGATCCCGCGTACCTGACCCAGGCACAGGACGACGCGACGCTGCTCGCGATCCGCGCGCAGGAGGAGGCAGGGCTCGATATCGTCACCGACGGCGAGATGCGCCGCGAGAGCTACTCCAACCACTTCGCCACCGCGCTCGACGGCGTCGACATCGACAACCCCGGCACGGCGCTGGACCGCAGCGGCCACCCCAACCCGGTGCCGCGGATCACCGGCCCGATCCGGCGTCCGCACCCCGTCGAGGTCGAGGACCTGCGGTTCCTGCGCGCCCACACCGACCGCACGATCAAGATGACGGTGCCGGGACCGTTCACGATGAGCCAGCAGGCGCAGAACGACCACTACCCCGACGCGGAGGCCGCCGCGATGGACTACGCGGCCGCCGTCAACGCCGAGATCAAGGACCTGCACGCCGCGGGCGCCGACATCGTCCAGATCGACGAGCCGTACATGCAGGCCCGCCCCGACGCCGCCCGCGCCTACGGCCTCGCCGCGCTCAACGCGGCGCTCGACGGCGTCGCCGGTACCACGGCCGTGCACATCTGCTTCGGCTATGCCGCGATCATCCACGAGCGGCCGGAGGGCTACTCGTTCCTGCCGGAGCTGGCCGGCTGCCCGGCGGACCAGGTGTCGATCGAGACCGCTCAGTCCGGGCTCGACCTCGGCGTGCTCGCCGACCTGGCGGGCAAGACGATCATCCTCGGGGTCATCGACCTGTCCGACCCGGCCGTCGAACCCGTCGACGTGGTGGCCGCGCGGGTGCGTCGGGCCTTCCCCCACGCCGCCCCGGAGCGGATCGTCATCGCGACCGACTGCGGCATGAAGTACCTGCCGCGGGCCAGCGCCGAGGGGAAGATGCGGGCGATGGCCGGGGCGGCAGCGGTGCTGCGCGCGGAGCTGTGAACCTCAGCGGGTGGTCGTCGTCCGGTGCGCCGGTGATCCGGAGAGCACCACGACCCCGGCCACCGCGACGGCGAGCCCGGCGATCATCGGGATCCACCAGCCCGGCCGCGGGCCCTCGCCGAGCACCGCGATGCCGACGAGGCCGGGCACGATCGTCTCCGTGACGACCAGCACGGCCGTCACCTGCGCGAGCGTGCCCAGTCCGAGTGCGCGCGTGTAGGAGATCAGCCCGATCGCCCAGAAGGCGACCACCAGGTACGTCGCCGGCTGGGAGAGCAGGAACAGCACGACGTTCGTCCCGCCCGGGTCACCGATCGCGCGCACCGCGAGCGAGGTACCGCCGAACCCCAGGCCTGCCACCAGCGCCGAGGGCCGGCTGCGGCCGCTGTCGCGCAGGGCGACGAGCGCGACCACCAGCAGCCCGGCCGCGACGAACAGCATGATCAGCGTCGTGGGCGACACGGCTGCCGGCCGCTCCTCGCTCGCGCTCGCGGCGACCAGCGCCAGCCCGGCCACGCAGCCGCCGACGGCGATCCGGTCGCGCGCCCGCAGCGTCGTGCCGTGCACCAACCGGGCCCCGACGGCCGTCACGGCGATCGCCCCGCCGAGCACGGCCTGCACGACGAAGACGGGGAGGTGCCGCAGTGCGACGACCGTGGCCGCCCAGCCCAGCGCGTCCAGGATCATGCCGGCGACGTACTCGAGCCGGCTCAGCTCCCGGTGGCGGCGGGGGACGCGGCGGGTGGCACCGGCCTGGAGCAGCCCCGCGGCGCTGTTGAGCAGCGTCGCGGTGAGGGCGAAGAGCAGGCCGAGCAGCACCTGAGGAGGGTGTCACCTCTGGTGGCGGGGTGGGCGGGGGTGGGTACCGTGTTGCGGCGGGGGGCCGGGTGATCTCGCGATCTGGGCACGGTGATTTCGCGGTCTCGACACGGCTCGGCAGCGGGCTGTCGTGCAAGCCAGGACGCGAGTCGGGACAGATGGGCCCGCGAGTCGGGATGAACGGTCGTGTCGGGTCGCGTTGGGTGGCGTGCCCCGGTTTACCGCCGGTCGGGTGCGGCCGGGTTGTGTGCCCGACTTTCGTGCCGCCTCGCCGGCGGGGCAGGTCTCGGGGAGGGGGGTCGGCCCGGTGTGCGCGCTGCGCGCGCTCGGGCTCTCTTGCCCGGCAGGGCTCCCGAGAAACCTGGCCAGGCGTTTCCCGCAGCTACGGGTCAGTGCAGGTCAGCGCGCGAGTTGCGACGGATGGGCCCGCGAGTTGGGACGGATCGACCCGCGAGTTGGGACGGATGGCGCTCGTTGACGCGCTTCCGATGGCGCGGGCGGAGGATTTCGCCGTTTCGACACGGCGTTTTCGCGATCTCGACGCGTGATTTCGCGATCTCGGCACGGCGATGAGGGGATCCGTCGCGCCGGCGGTGGGGGGTCACGGCGCGAGTTGCGATGGATGGGACCGCGAGTTGCGACAGATCGGCCTGCGCGTGGGGACGGATAGGCCCACCGAAACCGGAGCAGGTGTTGTCGGCGTGGGGTCCGGTCTGACGGCGCCAACCCGTTGGCCACCGCGCCGATGTCGGGATGTTGGCGCGGTGGCTACGAGATTGGCGCGGTGGGGACGGTGTCGGGTCGGGTGGCGAGTTTCAAGATTTTGCGCACCGAGCTGGACCACACCCGTGACTACGTGTTCGGCGGCCGGACGGTCGAGGAGAACCTGGACTGCCTGTGCGCGTTTCATCATGCGCTCGAACACCGCGGCGGCTGGCGGCTGTGGCAGCCGGTGTCGGGGCAGTTCGTGTGGCGCTCCCCGCTGGGGCGGGTCCATCGCACCCGGGGCGCCCCGATCGGTCCGGACCTACCCGAGCCGATCTCGCGGGAGGAGGAACCCGAGGTGACCGACCGCTCGGGCGCGAAGCTCGACCTGCCGATCCTCGAGCCACCCTGTGCCCGCGAGCCCGATCCACCGCCGCCACCAGCGGTGGATCTCGACGACCTCCCACCGTTCTAGGCTGGTCCCGTGCCCCGCACCCCCGGCCGCGCGTTGCTCGCGGTGCTCGCCTCGTTCGTGCTGTTCCGGTTGGCCCAGGCCGCCCGTGGGGTGCCTCGTGCGATCGGGGCGGGTGGGCCGCGGCTGCGGGTCAGCTCGGTCGGATCACCGCATGCGGTGAACGGGCGATTCGCCAACAGCGAGCCCGGAGCGGTGATCGAGGCGGGGAGCGGGCCTGCGCTCATCGGACGGCTCTTCGCCCGCGACCGCATCGGCCGGCCCACCGGGATGGTGCCGCTGGCCACCACCGCGCCCGACGGGCCGGCGGGGGAGTTGGCGGTCACGTGGTTCGGGCACTCCAGCGTGCTGCTGGAGGTCGACGGGCAGCGCGTGCTGGCCGATCCGATGTGGTCGGAGCGGGCCTCGCCGTCCGCCGCGATCGGGCCGCGCCGCCTGCACCCGGCCCCGCGGCCGCTGGCCGAGCTGCCCGCCGTCGACGCGGTGCTGATCTCGCACGACCACTACGACCACCTCGACGTACCGAGCGTCCGCGCGCTGGTCGAGCACAGCGCGGCGCCCTTCGTGGTGCCGCTCGGGATCGGCGCCCACCTGCGACGCTGGGGGGTGCCCGCGGACCGGGTCGTCGAGCTGGACTGGACCGGGACCACGCAGGTCGGCGGGCTGACGCTGGGCTGTGCGGAGGCCCGCCACTTCTCCGGCCGCGGGCTCACCCGCAACACCACGCAGTGGTCGTCGTGGGTGGTGGCCGGGCCGCGGCACCGCACGTTCTTCGGTGGCGACACCGGCTACACCGCGGCCTTCGCACGGACCCGGGTGCAGTACGGCGCCTTCGACCTGACGCTGCTGCCCATCGGCGCGTACTCCGACCACTGGCCCGACATCCACATGACGCCCGAGGAGGCGGTGCAGGCCCACGTCGATCTCGCGGGCTCCGGCGCCGGGCTGCTGGTGCCGGTGCACTGGGCCACGTTCGACCTCGGGTTCCACGCCTGGGCCGAGCCCGTCGAGCGACTACGGGCCGCGGCGGCCGCAGCGGGCGTCGCGCTCGCGCTGCCGATCCCCGGCGAACGCATCGACGCGCAGACTCCGCCGGCGGTGCGGGACTGGTGGACGTCCCTGTCCCCCTGAACTTCACTGTCCCCCTAAGTGCACTGGGTCACACCCAGGTCCCGCTCCTACCGTCCGACCAGCGCAGAAGCGTGCCCGAGTCGACGGTGATCACCCCGGGAGGGGTGGGACGGAGCGGTGATGAGCGAGGACCTCAACGAGGTGGGAACCGGCGTCAACCTGTTCACAGCAGGCCAGGTGCGCGGTGTGGCCCGCTGGTTCAACGACACGTCCGACGTGCTGTCGATCGACGACGACGACCTCGAGGAGACCATCGCGTTCGTCAGCAAGGGCGGTATGACGTTCCTGTCGCCGATCCTGCCGGACCTGAAGGGGATCGTGTGCACGGCCGGGAGCCGGGAGTCGCACCTCGCGATCCTCTCCCGCGAGTCCGACGTGCCGTGCGTGCTCGCGGCGAACCTGTCGGGCACCGTGTCCGACGGTGACACGGTGGTGCTCGACCTGACCGACACCGACACCGCCCGGATCACCGTGGCGGCCGGGGCGGTGACGGCATGACCGCCCAGCTGACGACGCCGAGCGATCTCAAGGCCCTGTTCACCGACGCCTCCTACGAGCCGACGCTCGACGAGTGGAACTGGCTCGTGCACGAGGGCGGCGCGGCCTACAAGTCGGAGCTCTCGGCGCGCACGGTGTTCGAGTCGGAGCTGTTCGGGATGAACACCTACATCCTGATGTCGATGATGGAGGACTACCTCCGGGTCCCCGACCGGATCCGCACGATCCTGCAGCACGCCACGCCCGCCGAGCTGGTGCGCAAGGCGCTGCCGATCGGCAACAAGCGCAGCTTCATCAACCTCGCCGCGATGCCGCTGCACTACCTGACCGGGCGCGAGCTCTACGTCGACCTGGGCGAGAACACGCTGGCCGACGGCCTGGAGGACCAGCTCACGGTCCTGAAGTTCTGGCGCGACGCCACCATCGCGATGCGCACCGACGGCGTGCTCTACAACATGCACGCCGAGCCAACCAACAGCTCGCACGTGGTGAGCGACGCCCTGCTGGCCGAGATCCGCGGTCATCTGCTGCCTGCCGACGGCGAGCACCGCTCCGCGATCCGCAAGTTCGGCGCCCGGCTGACCGCGTACGCGTTCCTGGAGAACTGCGACGCCCGCACCGCGGTCTGCGACACCGGCCCCTACGAGCTGGGAGACGGCACGTTCCTCGCGCTGCGCGAGACCTGCGCCGACGGCGACGGTGACTTCCCGTGGCTCGACGGCATCCGCGAGACGCTGCCGTTCCACCACTTCGTCATCGCCCACCGGCTGCCCGCGAGCGTCAAGATGGACAACAACGTGTGGGGCACCGCCTGGTTCACCCCGAGCGACTACCAGGCCGACATCATCGAGACCCGGGTGTTCTGCACCGACGGCGGCACGCTGCGCCCATTGGAGCTGGCCGATCTCGCCGAGGCCACGGCGGCCATCCGCAAGGCGCACCGCGCGTTGTATCAGCGACTCGCCGAGACCGACCCCGAGGAGCGCAACCTCTACGCCACCTCGATGTACGCGTGGAAGCTGAAGGCGTGGGCGCGGCTCGCCGGCTGCTACGACGAGATCGACTGGTCGGTGTCGCCCTCGATCACGCGGTCCTACGAGAAGTTCCAGGACCCGAATCTGGCGCTGCAGCTCATCGGTGGCGTGTTCGTGCCGCAGGACCGCGACAGCTGCTTCCGTCCGCTGGAGGGCTGAGCCATGCCCACCATCGGCACCGGCACGCCGTCCTACACGTTCGCGCCCGTGACCGGGCGGATCCACCACTTCCGGTCCCCCTCGGACGTGATCGCCTCGCTCGACGGCGACCTCGAGTCGACGATCGCGCTGGTCGAGTCGGGCGGCACCACGTTCCTCTCCCCGATTCTGGGGCGCCTGGGCGGCATCGTCTGCCGCGACGGCACGCTGCGCTCCCACCTGGCGATCGTCTCGCGCGAGTTCGAGCTGCCGTGTCTGGTGGGCACCGCGCTGACCACCGACGTCGAGGACGGCGCGCAGGTGGTGCTCGACATCGTCGACGGCGCGGGGGTCGTGCGCTCCGCAGACGATGCCGACGATGCCGACGATGCCGACGGTGCCGAGGTCGGCTCGGCCTGGTGGGACTACGTCCGCCGCGTCGGCGACGAGATCGCGGTGAAGGACTTCGACGTCGAGGTATCGCCCGCTGCACTGGACGCGCTGCTCGCCGAGGAGCTCACCGACGACCGGCTCGACGACCTCGTCGGGCACATGGGCCGGGCGTTCAAGCCGGAGATCACCCGCCGGTCCGGGTTCACCTCCGAGCTGTTCCCGATGCTGCCCTACATGACGCTGTCGGTGATCGACGACTTCCACACCTACGCCGAGCGGATCGCGATCATCGACGCGGCGCTGCCCGCGGAGGAGATCGGGCGGCGGTTGCGGGCGCAGCCGGGCCTGGTGAGTCCGTTGTGGATCTGGATGGTGGGCTACCACTACCTGACCGGGCGCGAGTGCCTCATCCAGATGGGCAAGCTCGGTCGCGACGAGCGGCGCGACGAGATCCGCACCGTCGTCGACTTCTGGCGGCGCCTCACACTGGCCCACCGCGGCGACGGCACGCTGGACTACAAGGACGCCGCCTTCACCAACCGCTACCTCCCCGCCGAGGTCGTGGACGGGCTGGTGGCGCAGGGATCGCCGCTGGACCCCGCTGCGGCCAAGGCGTTGAAGCGGCTCAACGCCACCGTCACCGGGTACGGGTTCCTCTACTTCACCGACTCCCGGGTGGGGATCTGCGACTCGGGCCCGTACCCGCGCCCGGATGGCCGGGCGACGATCGTGCGCGACTTCCTGTCGCTGGGCAGCGGCGAGTTCGCCTACCCCTGGGCGGCGAAGCTCGACCCGCCGTACAAGGGGCTGACGCTCGCGCTGACCTACGACCCGGCCGCGTTCACCGAGTTCGAGATCAACGACTGGGGCACCACCTTCACCGAGCCGGATCAGCTGCTCTCCGCGGTGACGGAGGCGGCGGTCGTCGGCCACCGGTCCGACGGCACCACCGAGCTGCTCGGCCCGGACCGCTGGGCCGAGCTGATGACCGACATCAGCCGCACCCACATGGACCTCTACCAGGTGTTCGCCGACATGGGCCGCGAGGAGCGGATCTGGTCGGCCACGCAGATGTACACGGCGGGCCTGCGGCCCTTCGCCGCGCTCGCGGGCGTCACCGACGACGTCGACTGGTCGATCTCGCCGGACACCCGGGCCCTGTACCCCGATCCGCTCGACGACGACACCGCGGCCGCGACGATCTTCGGAACGGCCGTGGTCGCCAACGACCTGCCCGGATCGTTCTCCCCGATCCGCTAGAAGGAGCGGCTCCATGCGACAGTCCCAACAGCGGCTCGTCCCCGCCGACGAGCTCCTGTGCCACCAGACGCCCGAGACCTTCGCGACGATCAGCCACGCCGACATCTCCTGGACCGAGAAGCTGTGGGGTTCCCTGTTCGCCAGGGACGGCTCGCTGCAGGTGGACGTGGGGATCGGCAAGTACCACAACCGCAACGTGATCGACATGTTCGCCGGGATCTCCCGCGGGAAGGAGCAGCTCACCGTCCGGGCGAGCCGGCAGCTCGACCTCGACCCCGAGCGGGTCGGGGTCGGCCCGCTCGACTACGAGGTGCTCGAACCGCTCAAGAAGGTGCGGTTCACGCTGCGGGAGAACCACATGCTCCCGATCCGGTTCGACCTGACGGTGACCGGTGTGCTGCCGCCGTTCCTGGAGTCCAAGGACGCGCAGCGGGAGCCGCACGGCTTCCGGATCCAGTCCGACCTGCTGCGCTACCACCAGTCCTCGACGGTCAGCGGCCGGATCTGGATCGACGGCGAGATGATCGAGGTGCGCGACGAGGAGTGGTTCGGTTTCCGCGACCACTCCTGGGGCGTGCGGATGGACGTCGGGGAGCCGGCACCGGACGTGTTCAAGCCGCAGCGGCTCGACGGTGACTTCATCCTCACCTGGAGCCCGATGTACCTGCAGCGCCCCGACGGCACCAGCTACGAGATCCACCACTACCTGCAGTGGGTCGACGGCGAGGCCACCTACTTCTCCGGCTTCGAGAACCATCCCGACGGGCGGCAGGTGCGGCTGCTCGGGGTGGCCGACGAGCTGAAGTACGACCCGGTCAACCGGCGGCTGCTCGGCGGGAAGATGACCTTCGACTGCGGCTGGGGCAAGACCCGCACGATCGAGATCGAGGCTGCGAGCGACACCGGGTTCCACCTCGGCACGGGGCTCTACTTCGGCTTCAAGGGCCAGCGCCACGGCCAGTGGCACGGCGCGTCGCACCTCGACGGGGAGCGCTACGCCGACATGTCCGACCTGGCGACCGTGCGGGAGGCGCACCAGCTGCGCGACTGCGTCATCCGCGTGCGCGAGGGTGATGCCGTCGGGTACGGCATCTTCGAGTCGATGATCATCGGGGAGCACGAGCGCTACGGGCTGACGCGCGCCACGTCGTTCCTGTAGCGCACGCCTGACCAGCGGGCCGTGGCGTCGTCACGGCCCGCTTCGGCGTGCCCGGACTCAGGCCCGCGACCGGGCCAGCAGCGCCAGCTCCATGCGCGACTGGCAGCCCGTGGCGCTCAGGATGCGGCTCACGTACTTCTTGACGCTGTCCTCGGCCAGCGAGAGCGTCTCGGCGATCTGGGCGTTGGACAGGCCGTCGGCGACGAGGTGCACCACCTGGCGCTGCCGCTCCGAGAGCCCCGCGATGGCCGCCTTGGGCCGCGAGATCGGCAGCCCGCGGGCGATGGCCGAGAGCTGGCGGCTCAGCGTGCGCAGGGTGGCGAGCTCCGGGGGTCCGAGCCGGTCGGCGGCGGGGTCGAACATGCCGATGAGCGCGGTGTGCCCGCCGGGCAGCTCCAGGCGCATCGCCGCCGCGGTCTCCATGCCCCAGGTGGCATTGAGGAAGTGGCGCACGTAGGCGTTGGCCGATGCCGGGAGGGCACCGAGCGTCCGCAGCTCCGCCAGCGACGACACCCCGCTCGACACGAGCTGGCGCATCGCTGCGGGCGTCGAGAAGACGTCGTAGCGCGACCACCGATCCTGGTACTCCGGCAGCATCTTGCGGGTGGTGCCCTCGGTGAGTGGGGCCAGGTCGCCGAACGTGTTGTGGAACGTGGCGCCCGCGAAGAACGAGACGTGCTTGAGCTCGAAGCGGGTGATGAGCGCGTCGACGAGCTGCTCGCGGAAATCGGGCAGCGACGGCGCACCGTCGCAGCTCTCCAGTACGTCGAACGCGCGCTCGTAGTCGATCTTGCGGAGTGCGGAACGAGCCCGGCGAGTGGGCGTGGCAGTCGTCGTCGACGCCGGACTGTCCACCAACGTGGACTGGGTCACATCTCCCACGCTACCTACCTTTCACCTCTGTGAACAACCGCAGAACGGGGCCTGTCAGCTCCGCGATGTGGCGGGTGATCCGCACCAGCCGGTGGCGCCACCGCCGACACGATCACGGAGAGGTGACCATGTCCGATTCCGCGGTAACGCCCCCGAAGTGGGGATCGACCGAGATGCTGCCCCTGCCGGGCCGCTTCAACTCCGCCGTCCGAGCGCTCGCCGCGAAGCGGTTCGCCGCCACCGGCGCGGCGTGGAAGGACGTGGTCTTCGACCGGCAGTTCGACCTGTTCTCCCTCGCCGACGCCCGCGCCGTCGAGCAGGAGGCGCTGGACTCCGGCTACCGCTTCGACTTCTCCGCGACGGTGTCGCTGGAGTCCGAGCCCGACAAGTACAAGCGCCCCGACAAGGCGGCGTCCGGGTTCGCCGACGGGGCCGTCACCGACGGGCGGCGCCAGGTCGGCGTCGGCGACAACGTCATCCGCAAGACCGCGACGGTGTCCGGGCCGGTCGCGCTGATCTCGAAGGTCGAGCAGGTGATGGTGCTCCTCGCCGACGGCGTGCCGGCCGGCACCATCGCGGTGATCGACGACTCCGGCGGCACGCTGACCGCCCCGATCATCGAGGGCTTCGCCGGCGTCATCTGCCTGGGCGGCTCGGTGCGCTCGCACCTGGGCATCCTCGCCCGCGAGTACGACGTGCCCACGCTGATGAACTGCAAGATCGACACCCTCGTCGACGGCGATGTCGTCGAGATCGAGGTGACGGCGGCGCCGCCGGCGGCCGACGCGTACGAGACCGGGGACACCGGGCACGCCCGGATCTGGAAGATCGAGGGCTGAGCCGTGGCGAAACTGGACTACCGGACCCTGCTGGAGAGCAACAACTACCTGCGGCAGCTCAGCGACACGACCTACTGGCTGTGCATCACGCGCACCGTCCAGGAGTCGAAGCTCTTCCCGATGAACCCGTACATGCTGCTGAGCTACCTCAACACGTTCTACCGGCTCCCCACGCAGCTGCGCGAGATCGACGCCGCGACGCCCGCCGAGGAGCTCGGGGACCGCGCCCGCGAGGTCAGCCTGAAGGTCGACACCGTCAACGCGGCGTGGGGGATGCCCGCGTTCTACCTCATCGGCCGCGAGATGCTGATGAACTGGGGCCTGCTCGGCCCGGCCGACGCGGTCGAGGACGTCGTCGACGTGCTGGACTTCTCCCGGCGGTTCAACCTGGCGTACCACCGCAACGACGGGCACATCACCAACAAGGAGTTCGGCGACCGCAGCCAGTTCCTGCCCGAACGCACGCTGCAGGTCTTCGAGTCCGACCTGCACGGGGTCGTCCCCGGCGACCGCCTGCACACCGCGGCGACGAAGCTCGTCGCGCAGCTGTCGCAGTACGCGTTCCTCGCCCACTGCGAGTGCCGGATCGGTCTGCACAACAGCGGCCCGTACAACTTCGGCGACAACCGCCAGCTCGTCGTCCGCGACTTCTTCGATCTGACCGAGGGCGACTACCCGTGGCTCGACGGCATCGCCGTGCAGCTGCCGCACGCCAACCTGACGATCCCGATCGTCTTCTCCGACACCAACTTCCACCTCATGGACGACTGGGCGTCGTTCGAGGCAGAGCCCAGCTACGACGCGGCCAACATCGCGGCGGTCGGGATGTACACCTCCGATGCGCTCACCGACGGCTACCTCCCCGTCGGGATGGAGAACGCGGAGCAGCTCGCGGAGACGATGGAGTCCTACCGCGAGATCCTCAACCAGGCCACGGCCGATCTGTGGAAGCGGATCGCGGGCTGGTCGCGCGAGCAGATGATCGATGCGGGCGCGCTGGTGTACTCCTCGGTCGCGAAGGACTTCGCGCACCTCGCGGGCACCTACCGGCAGGACGACTGGTTCCAGCTCGACGACCGCGTGCAGCGGTTCAAGCCGCTGATGAACGACGAGTACGGCCGCGACAACCTCGGCGAGATGGTGGGCCTGCTGGGCTTCCCGCACCAGAAGGCCAACGAGTACACGATGGCCCGCTACTCGGGGCTCAACCAGAACATGCTGACCGGCGTGCCGTACTCGGTGCTCGCCGACGACGACTTCGCGCCGACGGCGGGCGACCGGCTCTCGGGATCGAGCAGCCTCGACCCCAAGACCGGGCTCTGGACGACCAGTGCCGGGCGCCTCGAGCTCGATGAGTACAACCGCCGGGCCCGCGAGTTCACCCCGGCCGTGCTCGCCGACGGCAACCGCTACCTCGACGAGGAGTGGGTCAAGCGGCACTACCCGACCCAGCGGGCCGATGAGCTGTACAAGCTGGCCCAGCGCGGGTCGCGCACCCTCGAGGGCCGGGGCGCCGGGCTGCGCCGCGCCGACCTGCCCGGGCACAGCGCGCCAGGGAGCGGCTGAGCCGTGCAGATCGGTGACCTGATCCGGCGCGCGGGGCGGCAGTACGGCGCCGCCCCCGCGCTGGTCGACGGCGACCGCGTGCTGTCCTTCGCGGAGTTCGACGAGCAGACCGACCGGCTGGGCACCGCCCTGCTGGCCAGCGGGCTGGAACCCGGCGACCGGGTGGCTGTCGTGTTGCCCAACGGGATCGACGGCGTGGTCGTCTACTACGCGCTGGCCAAGGCCGGGCTCGTCCGGGTGCCGCTCAACACCCGCGAGACCGCGCACGAGCACGCCTACAAGATCGACGACTCGCAGGCGCGGGCGCTGGTGTTCGCCGGTGACCCGCCCGCCCGCACCGAGATCATGATCACCGCGGCCGAGCTGCCCGCCATGATCGCGACCGCGCCCCCGGGGCCGTGCGACGAGCGTCGCGACCAGGACGCGCCGCTGCGGCTGGCCTACACCGGCGGCACCACCGGCAAGCCCAAGGCCGTGGTTCTCACCACCCGCAGCGAGCTGGCCGAGGTGGCGAACTTCCTCGTCGACCTGCTGCCGAACCTGCACCCGGGCTCGGTGATGCTGCACGCCGCCCCGATCACCCACGGCAGCGGCGCGTTCTTCCTGCCGCACCTGGTGAAGGGCGCCCCGAACGTCATCGTGGCGACGTTCTCGCCCGCGGCGTTCCTGGACGCCGCGCTGCGCCACCGCGCCACGTCGACGTTCATGGTGCCGACGATGATCGCGATGCTGCTGGAGGAGCCGGCCACGGCGGCGGCCGTGGCCGCGGGCGACCTGGCCCTGGAGCGGCTCTGCTACGGCGGCGCACCGATCGCCACCACCGTGCTGCAACGCGGGATCGACGTGCTCGGGCCGGTGTTCGCGCAGCTCTACGGGCAGGCCGAGGCGCCGCTGGCGATCACCTGCCTGCAGCCGTGGGAGCACACTCCCGAGCGGCTGACCTCGGCGGGCAAGCCCTACACGTTCGTCGAGGTGCAGGTCCGCGACACCGCGGGCCGGGTACTGGGCACCGACGAGGTCGGCGAGATCCTGACCCGCGGCCCGCACACGATGAGCCGCTACTGGCGCCGTCCCGAGGCCACCGCCGAGACGATCGAACCCGACGGCTGGCTGCACACCGGCGACATCGGCCGCTGGGACGCCGAGGGCTACCTGCACCTGCTCGACCGGCGCCACGACGTGATCATCAGCGGCGGCTTCAACGTCTACCCGCGCGAGGTCGAGGACGCCCTGCTCAGCCATCCCGCGGTCGCCCAGGCGGCGGTCGTCGGGATCCCGGACGAGAAGTGGGGCGAGCGCGTCGCCGCCGCGGTCGTCGTCCGCTCTCCCGCGGACGCGGCCGAGATCGTCGCGTTCTGCGAGGGCCGGCTGGCCGGGTTCAAGCGGCCCCGCGCCGTCGAGATCTGGCCCGAGCTGCCCACCAGCCCCGTCGGCAAGTCGTTGCGCCGCGAGGTGCGCGACCGCATGGCAGGGATCCCCATGACCGCTGCGACCACCGCAACGCCCTGACCCGGAGGACCTCCGATGCTCGACCCCCACCAGCTCACCCTGCACTCGCTGACCCTGCGCCAGCTGGCCTCGGCCGAGCAGCTCGCCGACGTCACCGGGCAGCCGGTCATCGACGTCGAGGCCGCGCTGGAGCAGGCCGTCGCCGACGGTGCGGTGCTCGCCGCCCGCGGCTCGTTCATGATCGGCCCGGCTGGTCGCGAGCAGCTCGACGCCCTCTACCCGGCCGCGTTCGCCGACCTGCGCGCCACACCCGCCGTGACCGACGCGATGGACGCGTTCGAGACCGGGGTGAACAAGCAGGTCCTGACCGTGACCACGGACTGGCAGACCGTCGAGGTCGGCGGCGACCGGGTCCCGAACGACCACGGCGACGCCGACTACGACGCGAAGATCATCGATCGGCTCGGCCGGATCCACGAGAAGCTGCCCAAGGTGCTCGCGCCGCTGGCCGCGGCCGACCCGCTGGTCGCCCGGTTCGTCGACCGGCTCGGCGCTGCGCTGACACGGGCCGAGGGCGGCGAGACCGACTACGTCAGCGGTGTGCGGGTGGACTCGTTCCACACCGTGTGGTTCCAGATGCACGAGCACCTGCTGCGCCTGACCGGGCGGGAGCGCCCGGAATGAGCACCAGCACCACCTTCCGCTGGCTGGTCGTCCCGGACGACCCGGCCGTCGAACCGAGCCGGGACCTGGTGGGTGGCAAGGCCTGGAGCCTCTGGCGGATGCGGTCGCTGGGCCTGCGCGTGCCGCCCGCGTTCGTGGTGACCACCGACGCCTGCGCGGCGTACTTCGACGGCGGGTCGAGCCTGCCCGCCGGGCTCGTCGACGAGCTGGCCGCCGGGATCGGTCTGCTGGAGCGGGAGCTGGGCCGCACCTTCGGTGGCGGCGAGCGCCCGCTGCTCGTGTCCGTCCGCTCCGGTGCCGCGATCAGCATGCCCGGGATGATGGACACGATCCTCGACCTGGGCTGCACCGTCGACGTCGAGGCCGCGCTCGCCGCCGAGAGCGGCGACCCGGCGTTCGCCGCCGAGGTGCACCGCCGGTTCACCGGGTTCTACGGGCGGTTGGTGCTGGGCTGCACCGAGGAGCTCGACGAGTTGCCCGACACGGCCGCCGTGCGCACCGCGATCGCGGCCGACGGCGCGGGCACCGTTCCCGCCGACCCGTGGGAGCAGCTGCATGCCGCGGTGGCATCGGTCTTCGCGTCCAGCCGGTCGCGACGCGCGATCGCCTACCGCAAGCACTACGGCATCCCCGCCGACCTGGGCACGGCCGTCACGGTGCAGGCGATGGTCTTCGGCAACCTCGACGACGACTCCGGCACCGGTGTGCTGTTCACCCGCAACCCGGTCGACGGCGCGCGCCGCGCCTACGGCGAGTACCTGCAGCGCGGCCAGGGCGAGGACGTCGTGTCGGGCCGGGTCACGCCGAAGCCGCTCGACCACCTCGCCGAGCGCAACGCCGCGGTGCACGCCGAGCTGCTCGCCGCCGCGGAGCGCCTCGACGCCCACGGCCGCGACGCCCAGGACATCGAGTTCACCGTGCAGAGCGGCACCCTGTTCCTGCTGCAGTCG
Organism: Pseudonocardia sp. GCM10023141; assembly: GCF_042653605.1. Taxonomy (NCBI): domain Bacteria; kingdom Bacillati; phylum Actinomycetota; class Actinomycetes; order Pseudonocardiales; family Pseudonocardiaceae; genus Pseudonocardia; species Pseudonocardia sp. GCM10023141. The sequence continues at coordinate 100,768 of NZ_JBHSIR010000017.1, forward strand.
CGGCCGGCCAAGCGCACCGCGCGGGCGGCCGTCCGGATCGCGGTGGCGCTGGTCGACGAGGGCACGATCACCGGCGCCGAGGCCGTCGGGCGCGTCACCGCCGAGCAGGTGCGCGTGCTGCTGCGCCCGGAGATCGATCCCGGCGCCGCCGCGGCCGCCGAGGTGCTCGCCACGGGCACCGCGGCCAGTCCCGGCGTCGCCACCGGGCTCGCCGTCGGGACCCCTGAGGAGGCGCAGGCCCATCCCGGCGCGATCCTCGTGCGCCGCTCCACCAGCCCCGACGACGTCCACGGCATGATCGCCGCGGCCGCCGTCGTCACCGAGCAGGGCGGCGCCACCTCGCACGCCGCGGTCGTCAGCCGGGCGCTCGACACCCCGTGCGTCGTCGGCTGCGGTGCCGGCACCGTCGCGGCGCTGCTGGGCCGTGTCGTCACCGTCGACGCCACGTCGGGCCGCGTCCACGCGGGCGAGGTCGCGACCACCGCCGTCGACGAGGCCGAGGACGGCGACCTGCGCCGGTTGTGTGGATGGGCCGAGCAGGCCGCGGCCGGTGTCACGGTCGTGGAACCGGGCGCGTCGGTCCCGGAGCCGGTGTTCGACGCCGACGCGATCGCCCCCGCCGACCTGGGGGAGCAGCTGTCCGAGATCCCGCCCGGCACCCGGACGGTGCGCGGTGCCCTGTTCACCACACCCGACGGGGTGCGCCACGCCCTCGATGCGGGCGTCACGGTGATCGTCGTCGCACACCGGTTGCCGGTACTCCTGACCGCTGCCGCCCACCGGGGAGACAAGCCATGACCACCGAGCCCGACACCGCGATCCCCGACAGCGTGACCCACCGCGAGGTGCAGGAGATCCTGCGGACCTTCGCCGCGTCCGGGTGGACGGCCATGACGCTCGAGGTCCGGGGCATGACCATCACCGTGGGGAAGCAGGGGCCGCCGGCGGCCGCTGCCCCGACCAGCCCGCCTGCCTCGGTGCCTGCCGCCCCGGCCCCGGCGCCCGTTGCGGCGCCTGCCCCGACCGCCCCGGTGCCGACGGCACCGATCGACACCACCGGCCTCGTCGAGGTCCGCTCACCCGCGGTCGGCGCGTTCTGGGCGGCTCCGGGACCGGGCGAGCCGCCGTTCGTCGCGGCCGGGCAGCTGGTCGCGCGCCACGACCAGCTCGCGATCGTCGAGGTCATGAAGCTGATGAACCCGGTGGTCGCGTCGTCGGCGGGCGAGATCGCGCACGTGCTCGTCGCGAACGCCGAGATGGTGGAGTACGACCAGGTCCTGTTCCTGATCAGGCCCAGCGATGGGTAGGACCGGCACCGCTGCTCCGACCCCCATCCGGCGCGTGCTCGTCGCCAACCGCGGGGAGATCGCCGTGCGGGTGGTGCGGGCGTGCCGCGCGCTGGGCATCGAGACGGTGGTGGTGGTCTCCACCGTCGACCGCGACGGGCTCGCCGCCCGGCTGGCCGACCGCGCGGTGTGCATCGGCCCCGCCCCGGCCACGCAGAGCTACCTGCACATCCCGTCGGTGCTCAGCGCCGCGCTCGGCACCGGCTGTGACGCCGTGCACCCCGGATACGGCTTCCTGTCGGAGAACCCGGCGTTCGCGGCGGCCTGCGTCGAGGCGGGGCTCACGTTCGTCGGCCCGCGGCCCGAGGCCGTGGCACAGGCCGGGGACAAGGCCCGCGCGCGCGAGCTCGCCCGCTCGGCGGGGATCCCGGTGCTGGCGGGCTCGGACATCCTGGACTCCGCCGAGGCCGCCGTCGCCGCGGCCCGCGAGATCGGCTACCCGGCGCTGGTCAAGGCAGCGGCAGGCGGTGGGGGCCGGGGCATGTCCGTGATCGAGGACGAGGCGGCGATGCGCGCCCGCTGGACCGGCGCCGCGGCCGAGGCGCAGTCCGCCTTCGGCGACGGGCGGCTGTTCGTCGAGCGGTTCATCCGCAACGCCCGGCACATCGAGGTGCAGGTACTCGGCGACAAGCACGGGCACGTGATCCACCTCGGCGAGCGCGACTGCACGCTGCAGCGCCGCCACCAGAAGGTGGTGGAGGAGTCGCCGGCCCCGAACCTGCCCGAGCAGGTGCGGGCCGACATCCGCGCGAGCGGGGTGGCCTTCGCGAAGGCGCTGGGCCTCGACAGCGCCGGCACCGTCGAGTTCATCTACGACGCCGACGCCGGGGACTTCGCGTTCCTGGAGTTCAACGCCCGCATCCAGGTCGAGCACCCGGTCACCGAGATGGTGACCGGTGTCGACCTGGTGGCCGAGCAGCTGCGCTGCGCCGCGGGCGAGCCCATGAGCCTGACCCAGGACGACGTGGTGCTCGACGGCCACGCCATCGAGGTCCGGATCACCACAGAGGACCCGGCCCGCGGGTTCACCCCGCACCCGGGCACCGTCACGGTGTGGGAGCCACCGACCGGCGCCGGGATCCGCGTCGACACCCACTGCGAGCCCGGCTACGTCGTGAGCCCGTACTACGACTCGCTCCTCGCCAAGATCATCGCGCACGGTCCGGACCGGGACACCGCCGCCGACCGGCTCGGCGCCGCGCTGGGGCGATTCCGCGTCGAGGGCGTGCCGACCACCGCGGGCTTCGTCCGCGCCGCGCTCGGCCATCCCGACTTCCGCGCCGGCGTCGTCACCACGGACTGGATCGCCCGGCGCGGCCTGCCCGACTACCTGGAGAGCCCGACATGAGCTACCTGGACTGCGCCCCGCGCAACGCCGACGGCAGCAAGCGGCGCGTCGAGATCATCGACCAGACGCTGCGGGACGGCCCGCAGAGCTGGTGGGGCATGCGCCTGCGCAAGGACATGGGCCTGCCGATGGCCGCCGAGCTGGACCGCACCGGCTTCCACACGATCGACCTGGTCGGCAGCTCGATCTTCGAGGTGCTCGTGCGGCACTGCCAGGAGGACCCCTGGGAGCAGCTGATCTCGCTGTCGAAGGCGATGCCGCGCACCACGGTCCGCGCGGGCACCCGCAGCAACGGCATCGTGACGTTCGGGCTCACCGCCGACAGCGTGATGGACCTGTGGGTGCAGCGGCTGTGCGCGCACGGCATCGGCAGCTTCTGGATCTACGACGGCCTGTTCAACATCGACAAGATCGGCCGGCTGGTCAAGACGGTGCAGGCCGAGGGCGCGCAGGCGCTGCCGTGCATCCTCTACGCCGACAGCCCGTTCCACACCGACGCGTACTACGCCGAGCGCACCCGCGAGCTCGTGTCGCTGGGCGCCGACGGCATCGAGCTGGAGGATGCCGCCGGGCTGCTGACCCCCGAGCGCACGCGCACGCTCGTCGCCGCGATCAAGGGCGCCGCCGGGGACGTCCCCGTCGAGATCCACTTCCACAGCAACAACGCGCTGGCGCCGCTCAACTACCTGGAGGGGCTGCTCGCAGGCGCCGACCGGGTGCACACGGCCAGCAGGCCGCTGGCGGCGGGCGTCTCGCTGCCGTCGACGGAGAACACGATCGCCAACCTGCGCTACGCCGGGTTCGCCGTCGACCTCGACGAGTCGCGGCTCTCGCCGGTGGAGCAGCACCTGCTGCGCGTCGCGGAGTACGAGGCGCTGCCGGTCGGCACGCCCGCTGAGTACTCGCTGTTCCAGTACCGCCACCAGCTGCCCGGCGGGATGGCGGGCACGTTCAAGGACCAGCTGCGCGCCCGCGGGATGGAGGAGCGCTTCGAGGAGGTCCTCGACGAGATGTCGCGGGTGCGCGAGGAGCTCGGCTACCCCGTGATGGCCACGCCGTTCTCGCAGCTCGTGGGCACCCAGGCGGTGCTCAACGTCGTCACCGGCTCGCGCTACTCGGTGGTGCCCGACGAGGTGCTGATCTACGCGCACGGCTTCTACGGCACGCCCGTGACGCCGCTGGACCAGAACGTCCTCGACACGATCATGAGCTCGCCCAAGGCCGCGAGCTACCGGGACTGGCAGCCGCCGCAGCCGAGCCTGGCCGAGCTGCGCCAGAAGTTCGGCGCGTCGATCTCCGACGACGAGCTGATCCTGCGCCTGCTGGTGCCGGGCAACGACATCGACGTGATGCGCGCGACGCCGCAGCGCCACCGCGACTTCGCCCCGACGACGAAGGAGATGCGGTTCGTCCGCGAGCTCGTGGAGACCTCCGTCGGGGCGTACCTGCACATCGAGGCGGGCGACTTCTCCCTGACGCTGGAAGGTGATCACTGATGACGGCACCGGGCGAGCTGGGGGTGGGTCGGCCCACCAAGCGCCGGGCGGGCTCGGTGGTGGGCGGGCTCCCGGTCGCCGACTCGCGGCCGGTCCTGGGCGAGGGGGCGGTGCTCGGCGTGCGCTGCACCGCCTGCCGCTACCCGGCCGCGCAGCAGGAGCTGCCGTGGTGCCCGGTCTGCTACGCCCCGGTCGAGCCGGCGCGGTTCGCCGCGACCGGCGCGGCCTGGTCCTCGACGGTGGTCGCGATCCGGGTGGGGGACCGGCGGCCGCCGTTCGGCCTCGCCTACCTCGACCTCGACGACGGCCCGCGCGTGCTCGTGCACCTCGCCGAACCCGCGGTCGTGCCGATCGGTGCCCGGCTGCGGATCACCGGTGTCGACCTCGGCGACCTCGTCGCAGCGGTGGAGGCGTGATGACCCAGCCGATGGTGTGGGGTGTGGGGACGTCGGACTACGGGCTGTTGCCCGACCGCCGCGTCGAGTCGCTGGCCTGGGAGGCGGTGGCCGAGGCCGTCCGCGACGCCGGGATCGGTCCCGGCGAGATCGACGCGGTCATCGTCGGGTCGGTGTTCGGGCCGCCGGGGGTCGCCACCCGCGTCCAGCGCGGGCTGGGCCTGCCCGGAATTCCGATGTGGACGATCGAGAACGCCTGTGCCAGCGGCACCAGCGCATACCACGAGGCGGTGGAGGCGGTGCGGCTCGGCCGGTTCGGCTGCGTGCTGGTGCTGGGCGTCGACCAGATGTCCACGCTGTTCTCCGGCGCGATCGTGCCGGAGGCCACCGACCCGGAGGGCGCGTCGTCGCTGCCGCTGCCAGGGCTCTACGCCCTGCAGGCGCAGCGCTACGTCGGCGAGTTCGGCGTGACGCCCGAGCAGCTCGCGGCGGTGGCCGTGAAGAACAAGCGCAACGGCCTGGACAACCCGCGGGCCCAGCTGCGGACCGCGGCGCCGACGATCGAGGAGGTGCTGGCCTCCCGGATGATCGCCGAGCCGCTGACGCTGCTGCAGTGCTGCCCTACCAGCGACGGCGCCGGTGCCGCGATCATCGGCCCCGACCGCGGTCACCGCGACGACCTGATCGTCGAGGCCTCCGCGATGGTGTCAGGGGCGCTGTGGGACCAGCGCAGCGCCGACGTCTGGGGCTACGCCAGCGTCGCGCGCGCCGCGGAGCGGGCGTTCGCGCAGGCCGGGCGCACCCCGGCGGAGATCGACGTGCTGGAGGTGCACGACGCCTTCACCATCGGCGAGATCCTCACCCTGGAGGCGCTGGGGATCGCACCGCGGGGCAAGGGCGCGGAGCTGGCGCCGTCCGGGCACACCGCGCGCGACGGCGCGCAGCCGGTGAACCCGAGCGGGGGCCTGCTCTCGCGCGGGCACCCGCTGGGCGCCACCGGCACCGCGCAGCTGGCCGAGATCGCCTGGCAGCTGCGCGGGCGGGCCGGGGCACGGCAGGTGGCGCGCCACGGCGTCGGGCTCGTGGAGACGATGGGTGGGGGAGCGGCCGGGATGGACGGTAACGCCTGCGTCGTGACGATCCTGTCCACGCAACCGTGACCGCCTACGCGGGGCTGCTCGGAGTACCTGCTCACCGCGGCGGTGTGGATCCGCGGCATCCTGGCCGACCGGCACGACGTACCCGTCGCCTCCGTGCGCTACCGGACCGGCGGGATGCATCAGCCCGGCCGGGTGGAGAAGCAGCGGCTGAACCTGCCCGCGGAGATCGACATCAGCGCCATCGCCCCGGACCGGACGCTGGCCGACATGCTGGTGACCGGGGAGATCGACGCGCTCTACGCCCCGCGGACCCCGCGTCCGCTCCTGGACGGCAGCCCGCACGTGCGGCGGCTGTTCGCCGACCCGCGCGCGGTCGAGGAGCAGTACTTCGCCGAGACCGCGATCTTCCCGATCATGCACGTGGTGGCGCTGCGCCGCGACGTCCACGAGGCCCATCCGTGGATCGCCCGGTCGCTGTACTCGGCGTTCGAGCAGGCCAAGGCGCAGACCGTCGCGCGGATGGCCGAGACCGCGGCCAGCCCCTACCTGCTGCCGTGGCTCTACGCGGAGGTGGAGCGCACCACCCGGCTGCTCGGCGCCGACTTCTGGTCCTACGGCCTGGACCGCAACCGTGCGACGCTGGCGGTGTTCCAGCGCTACGCCCACGAGCAGGGGCTCATCGGTCGCGTGCTCGACCCGGGCGAGCTGTTCGTCCCCGAGACGCACGAGAGCTACGTGATCTGAGTGACGGACGAACCCTTCGCCGATCAACCCTTCGCCGACCAACGCAGCGCCATCGCCGAGGCCTGTCGGGTCATGGCCGCCCGCGGTCTCGCCGACGGCATCCTCGGCCACATCAGCATGCGGGTCGACGCCGAGCACCTGCTCGTGCGCTGTCGCGGCCGGCACGAGCGCGGACTGGCGCACACGGTGCCCGACGACGTCCGGCTGGTCGATCTCGACGGCCGGGGCGAAGTCGGGGGCGATCTCGGCTACCGCGTGCCCGCCGAGCTGCCCCTGCACGTCGAGGTGCTGGTGCGCCGGCCCGACGTCGACGTCGTGGTGCACGCCCACCCGTTCGCGGTGGTGGCCGCGGACCTCGCCGGGCACCCGATCCGCCCGTTGCTGGGCGCCTACGACATCCCGGGCGCACACCTCGCGGCCGGCGGGGTGCCCGTGCATCCGCGATCGGTGCTGATCCGGACCCGGGAGCTGGCCGCGGAGATGGTGGACTCGATGGGGGAGCGACCCGTCGTGGTTCTGCGTGGCCATGGGCTGACCGCTACCGGCGCCGGCCCGTCACAGGCCGTGCTGCGCGCGATCAGCGTCGACACGCTCGCCCGGATGACGCTGGCCGTCGCCGCGGCGGGTGGGGTGCCCGTGGCCATCCCCGCGTCGGACCTGGCTGAGCTGCCCGACCTCGGCAGCGCCTTCAACGACACGGTCGCCTGGCGCCACGAGCTCAGCAGGCTCACCCCCGCACCCGAGAGCGGCGCGGTGCCGCAGCCGCTCAGATCGCGGCGGGCGGATCGCTGACCAGCGCGTGGTCGGCTTCGTTCTCCTGCGCCTGCAGCCGCTGGCGGGATCGCACGATCTCCGCCTCGGCGTCGGCGCGACCGGCCCAGGAGGCGCCCTCGACGCTCTTGCCGGGTTCGAGCTCCTTGTAGATCTCGAAGAAGTGCTGGATCTCGAGGCGGTGGTACTCCGGCAGATGGTGGATGTCGCGCAGGTTCTCCAGGCGCGGGTCGTGCGCGGGCACGCACACGAGCTTGTCGTCACCGCCCGCCTCGTCGCGCATCCGGAACATGCCGATCGTGCGGCAGAGCACCAGTACCCCGGGGAAGAGCGGCTCCCCGACGGTGACGAGCAGCGCGTCGAGCGGATCGCCGTCCTCACCGAGCGTGTGCTCGACGAAGCCGTAGTCGCCCGGGTAGTGCGTGGCGGTGAACAGCGTGCGGTCCAGCCGGATCCGGCCGCTGACGTGGTCGACCTCGTACTTGTTGCGGCTGCCGCGGGGGATCTCGATCAGCACGTCGAACTCGAGGGGATCGGCTGCGGTCACCGGGTGACGCTACCCCGGTAGTGCCCGGTGATCGACGGGCGGTGGGCGGGCTCCGAGGCGACCATGATCTCATCGGCCCCCACCGAGACCCGGAGGCCATCATGGGCAAGATCACAGTGCACGAGTTCGTCAGTCTCGACGGCGTGTTCGAGGACCCGAGCTGGACGGCCGAGTTCGGCTTCACCGAAGGCATGGGCGCGGCGATCGGCGCCATGACGGGCGCGTGCAGCGCGCTGCTGCTGGGCCGCCGGACCTACCAGATGTTCGCACCGGCCTGGTCGGCGCGCTCCTCGGAGGACGACCCCGGCGTCGCGTTCTTCAACGAGTCCCCGAAGCACGTCGTGTCGTCGACACTGACGGCCGCCGACGAGTGGCAGAACTCGAGCGTGCTCGGCGCCTACGACCCCGCGGTGGTGCGCACGCTCAAGGACGAGGCCGACGGCGATCTCTACATCAGCGGCAGCGGCACCCTCGTGCGGGCGCTGCTGGCCGACGGGCTGGTGGACGAGCTGCACCTGCTCGTCTACCCGGTGGTGCTGGGTTCGGGTGCCAAGCTGTTCCCGGAGGGCTCGCAGCGCACGCCACTCGCGCTGGCGGCACAGGAGGGCTTCGAGAACGGGGTGCTGCACCTGACCTACACGCCGCCGGTGGCCTGAGGGCCCACCCGCCGGTCGACCGTCTCGCGATACCGGGCGTGCTCGACGTCGTCGCGACCCGCGGTGGCCCACTCCATGGTCAGCGGGTGGATCAGCTCGGGCCGCCGCTCCTCCCGCAGGTACGCGATGACCGAGCGGATGCGCTGGTGCGCAGCGTCCATCGTCGGGTAGTCGCGCAGGGCGGCGGCACGACGGTGCGTGAGTGTCGCATCACGGTACGCGCGGACGGCATCCTCGAGGCTTTCGAACATGTGGTCGAGTATGCGGGTGAGGTAGGCGCGCGCACCAACCGGCTCGCGTCACGGTCGGTGGAACTGGGCGCGCCAGCGCAGGACACCAGGCGCCTCCTGCGGGCCGCGGATGGCGACGGCCGCGAGGCCGTCGCGAGCGAACGCGTTGAGCTCGTCGTGCGCGAGTCCCCACGGCGGGCCGATGCCGGGGTCCGGGACGAGCCGGGCGAGCGCGATGACCAGGAGCGTGCCGCCGGGTGCCACGAGGTCGCGCACGTGGGCGATGGCGGCGGCGCGGACCGAGACGGGCATCGCCTGCACCGTCATGATCTCGACGACCAGGTCGAACCCGTGGCGCCACTCGGGTGGGGGCGAGAGCAGGTCGGCCACCCGGTAGTCGACGGTGGAACCGGGGAACCGGCGGCGGGCGCCCTCGACGGCGGTGGGCGCGACGTCGAAGGCGGTGGTGGCGAATCCGTGGCGGGCGAGCAGTTCGGCGTCCTCACCGAAGCCGCAGCCGATGGTGAGGGCCCGCCGGTCACGCTGGTCGAGCTCGAGCTCGACCAGCCAGGGTTCCAGCAGCGGGTGCGGGGTACCGCGATCCCACGGCACCACCGCCGTTCCCGCGGCCGCCTCGGTGTAGAGGCGGTCGAACCAGGCCGTCGGACCGCCGCCGGCCGCCAGGTCGCGGGTGTGCTGATCGGGATCCGTCACGCGTTCCTCCTCCGAGTGCCCTGCTGTCGATCATGCGGCAGGGTCGCCGCTACCCAGGCAGCACTTTCCCGATCTCCGCAGTGACCGCCAGGGTGTGGGCTCCGGCGGGGTCCTCGTCGGTTGCCGCCGGCACGATCACCACGTCGTCGGCGCCCGCCGCCAGGTACGCGCGGATCCGCGCCTCGACGTGCGCGGCGTCGCCCACGAGGCCGACCGCCCGGCTGAGCTCGGCAGGCACCCTGGCCAGCAGCGCGCCCGGGTGCGGTCCGGTCTGCGCGAACGCCACGAGCTCGCCGAAACCGGCGCGGGTGAACATCGTGCTGTAGCCGGGGGCGGCCAGGTAGCCCACGACACCGCGGCGCAGCTGCTCCACCGCCGCGGGGCCGTGGTCCACGGCCGCGGTGACCCAGACCGCCACCCGCGGGCACGGCCTGCCGGCCTCCGCGGCAGCGGCTCGCACCTGCTCCACCAGCAGCGCGACCGTGTCGACGTCGACGAGGTTGAGCACGACCCGGTCGCCGTGGCGGGCCGCCGCCCGGATGGCGTGCTCACCGAACGCCGCGATCGCCAGCTCCGACCTCGGTGCCGGGAGGCGGAGCCGGTATCCGGACGAGCGCACGACCGCCCCGTCGAGATCCGCCCGGGAGCCGTCCAGCAGCGCGCGGACGGCCTGCGCCGACTCGGCGAGCGCCGTGGCCGAGCGCACCCGGTCCCGGCCGTGCCACCGCTCGACCACGACGGTGGAGGAGGTGCCCAGCGCCACCCCGACGGTGCGGCCGGTGAGGGCGGCCACCGACGCGGCCCCCATCGCGATCATCATCGGGTCGCGCACGGCCACCGCGAACGGGCCGAGCACCAGGTTGCTGTGCCGCAGCGCGGCCCCGACGTGCGCGCCGAGCGCGAACGCGTCCCAGGTGGCCATCTCGCCGATCCAGATCGCGCGGAACCCGAGCGCGTCGGCGAGCGCCGCGGTCTCGAGCACCTCGGCCGGTGGGCGGTCCTGCCAGAGCCCGAGCGACACCTCGAGGGAGCATGGGGGTGCGGTCACGGGCGGGGTGTCCGCATCTCGTCGCGCAGCTGCCTCTTGAGGATCTTGCCGACCGGGTTGCGCGGCAGCGCGTCACGCAGCTCCAGCCGCTCGGGGAGCTTGTAGCCGGCGATCTGCTGCGCCTCGAGGTGCGCGATCACGTCGGCAAGGGTGATCGACTGCCCCGCTCGGGTGGCCACGACGGCCGCGACCCGCTCGCCGAGCACGTCGTCGGGGTAGCCGACGACCGCCACGTCGGCGACGGCGGGGTGGCTCGCGATCATGGTCTCCAGCTCGGCGGGCGCGATGTTCGTGCCGCCGCGGATGATCAGGTCCTTCGCCCGGTCGACGTAGCGCAGGAACTCGCCGTTCGGCCCGTCGATGACGAAGACGTCGCCGGTACGGAGGAAGCCGTCGGCGTCGAACGGGTCGGGCAGCGCCGCGGCGTCGAGGTAGCCTGCGAACACGCTCGGGCCCTTCAGGTGCAGCTCACCGGGGCGGCCAGGCTCCTCGACGATGGCGCCGGTGTCCGGGTCCACGAGCTTGACGGTGGTCTGCTGCGCGACCGCGAAGCTCCACTCCCGCCCGCCGCCGTAGCGCGGGAAGAAGCGTGCCCGCTGCGCCGGATCGGTCATGCGCACCACGTCGGTCATCAGCGCGATGCCCTCGTTGGAACCGAAGAAGTTGATGACGCTGATGCCGAGGCGCTCGTGCCAGCCCCGCACCATCCACTCCTGCAGCGGCGCCGAGCCGGAGCCGACGTGGCGCAGCGAGGACAGGTCGGCCCCGGCCAGCAGCTCTTCGTGCTGCAGCAGCATCGCCAGCAACGCGGGCGGGGCGACCGTGTAGGTGACGCGCTCGTCGCGCACCTGCGCCAGGAACACCGCGAGGTCGAACGGGTGGTGCTGCACCAGCACGCAGCCGACCCGCAGCCACGGCAGGAACATCCCGCTGATCCCCGCCATGTTGACCATGGGGAAGGGGTTGAGCAGCACCGAATCGCGGGTCAGGCCCGGTGCCTCGACGGTGCCCGAGGTCATCGTCAGCCACTCGTAGTGCGCCCGCGGCACCCCCTTGGGCCGGCTCTCGGTGCCGGAGGTCCAGCAGATCGTGAGGCAGTCGTTCGGGTCCACCGGATGCGCGTCGGCGTAGGCCGCCACGGCCGCCCGGTGCCCGTCGGTGAGGCCCGCGACCGCGTCGCCGACGCCGACCGAACCCGGCACCGGTGACGGGCCGACGTGCAGCACGGTGTGCAGCGACGCGATCTCGGGCCGCAGCGCGACGACCTCCGCCGCCGCGGCCCGCTTGCCGATCCGATCGGCGGTCAGGAATGCCGCGACCGCGCCGATGGTGGCGAGCTCCACGATCTCGTGGCGGCGGTACTGCACCGGCAGTGGCGAGACGATCGCCCGCACCCGCCAGGCGGCGAGGTAGGCCACCACCAGCTCGACGGTGTTGGGGAGCTGCACGGCGAGCACGTCGCCCTCACCGATCCCGTGGGCCAGCAGCACGGCGGCGAGCTGCTCGACCTGCGTGTCGAGGTCGTCCCAGGTGGCGCGCTGCGGGGCGGTGTCGAGCAGGTCGACCTTGTTCGCCGGGTCGATGACCGCCGGCTCCGGGCCGAGCTCCGCGACCCGATCGGCGAACAGCTGCTGCACCGTCACACCGGTCCACCAGCCGCGCTCCACGTACTCGGTGATCCGCTCCTGCGGATGCATCTTCCTGCCGGCCACCTGTCGCCTCCCGACGTCGCTGTCGTGCTGCGTGCGCATCATCTCCTCGTTGGGCCCCCGCCCGCCGTTGCGGGAAAGTGGCTTTCCTGCAAGCCGAGAGCCTGCCGCCCCGCTGCACCGTCGTGTAGTACTGGTTGCGTCGCGCGCACAAGGGAGTTCGTCGTGAGCACACCGTCCAGCTGGATCATCGGCGGCTACCAGACCGACTTCGCCCGCAACACGGCCCGGGAGGGCACGAGCTTCGCCGACCTGTTCGGCGAGACCGTGCGGCACACCCTGGAGTCGGCCGACATCCCGGCGTCCGAGGTCGGGGTCGTGCACGTCGGCAACGCCTTCGGCCAGCTGTTCACCGGGCAGGGGCAGCTCGGCGCGATGCCCGCCACCGTCGAGCCGGCGCTGTGGGAGGTGCCCGCCGTGCGGCACGAGGCCGCCTGTGCGTCCGGGTCGATGGCGCTGATCGCAGCGATGGCCGAGATCGAGGCGGGTCGCTACGACGTCGCGCTCGTCGTCGGGGCGGAGATCGAGCGCACCGTCGGTGGTGAGCTCGGCGCCCGGCATCTCGGTGCGGCGGCCTGGGTCGGGCAGGAGGGCCAGGAGGCGCGGTTCATGTGGCCGTACATGTTCGACCGGCTCACCGACGAGTACGACCGCCGCTACGGGCTCGACGACCGCTACGTCCACGCCATCGCCGAGCTCAACATGCGCAACGCGAAGCTCAACCCGAACTCCCAGACGCGCGGCTGGACGTTCACCCCGGAGAGCTTCACCGACGACGACACGGCCAACCCCCGCGTCGAGGGGCGCGTGCGGCGCACCGACTGCAGCCAGATGACCGACGGCGCCGCCGGTGTCGTCGTGGTCTCCGACCGCTACCTGGCCGCGCACGGCGACCTCGCGCGACGCCCGAAGGCGCAGGTACTCGGGTGGGGCCACCGCACGGTCGGGCTGCCGCTGGCGCAGAAGCTGGAGCGCTCCGCGGGGGACGAGTACGTGCTGCCGCACGTGCGGCGCACCATCACCGACGCCTTCGCCCGTGCCGGCATCGGTGGGGTGGACCAGCTCGACGCGATCGAGACCCACGACTGCTTCTCGATGAGCGAGTACGCCGCGATCGACCACTTCGGCATCACCGGGCCCGGCGAGTCGTGGAAGGCCGTGGACGCGGGCGACATCGAGCACGGCGGCCGGATCCCGGTGAACCCCGGCGGCGGCCTGATCGGCGGCGGCCACCCCGTCGGCGCCACCGGCGTGCGGATGGTGCTCGACGCCTACAAGCAGGTCACCGGGCAGGCGGGGGAGTACCAGGTGGCCGGCGCGCAGACCGTGGCCACGCTCAACATCGGGGGCAGCACCACGACGTGCGCGAGCTTCGTCGTCGGCAACCGCTGATTTCCGCCGCGGCGTTCCGTTCGCCTCCGTCGTGGTGTCTCAACAGGTGTCACCTCCACGACGGAAGGAACCTGATCATGACCGACCCCGGCTCCGCGGCACTGGACGTCGCACTGGCCTACCACCGCGCCTGGACCGGCCACGACATCGAGCTGGCGATGTCCTACGTCGCCGACGACATCGTCTGCCAGGCACCGCCCGGGCGGCTGGAGGGCATCGCGGCCTTTCGCGCGTTCATGGGCCCGTTCTCCCAGATCCTCACCAGGTCGGAGCTGATCGCCGCGTTCGGCGACGACACGACCGCGGTGCTGATGTACGACACCGACACCGTCCCGGTGCCCGATGCCCCCGGCGCCGAGCGCCTCACGATCCGCGACGGCCGGATCAGCCACATGCGCATCATCTTCGACCGCGCGCCCTTCGACGCGGCCCGGCAGGCGGCGGCGAGCCGGTGACGGACGCGCTCGCGGCGGACGAGCGCCGCAGCCGCCGCCGCGCGGCGCAGGCCGTGTTCGACGAGCTCGCCGAGGCCCATCTCGGCCGGCCGGGTGTGGACCGCGCCACCATGTTCGGCAGCGCCGGCCTGCGTGTCGGTACGAAGTTCTTCGCGTTCGTCGGCAGCGCCGGTCAGCTGATCGTCAAGGTGCCGGCTGCGCGGGCCGAGGCACTCGTCGCGGCCGGGCTGGGCACGCCGGTGCGGGTGGGACGCGCCGCAGCGCGGGAGTGGGTCGGGGTGCCGGGGCAGGACCGGTGGCCGGGCCTGCTGGACGAGGCCCGCACCTACGTCTCGGCACTGGTGGCGGGGTCCGCGAGCTGAACCGGACACTCGAGACGATCATGACGCAGCGGCTGTTCCGGTCAGAGGGGACGTCGCACGCCGCGCATCGACACCGGCGCCGGGAGGGACCGATAATCGGTCGGCGCTGCCCGGCGCCCTGCGCACGGGGAGTCGAGAGATGATCATCGATTGTGCCCACTACCGCGACGGGTGCCGGCAGGGCGACGGCCCGGTCCCGATCGAGGACGCGGCCACGCTGCACGGCGAGGGCGGTTTCGTCTGGCTCGGGCTGTTCGAGCCCGGGCCAGACGAGCTGGCCAGGGTGCGCGACAGCTTCGGCCTGCACGAGCTGGCCGTGGAGGACGCCCAGACCTTCCACATGCGGCCGAAGGTCGAGATCTACGACGAGACCGTCCAGCTGGTCATCCTGCGCACCGCGCGCTACGACGACGAGCGCGAGGAGGTCGACTTCGGCGAGATCAGCGTGTTCCTGGCGCCGACGTTCGTGATCACGGTGCGGCAGGGCGTGGCGAGCGAGCTGCACAGCGCGCGGTCCCGCCTGGAGCAGCGCTCGGAGCTGCTGCACGCGGGCACGGCGTCGGCGCTGTGGGCGATCCTGGACTCGGTGGTCGACGGCTACGCGCCGGTCATCGCGGGGCTCGAACGCGACATCGACCAGATCGAGGCCACCGTGTTCTCCGGGGCGGTGGCACCGACGGAGCGGATCTACTCGCTGCGCCGCGAGGCCACGGACTTCTACCGCGCCGTGCACCCGCTGCTCGCGGTGGTGGCCACGGTCGAACGGACCGCGGTGCCGCAGCTGCGGCCCTACCTCCGTGACGTGCACGACCACCTGCTGCTCATCAACGACGAGGTCGGCGCCCAGCGCGACCTGCTCGGCACGGTGCTGGAGGCGAACATGGCGGTGATCTCGGTCGAGCAGACGAAGGTCAGCGTCCAGCAGAACGCCACGATGGAGCAGCTCACGGTGCTGGCGACGGTGTTCCTGCCGCTCACGTTCGTCACCGGGTTCTTCGGCCAGAACTTCGGCTGGCTGGTGGGCCACATCGACGACTTCTGGACGTTCCTCGGCCTCGGCATCGGCGGCCTCCTGCTGCCGCTGGTGCTGCTCTACCTGTGGCTGCGGTCCCGCCGCCGCCCCGACCGACCGCCCACCCCGTAGCGGCTGGTCAGACCCCGTGCTCCACCGGGAGCAGCCCGCGGTCGACGGCGGCGACGAGGGCGGCGTGGTCGGCCTCGGTCTGGTCGGCGTAGCGACGCGCGAACTCGGCCAGCGCGTCGTCGAGCTTCGCCGAGCCACCGACGTACCCCGCGATCATCGAGGCGCCGCTGGTACGGGCGTGTCCCTTGGCGAGCAGGTGCCCGACGACGTCGGCGTAGTCGGCGAGCGCCTCGACGTCGATCGCGTCGAGGGCGATCGCGCCCTTCATGTTGCGGAACTGGCGAACGTAGAACTGGCGCCCGGCGATCTCGGTCCAGCCCAGCAGCGGGTCGCTCACGGTCTGCAGCGCCTGCTGGTACTCCACGACCCGCTGGCCCTGGTGGTCGTGCCATGCCGACTCGCCGTGCACGTAGCGGGCCAGCACCGACCGGCGGGCCTGCTTGAGCTGCAGGAACACGACGTCCTCCGGGGAGGAGCCCTCCAGCAGCGCGACGTAGGCCCGCAGCCCCACGCTGCCGACGCCGACGACCTTCTGCGCGGCGTCGAGGAACGTGTAGCCGCCGAGCACCCGGCGCCAGTGCGGCGCCAGCGTCAGGAGGTAGTCGTCGAGCGCCTCGGCGACGGCCTCGACCTCCGGGTCGGCGAGGCGGGTGATGAGCGGCGGCTCCTCGACGATGCGGCGCCTGCCCTCGACCGTCTCGGTGAACCGGGGGAGCGCGCGGTCGCTGGTGCGGTGGCGGGCCCGGCGGGCGGCGCGGCTGATCTCGTGGCCCAGCGTCGTGTCGGAGACGTCGTGGGCCAGCCGGTCGACGTCGACGCGTTCGTAGGAGCGCGACAGCAGCGGCTGCTCGGCGAGGTGGCGGACCTCGGCGCGGTAGGCGGCCACGCAGGAGCGGACCGCGGCGCCGCACCCGTCCTCGGACGCCCCGTTCTGGCGGCCGGCCACCCAGATGCTGGCCACCAGCCGGCGCAGATCCCACTCCCACGCCCCGGGATGGGCCTCGTCGAAGTCGTTGAGGTCGATCACGAGATCGCGCTCGGGGGAGGCGTAGAAGCCGAAGTTGCCCAGGTGTGCGTCGCCGCAGACGACCGGGGTGATGCCGGTGGCCGGCAGGTGCGCGACGTCGTCGGCCATCACCACGGCCGTGCCGCGCAGGAACCCGTAGGGCGAGGCGACCATCCGCCCCACCCGGATCGGCACCAGCCGCCCCAGCCTGCCCTCGTGGCTGTCCATGATCTGCGCGACCGGGTCGGGGCGGCCCACCGCCACCTGCCATTCCCCGAGCGAGGTGCGGGGGACCCGCCTGCGCAGGCCCTTGCCGAGTGCGTAGCGCTCGGCCCGGTCGATCGGGCGGTGCCGCAGCGACGCGTAGGCGGTGCCGTCGGCGTCGGCGAGAACCGTGTGTGCGTGGGCAGCGCGCTTGGCCGGAACGGTCACGTCCGGATGCTACGCAGTGATCCCCAGCACAGTGATCGCGCAGGGACTCCGGACATGCCTGCGGACATGACAGTGCCGGCCTGCTGGATCAGCAGGCCGGCACCGGTCAGGTAGCGCTCGGATCAGATGTGGAAGCCGAACAGGTGGGCCGCCCCGCCGTCGCCACCATCAGCGCTGGCGTCGGCGTGGTTGTCCTGGTCGCCGAAGATGTTGACGTTGCCCTCGTTGGAGGCGAAAGCCTCTCCACCGAAGCCGCCGTCGCCACCGAAGGCGTGAGCGAACGGGTCGAAGCCGTGGGCTGCGGCGTTGCCACCGTCGCCACCGTCGGCGTTGGCCGTGGCCGAGTTGACCTGGAGGCCACCGACGTTGATGTTGCCGACGTTGTGGGCGTCGGCGAACCCGCCGTCGCCCCCGTTGCCGCCGGTGGCCGCGCCGTGCCCGAAGCTGTCGGCGTCGCCGCCGTTGCCCCCGTTGGCGTTGGCGGTGGCCGTGTTGTCCTGGTCGCCGAAGATGTTGATGTTGCCGAAGTTCCCGGCGTGCGCCTCGCCACCGTTGCCGCCGTTGCCGCCGGTCGCCGCGCCGTGCCCGAAGCTGTCGGCGTCGCCGCCGTTGCCCCCGTTGGCGTTGGCGGTGGCCGTGTTGCTCTGGTGGCCGAAGATGTTGATGTTCCCGACGTTGGACGCGTCGGCGGTGCCGCCGTTGCCCCCGTTGCCGCCGGTCGCCGCGCCGTGCCCGAAGAAGCCGCCGGCGTGGGCGTCGCCGCCGTTGCCGCCGTTCGCGTTGGCCGTGGCGGAGTTGTCCTGGTCACCGAAGATGTTGATGTTGCCGACGTTGTGGGCGTCGGCGGTGCCGCCGTTGCCCCCGTTGCCGCCGGTGGCGGTGCCGTGCCCGAAGAACCCGCCGGAGGTGGCGTCGCCGCCGTTGCCCCCGTTGGCGTTGGCGGTGGCGGTGTTGCTCTGGTGCCCGCCGACGTTGACGTTGCCCTCGTTGGAGGCGCTGGCGGTGCCGCCGTTGCCGCCGTTGCCGCCGGTCGCGGTGCCGTGGCCGTGGGCGGTGGCGTCGCCGCCGTTGCCGCCGTTGGCGTTCGCGGTGGCGGTGTTGTCCTGGTGCCCGCCGACGTTGACGTTGCCGACGTTGTGGGCGTCGGCGGTGCCGCCGTTGCCCCCGTTGCCGCCGGTGGCGTGCCCGCCGTGCCCGGCGTCGGCGTTGCCACCATTGCCGCCGTTCGCGTTGGCCGTGGCGGTGTTGTGCTGGGCGCCCCCGACGTTGACGTTGCCGTCGTTGCCGGCCGTGGCGTGCCCGCCGTTGCCGCCGTTCCCGCCGGTGGCGGTGCCGTGGCCGTGGGCGGTGGCGTCGCCGCCGTTGCCCCCGTTGGCGTTGGCGCTGGCGGAGTTGCTCTGGTGTCCGCCGACGTTGACGTTGCCGCTGTTGTGGGCGTCGGCGGTGCCGCCGTTGCCCCCGTTGCCGCCGGTGGCGTGTCCGCCGTGGCCCGCGGTGGCCGCCCCGCCGTTGCCGCCGTTGGCGTTGGCGTCGGCGTGGTTGCTCTGGTGTCCGCCGACGTTGACGTTGCCGCTGTTGTGGGCGTCGGCGGTGCCGCCGTTGCCCCCGTTGCCGCCGGTGGCGTGTCCGCCGTGACCCGCGGTGGCCGCGCCGCCGTTGCCGCCGTTGGCGTTCGCGCTGGCCGAGTTGTCCTGGTGTCCACCGACGTTGACGTTGCCGCTGTTGCTGGCCGTCGCGGTGCCGCCGTTGCCGCCGTTGCCGCCCTGGGCGTTGCTCATGATGTTCTCCCGAGTTCGCTGCCGGGGGTTTGGGTTCCGGCTGGTTTGTGGTGATGCCAATCATGCGAGCCGGCGGCGGCCGGGGCGCTCGCCATGACGGGGGCGTGGCTGTAGCGGGAGGTAAGGGTTCTGTCACCCCAGCGGCAGTGCCCTCATCGCTGCCCGGACGCCCGCAGCTCGGCCAGCGTGTTGCCGCCGACGAACCAGTGCTCGGGTTCGCACTCGGTGAGCACCACCCGGATCGACGCGCGCGGGGCGCCGATCGACTGCTCGGCGGCGTCGGTGAGGGCCTGGCCGAGCGCGTGGAGCTGCTCGGGGGTGCGGCCACGGCCGATGGTCACCTGGATCAGGGGCATGCTGTCCTCCGGAGGGTCGGTTCGAGGTCCACCCAGTCTGCGACCCGCGGACGCTCCCGCTCCGACGCGGGTCGTGGCGCGGGGAGCGCGCCGGTTCGCGATCGTGCAGAGTGTTCGCAAGGCCGCCGCGACGGTCCCAGCAGCGAGCGCACGAGCGAGTGGGAGCACGCGATGACCCTCGAGGACACCCGGCCCGTCGAGTTCGACCTCGCCGCCCGGTACCGGGCGGGTGCCGGTCCCGTCCTGCTCACGGGGGTGCAGGCGATCGCCCGCATGCTCGTCGAGCAGCACGCCGCCGACGCCGCGGCGGGGCTGCGCACCGCGTCGTTCGTCTCCGGCTACCAGGGCAGCCCGCTGGGCGGGCTCGACCAGACCCTGGCCAAGGCGTCCGAGCTGCGGGAGAACGCCGGGCTCACCCTCGTACCCGGTGTCAACGAGGAGCTCGCCGCCACAGCGGTGTGGGGCAGCCAGCTGGAGGTCCCCGGCCACGAGCGCACGGTCGACGGCGCGGTGGGTGTCTGGTACGGCAAGGCACCCGGCGTCGACCGGGCGGGCGACCCGTTCCGGCACGGCAACATGTGCGGCGCGCACCCGTCCGGTGGCGTGCTGGTGCTCGCCGGCGACGACCCGAGCTGCAAGTCCTCCACGATCCCGTGCATCAGCGAGCGCACGCTGGCCGGATACGGCCTGCCGGTGCTCTACCCGGCCGACGCCACGGAGATCGTGCGGCTGGGCCGCTACGGCGTGGCGCTGTCGCGGGCGTCCGGGATGTGGGTCGGCATGAAGATCACCGCTGACGTCGCCGACGGCATCGACACCGTCGACGGCAGCTGCGGTGACGTCGCGATCACCGTGCCGGAGATCGAGTGGGACGGGCAGCCGTGGCGCTACCGCCAGTTCCCGATGCTCGTCCCGCCGGGCTCGCTCGAGGCCGAGGCCCAGATGTACGGACCGCGCTGGGCGATGGTGCGGGCGTTCCTGGCGGCGAACCCGATCAACACCGTGGCGGTCGAGACACCGGGTGCGTGGCTGGGGATCGTCGCGGGCGGCAAGGCGTTCACCGACGTCCGCCAGGCACTGCGCGACCTGGGTCTCGACGACGAGGGCTGCCGCCGCGCCGGGATCCGGCTGCTGCGCCTCGGCATGATCCACCCGCTGGAGCGCGACCTGCTGCGGGAGTTCGCGTCCGGCCTCGACACCGTGCTCGTGGTGGAGGAGAAGAGCGCGTTCGTCGAGTCGGCGGTGCGTGACGTGCTCTACGGACTCCCGGCCGCTCCCGCGGTGATCGGCTCGGCGGACGCCGACGGCACACCGCTCGTGCCGGTGGCGGGGGAGCTGACGGCCGGGGTGCTGGCCGGGCCGCTGCGGCGCATCCTGGCCGATCGGGTGGAGCTGCCTCCGATCAAGCGCGACCCGCCCGTGCTGCAGCTGCTGCCCGTCGCCCGCACGCCGTACTTCTGCTCGGGCTGCCCGCACAACCGCTCCACGATCGTGCCCGAGGGTGCGGTGGCCGGTGGCGGCATCGGCTGCCACGCGATGGTGGCGTTCACCCACCGCCCGTCGAGCGAGGTCACGTCGATCACGCAGATGGGCGGCGAGGGGGCGCAGTGGATCGGCCAGTCGCCGTTCACCACGGCGGGGCACATGTACCAGAACATCGGCGACGGCACGTTCGCGCACTCCGGGCAGATGGCGGTGCAGGCGTGCGTCGCCGCGGGGGTGTCGATCACCTACAAGCTGCTCTACAACCGGGCCGTCGCGATGACGGGAGGGCAGGACGCCGAGGGTGGCCTGGAGGTACCGGCGCTCACGGCGAAACTGCTCGCCGAGGGTGTCTCGAAGATCATCATCTGTGCGGACGAGCCGGAGCGCTACCGGGCACTGCCGGCGCTGCCCGGTGGTGTCCTGCTCTGGCACCGCGACCGTCTCGACGACGCCCAGGCGGCGCTGGCCAAGGTAGAGGGCGTCTCGGTGCTGGTCTACGACCAGCGCTGCGCCGCGGAGTCGCGCCGGATGCGCAAGCGCGGCACGCTGCCGATCCGCCCCACCCGGGTGATCATCAACGAGGCCGTCTGCGAGGGTTGCGGCGACTGCGGGGTGAAGAGCAACTGCCTGTCCGTGCAGCCCACCGACACCGAGTTCGGCCGCAAGACCCGCATCGACCAGACCTCCTGCAACACCGACTACTCGTGCCTCGACGGCGACTGCCCCTCGTTCGTCACCGTGGAGCTGCCGCCCGGCACGGCGGCCGCGCAACAGGATCGCCCGGAACCGCCTGCGGTGGCCGACGTCGAGCGGCCCGCGGCCGGAGACGTGTTCCTCGCGGGGATCGGCGGCACCGGCATCGTCACGGTCAACCAGGTGCTCGGCTCCGCCGCCGTCCGCGACGGGCTGGCCGTGCACGGGGTGGACCAGACCGGGCTGTCGCAGAAGGCGGGCCCCGTCACGTCGCACCTGCGGATCGCGGCCGACGCCGCGGCGCTCGGCCCGGCCAACCGCGTGGGTGCCGGCACGGCAGGCTGCTACCTGGCCTTCGACGTGCTGGTCGGCGCCGACGGCCGCTACCTCGGCTACGCCTCGCCGCAGGAGACGGTCGCGGTGGTGTCCACGAGCCCGGTACCCACCGGGTCGATGGTGCGTGACGCCGGGGTCGCCGCTCCCGATGTGGCGGGGCTCGTCGAGCGGATCGCCGGTGCCAGCCGTTCGGTGGTCCAGCTCGACGCGCAGGCCGCGTCGCGGGCCCTGTTCGGCGACGCCATGCCGGCCAACCTGCTCCTCGTCGGGGCCGCGTACCAGTCCGGGGCACTGCCGCTCTCGGCGTCGGCGATCGAGTGGGCGATCGAGCTCAACGGCGTGGCCGTCGCGGTCAACACCGCCGCGTTCCGGTGGGGGCGGGTCGCGGTGGCCGACCCGGCAGCGTTCGCCGCGGCGACGGCCCCGCCGGTGGCCACAGCGCCCGTGCCGGCGCCGCTGCCGTCCTCGATCGGGTTGGGGGAGCTGGCCGGGGAGACGCGGCGGCTCGTCGAGATCCGGGCCGCACAGCTCGTCGGGTTCCAGGGCGAGCGCACGGCGAAGCGCTACGTCGCCGACGTGCTCGTCGCGTGGCGCGCGGAACGGCGACTGGGGGAGGAGACGGCGTTCAGCCAGGCCGTGGCTCGCGGACTGCACAAGCTCACCGCGTACAAGGACGAGTACGAGGTGGCTCGGCTGCTCACCGACCCGGCGTTCGAGGCAACGCTGGCCGCGGAGGTGCCCGGCGGGGTGAAGCAGCGCTACCGGCTCCACCCGCCGGTGCTGAAGGCGCTGGGCCGCAGCAAGAAGATCGCGCTCGGGCCGTGGATGCGACCGGTGCTGCGGACGCTGGCCAGGGGCAGGGTGCTGCGTGGCACCCCGCTCGATCCGTTCGGACGCACCGAGATCCGGCGGCTGGAGCGGGAGCTGCGCGACTCCTACCGGGCGATGGTGTTGCGGCTGGCGGGGTCGCTGACCACGGAGACGGTGGGGACGGCGGTTGCGGCAGCGGAGGCAGCCGATCTTGTGCGGGGGTACGAGGACGTCAAGCTGGCCAACGTGCAGCGGTATCGGGTGCGGTTGGGGGAGCTCGGGGTGTGAGGTCGGTGCAGGTCAGCGGGCGAGTTGCGGTGCATGGGCCCGCGAGTTGCGGCGGAAGGGCCCGCGAGTTGCGGCGGAAGTGCCCGCGAGTTGGGACGGAATGACCCGCGAGTTGGGGCAGATCGGCCCGGCCGCCACCCTCTTGGTGGCGTCCCAGCAGGGGTCAGCTCCCGACCAGCGCGACGAGATCCGTGGCGCAGCCCCAGCTCAGGGTGATGCCGGAGCCGCCGTGCCCGTAGTTGTGCAGGATGCGGGCCCCGCCCCGAGCGGGTGCCGACTCCTCGAGCCGGACGGTGGGCCGGGCCGGTCGCAGGCCCACGATGTGTTCCAGCACGGTGGCCGTGGCCAGTGCGGGGACGATGTCGCGGCAGCGGCGGACGATGGCGGCGGCGGCTTCGGGGTCGACGCGGGTGTCCCACTCGTTCTCGTCGAGCGTGCCGCCGAGGATGCAGTCGGTGGTGCGGGGGTGGACGTAGGCCCGACCGTCCGGATGCGACTCGTCGCGCACCGACACCGTCAGGCCGGGGTTGCTGACCCGCACGATCTGCCCACGCACGGGATGGACGCTCGGGTCGGCGGCCAGCTCGCGGGCCGCGAGGCCGGTGCAGTTGATCACGGCTGCGGTCTCGCCCGCGACGTCGTCGAGTGCGGCGATGCGCCGGTCGATCATGGTGCCGCCCAGCGCGGCCACCCGCGCGACGAGCCACGGCAGGTACAGCGGCATCTCCACCAGCGGCACCACGAACCGCAGCCCGTAGTCGTATCCCGGGGGCAGCTCCGCGGCCGGGGCCGGGCGGACCCCACCGACCGCGGCAGCCCAGTCCGGCTGTCCGGGCGGGCGGCGGTAGAGCGCCAGCGACTCCCGCATCACCACCCCGGGCACGCCGGAGCGGGCCTGCAGCGCGAGCTCGGTGTAGGTGCGAGCACCCCAGTCGAGGACCCGATCCGGCGGTCCGACGTGCGTCGGGAACCACACCGCCGCCGCGAGTGACGACGTGGACGCCGACGTCGGGCCTGCCGCCACCACCCGCACCCGGTGCCCGGCCTCCAACAACCGGACGGCGGTGGTCAGACCGCTGATCCCCGCGCCCACCACGGTCACGTCCACGGTCGCGCCCCCTCCACCGTCGCCATCCTGCCCGAGGCAGGTGTCCACCGATCGGCCGACACCTGCCTCAGCACCGTCATGGCCCTGCCGGCCGACAGTGTCGATCTCCGCGGCGGCGCATCGTAGGGACATCGGGGAAACACCCCGGGACCACCGCACAAGGAGTCACCACCATGGACACCGCGCCCCTCCCCACCGTTCCCGCAGCCAGCACCCCCCGCCGCGGTCGCACCATCGCCCTCGCCATCGGCGCCACCCTCGCCGGGGCGGGCATCGCCACCGGCATCGTCTTCGGGCTCACCGCAGGCACCGCCGCAGCCGCCCCCACCACCCCGGCCACGATCATCGTCGACGGTGGCGGCCAGGCTCCGGCGCACGTCGTGACACCCATCAAGCCGGTCGTTCCGGTCACGCCCATCACCCCCGTCGGCCCCAGCGCGGCGATCTCGACGCTGCAGAGCGAGCTCGGGCAGCTCAACTACTACGAGGGCCCCGTCACCGGTGTCATGAACACCCAGACCACGCAGGCCATCACCTACCTGCAGCGCGACGCCCACCTGCCCCAGACCGGCACGATGAACGCCGCCACCCAGGCCGCACTCGCCAACTTCCTCGCGCACGGCAACAACCAGATGGGCTCCTGAGCCGCACCCTGCCCCACCGATTCCCCCGCAGCGGGGACGTCGGGGCCGGGGCGAGGTGCGACCGTCATCGTCGTGGGACCACCCTGCTGACCCGTTCCCGAGGAGTCGATGACGTGGATGCTCTGCGGCAGTGCCTGGACGAGCTGTTCACCCCCGGTCGGGGGATCGTCGCGGTCGACACGACGCCGGCGACGCTGGCGACCCGGTTGCGGTCGGTGGATCTCGCACCGTCGGCCGAGGCGGTCGATTCCTACCTGGACATGCTCCTGGGCACCCCGGAGCTCGCGGCCGCGGCGAGTGGTGTCGTGCTGGCGCCCGAGGAGTTCGACGGCGAGCGCGCGCAGCGGCTGCGCGCGGCCGGGATCCGGACCGGGGTGCGTGCCGACACCGGGCACGAGCGGCTGGCGGCGGACGCCCGCGACCGCGTGACGACGGGCCTGGAAGGGCTCTCGGCCCGACTGGGCAGGCTGCACGACCTGGGCGCGTCCTTCGCGGTGTGGAGCGCCGTCGCGCGACCCACCGCCGACCGCCGCGGCGAGCGGGTGCTGACCGCCAACAGCCAGGCTGCCGCCCGGTTCGCACACCTGTGCCAGGGCCTGGGCGTGGTGCCGGTCGTGCGGATCGGCACGCGGGTCGGCGGTGCGGAGGGCGCGCAGCGCAGTGAGACGGCCGGCGCGGCGCTGCGGAGCTTCGTCGCGCACCTGGGCGAGCTCGACGTCGACCCGGCCGCCACGGTGATCAGCACCGAGCTGGACCCGGACGCCGACCGCGCCGCGATCGGAGCCGGGCTGCTCGACGCGATCCCGGCCGGCATCGGCGGGGTCGCCATCACCACCAGCGGCTACTCACTCCACGACGCCGTCGAGGCGATCTCCGCCGTGTGCTCGGCCGCGCCGCCGTGGCCCGTCACGTTCTACGCGGGCCGCCATCTCACCCGCCCGGCGCTGCAGGCGTGGCAGGGCCGCGATGCGTCGATCAGCGCGGGGCGCCGCGCGCTGGCCGCGGGTCTGGCCGAGGCGAGTGCCGCGGTGCTCGCCGGGGCCGTCACGGGACAGGGTTGAGCCCGGTCCCGAGTCGGTTGTTTAACAAGACTGTGGCTGTTAGCGTCGGGCCATGGCGAAGAAGGTGGACTGGACGCTCGATGGCGACGTTGCTGTCATCACGATCGACAACGCCCCGCTGAACCTGCTCGACATCGCGACGATCGAGGACTTCGGCACCGCCGTCACCGCGGTGCGCGAGAGCGATGCGCGTGCCGTGCTGCTGCGGGCGACCGGCCGGATCTTCTCGGGCGGTGCCGACGTCGGCATGTTCCGGGGCATGACCGCGCGGGAGGCGGCGAGCCGGTTCCAGGTCTGGCTGTCCTACGTCCACCGCCTCGAGATGGCGCCGGTCCCCACCATCGCGGCGGTGCACGGGCTCTGCCTCGCCGGTGGCCTCGAACTGGCGCTGGCGTGCGATCTCATCCTCGCGGCCGAGGGCACGAAGCTCGGGCAGACCGAGGCCAGCATCGGCACCACGACGTTGCTGGGCGGCGCCCAGCGCATCGCCCAGCGGGCCGGAACGTCGCGGGCACGACGGATCTGCTTCACCGCGGCGATGTTCGACGCCGTCGAGTTCGAGCGCTGGGGCATCGTCGACAGCGTCGTGCCTGCCGCATCGCTCGAGGCCGAGGCCATGACGCTCGCCCGCGAGCTCGCCGCCGGTCCGACGCAGGCCCACGCCACCGTCAAGGCGATGATCCGGGTCGCGGCCACCAGCGGGGTCCAGGCCGCCGACGACTTCCTGCTCGCGCACGCGTTGGAGCTGTTCGACAGCGACGACATGATCCACGGCGTCGACACCCTGCTCGAGCACGGTGCGCGTGACTTCCGGGCGCACACGGCCTACGTGGGGCGCTGACGTCGAGGCGTGCTGACCTCAGGACGCGCCGCCGGCCGACGAGCCCCGGGGCCGGGGCGGATGCGGACCTCCGTGGCGGGCACCTCCCCGCATTCCGCACACCGCAGCTCCGAGTGCACGGCGTGCCCGCAGGTCTTGTGCTTCGCGACGGCGGGCGCCGAGTCGGGTCCGCCGAGCAGCCAGCGGTCGCCCCACTGCATCAGGTCCAGTAGCACCGCCACCAGTTCGGCGCCGCGGTCGGTGAGGCGGTACTCGTGGCGCGGGGGACTGTCCTGGTAGCGGCGGCGCTCGAGGATGTCATGGGCGACGAGCGTCTTGAGCCGGTCGGTGAGGATGTTGCGGCTGATCCCGAGATCGGCCTGGAGTGCCTCGAAGCGGCGGGCGCCGTAGAAGATGTCGCGCAGCACCAGCAGCGTCCACCACTCGCCGAGGATCTCCAGGCTCTGCGCGATCGAGCAGTGCATGTGGGCCACCGAGGTCCGCTTCATCCCGTGACGATACCTCCGTCTCGTGACGGGACTGACGCCTCCGACCGCATCCGGAGCCGGGTCCGTTTAGTATGGCGATTATCCGGACGCGGCTCCGGTTCGATCCGACGGAGGACGGCGTGACCACACGACTGACGGGCACCGTGGCGCTGGTGACCGGTGCCAGCAGCGGCATCGGGGAGGCGACCGCGCGGGCGCTCGCGGCGGAGGGGGCTGCGGTCGCGCTGCTGGCCCGCCGCGGTGACCGGCTCGAGGCACTCGCCGGCGAGCTGCGGGCCGGGGGAGCCACGGCGCTCGTGCAGGCGGTCGACATCACCGACCCGCAGCAGGCCGCGGCTGCCGTCGAGCGCGTGGCGGGCGAGCTCGGCAGGCTCGACATCGTCGTCAACAACGCCGGCCTGATGCTCACCGGCCCGGTCGCCGACGCCCCGGCGGACGAGTGGCAGCGGATGCTCGCCGTGAACGTCGAGGGCCTGCTGCACGTCACCCGCGCCGCGCTGCCGCACCTGGTCCGTGCGGCAGCGATGGCGCCGCGCCATGTCGCCGACCTGGTCACCATCAGCTCCACCGCCGGCCGGGTCGCCCGGCCGGGAACGGCCGTCTACAACCTGACCAAGTTCGGCGTGAACGCCTTCTCCGAGGCGCTACGCCAGGAGGTGCTGGCGCAACGGGTGCGGGTGGGCGTCGTCGAGCCGGGCACGGTCGACACCGAGCTGGCCTCGCACGTGCGTGCCGGCATCCGCGAGGCGATCGCGCGCCAGACCGGGGAGATCGAGGCGCTGCGGCCCGCGGACATCGCCGACGCCGTATCCTACATGGTCACCCGGGACCGCCGGGTCGCGGTCAACGAGATGCTCGTGCGCGCCGGTGCGCAGACCTGGTGAGCGTCAGCGCACGGTGGTGCTGATGTCGAGCACGGCGACGCCGCCCTGGATCGAGCGCACGGACGTCGTGATCCGGGCCCGGTCCGAGCCGAACGCCATGCGGCCGCCGACGCCGGTCATGGAGACGCTGCCGCCGTTCGGGCCGCCCTTGATCGAGACGGCGACGGCGTAGGAGGTGACGCCGACGACGGACAGGACCGTCGGCCCGGCCCTGCCGTCGAGGGGGATGTCCACCGGGCCGGACACGGCGATGGTGCAGGTGCCGTTGAAGCAGCTGCTGACATCCGGTGTCGCAGCGCCGGCAGCCGGCACTGCGACGGCGAGCAGGGCACCCAGTGCGAGGACGGCGATGCTGCGGACCATGGGCTCAACGTAGATCGATCCCGTGGCGGCGCGCTTGCCGGACCACCCGATCAGGGAACCTCCGCCCGGATGTCGAGCGCGGCATGTCGAGCGCGGCCGTTCGGCTCCGACCAGGTCGGGAAGAGCATCGACCGTCCGAGCCGGAGGACCGAGACATGACCAACCCGACTGCGAGCCGGGCGGCTGTGCCGCCGATCGCGGGGCGACGCCAGTGGTGGGGGCTCGCCGTGCTGGCGCTGCCGACGCTGCTGAGCGCCGTCGACATGAACGTCCTGTTCCTGGCGCTGTCCCACCTCGCGCACGACCTGGACCCGACGGCCGCCGAGCAGCTGTGGATCACCGACGTCTACGGCTTCGTCCTTGCCGGCTTCCTCATCACCATGGGCACCTTCGGGGACCGCGTCGGCCGTCGCAAGCTGCTGTTCCTCGGCGGCTCGGTCTTCGCCTGCGTGTCGGTGGTCGCGGCCTACTCGGTCAGCCCGCTGATGTTGATCGTCTGCCGGGCGCTGCTCGGCATTGCGGGGGCCACCCTGATGCCCTCGACGATGGCGTTGATCACCACCATGTTCCGCGACGGCCGCCAGCGCGGCGTTGCCATCGCGATCTGGGCCACCTGCCTGTTCGGTGGTGCGGCGCTGGGCCCGGTGGTCGGCGGGGTGCTGCTGGAGCGGTTCTGGTGGGGCTCGGTCTTCCTCCTCGCCGTCCCCGTCGTCGTGGCGACGCTGCTGGTCGGACCGTTCGTGCTGCCCGAGTCCCGCGGCGCCGATGCCGGCCGGCTCGACCTCGCCAGTGTCGGGCTGTCGTTGGGCGCCGTGCTGCCGATCGTCTACGGGATCAAGGCGCTCGCCACCGGCTCGTCGTCGCCGATGGTGGGCGTTGCGTCGCTGCTCGGCGGTGTGCTGCTGGCGGTCGTGTTCGTGCGCAGGCAGCTGACGCTGGAGACGCCCCTGCTGGATCTGGGCCTGTTCCGCCTCTCCCGGGTCAGCATCGTGCTGGTGACGTTGGTCGGGGCCGGCGTCGTCATGGCCGGCGCCGGGCTGCTGATCACCCAGTACCTGCAGTCGGTGCTCGGGTACTCGCCGCTGGAATCGGCGGTCCTGTTCGCCCCGATGGGCCTCGCCGTCGCCGCGGGCACGATGCTGACCCCGGCGATCACCCGTCACGTCACGGAGAAGGGGGCCATCTGCGGGGGGCTCGTGCTCGCCGCGATCGGCGCGGCCGTGCTGCTGCTCGTGCCCGCCGACGGCGGGGCCGCGACGGCCATCGTCGCGGTCGCGGTGCTGGCGCTCGGCACGGGACCGCTCTTCGCGTTGGGCGTCGGCTACATCGTGGGCGCGGTTCCGACCGGCCGGGCCGGAGCGGCCGCATCGCTGTCGGAGACGGGCAACTACGTGGGCGGCGCGCTCGGCATGGCACTGATGGGGACGCTGGGCGCTGTGGTCTATCGCGCCCGGATGGCCGAACTGGTTCCGGACGGCGCGTCCGGCGCGCTCGCCAGGGCCCGGGAGACGATCGCCGGAGCGGTCGACGCCGCCGCCGGCATGGCACCCGTCGACGCCGCCCGGCTGCTGGACACGGCCCACGCGGCGTTCACCGGCAGCGTCCACACCATCGGTGCCATCGGCGCCGTGGTGTTCCTCGTGCTCGCCGCGGCGATCACCCGGATCAGCCTCGCGACGGCCGGCTCGCCCCGGTGAGGGGGGCGCCTGCGTCCGCGGCCTCGACGGCGGCATCCCATGCCCGCCGGCACCGTTCGACGGCGACGACGAACCGATCGGCCGGCTCGGCGCCGGGATATCTCTCGGTCAGCAGGGCGCTGACCTCGGCGAAGGAGTCGACGAAGCGGGCGGTGGCCGGCCGGCTCACATCGGCGAGCGCGGGCCGGGCCAGCACGGCCATCCGATCGCACTCGAAGGCCGCGAAGGCCTGCGCGGTGCGTCCGTGGCGTTCGACCGCGTCGTGCCACGCGCGGTGGCCGTCACCGCGCTGTAGCAAGGCGGTGCGGGCCCACTCGCGCAGACGGCGATCGACCCCGGTGGCGTGCACGAGCACCGCGACGAGCAGGAGCGCCACCAGCAGCCCGGGCAGGGCGGGCCACCAGCCGGGTCCGCCGAACCACGCCGCCGCGGGGCCCCCGTGCCAGCCGGGGCCGCCGGGTCCCTCGTGCCAGCCAGGTCCGCCCGGTCCACCGGGTCCGGGACCACGCCAGTCGGGTCCGGGGCCATGCCAGCCAGGACCGCCGGGCGGTCCGCCGTCGCCATCGAACTCGGGCATTTCGGTGCCTCCCGACGTCGAGCACTCCGCGCGTGCTCGTCGACGGTAGTCACACCGGGCCGGCCCGGGTGGGTTCTTCAGGTTTCTTCAGCTGACCGGTCCAGCGCTACGTGCGGCTCAGGCGGGCGGCCTGCGATCGGGCCACGGCCCGCCGACCCGGCCACCGCGCCAGCCACGCTGGCCGGTGGGCTTCGCCCCGGCGCCTGCCGGGAACCGCACGCGGCGGATCAGGAACGTGATGGCCGCCAGCGCGGCCGCCAGCAGACCGGCGCCGGTGGCGCCGGGCAGGAACAGGCAGACGAGCGCGAGCACGGTGGACACGGCGATGGTGATGTCGTGGCGGTGGCGGGCCCAGGTCTCCGCCCGGCCGTGACGCCGCAGCACGGCAGCGAGCGCGGCGTCCTCACGTTCGAGTCGCTGCTCGATGTCGTGCAATGCAGAACGGTCGGGTTCGCTGAGCATGTTGACCTCCGGTAGCCCCAGAGTAATCGTCTGTGACGAGTTGCGCTCGGCGCCAGGACTGTGGCTTCTCCGTCGTCGACCGTGCGGTTCGGGGCGGCCACCGGTGGCGGCATCCGGCGGCGCGGGGGAAGGTGCGTGCATGCAGGTACTGGTGACGGGTGCGTCCGGCTTCGTCGGCAGGCGGTTGGGCCCCGAACTCGAGGCCGCGGGACATGCGGTGCGCGCGATGACGCGCCACCCCGAGAGCTACGCGGGCGCAGGCAAGGCGGTCCACGGCGACGTGGCGGACGCCGCATCGCTGGCCGCGGCGCTGGCCGGCTGTGAGGTCGCCTACTACCTCGTGCACTCCCTCGACGCGGCCGACTTCGAGGAGCGCGACGCTGCGGCCGCCCGGCGGTTCGGCCGCTGCGCGAGCGAGGCCGGGGTGCAACGCATCGTCTACCTCGGCGGCCTCGGCGACGACGCCGACGAGCTGTCGGCGCACCTGCGCAGCCGCCGCGAGGTGGAGGAGCTGCTCGGATCCGGTGGCGTGCCGGTCACCACACTGCGTGCGGGGATCATCGTGGGACACGGCGGCACCTCGTGGGAGCTGACCCGCCAACTCGTGGAGCACCTGCCGGCGATGATCACGCCGCGGTGGGTGCGCACCCGCACGCAGCCCATCGCGGTGGACGACGTGGTGCGCTACCTCGTCGGCGTGCTCGACGTCGAGGCCACCGTCGGCAGGCACTTCGACGTCGGTGGCCCCGAGGTGCTCGCCTACGCGGACATGCTGCGCCGGGTGGCGGTGATCGAGGGCCGGTGGATGCCCGTGGTACCGGTGCCGCTGCTGTCGCCGCGCCTGTCCTCGCTCTGGTTGTCGCTGGTCACCGACGTCGACGCGCAGACGGGCCGTTCGCTGGTCGATTCCATGAGCAACGAGGTGGTGGTGCGCGACGACACCATCCGCAGGCTCGTCCCGTTCGAACCGATGGACTACGACGCCGCGGTGCTGCAGGCGCTGGGCGAGCGAGCCGCCGCGGCGCGCGGGAAATCCGCCCCGAAGCCGGCCCGAAAGGGGGCGTGAGCGCATCGTCGCCGCCGCGGGCGCATCGTCGCAGCACCGGGGCCCGTGCCCACCCCGCCATTCCCGGTATCTCGATCATGAAATAGTGTCCCGCACTCGTGACAGCAACACTCTCCGACACCCTGCTCCGCGATGACCGGCGCACTGCCCTGATCGACGACCTGACGACGGTGGTCGACCAGGAGGTCTCCGACAAGCACGGGGTATCCGGCGCGGTCATCAAGACCGCCTACGCCGCGGCCAAGAAGATGCGTCCCGGCCTCGTCCCCGGTGCGCTCAACCGCATGCTCGACGACTTCGTCGTCGCGCTCGACCCGATGTACGGCGACTACCGGGCCGCCGGGGGCGCCGGGTTCGGCCCCTACCTCGTCAGCCGCTCCGACGAGGCTTCCGAGGCGCTGCTGAGCGTCTCTGACGGCCGGGCCCAGCGGACGTCGATGGAGAGCCTGCGCAAGGTCTACGAGAAGCTGCGCCCGACAGGTCGCAAGAACGTCGCCGAGGCGCTGCCGCGCCTCGGTGCCGTGATCGAGCAGCACGCGACGGCCGGCTGAGCAAGGCTCCGGCACCTTCCTGCGCCCCGGACGTCCGGGGCGCAGGAAGGCGAGTGGTCAGGCCGCGTCGGGCAGTTCGGCGATCCGGAGCCAGCCGCGCCGCTCGAGCAGCAGGTCGATGTCGGCGCGGAACGCGCGGACGAGCGCGGGGAACCGCGGACCTGCCCGCCGGATCCGGTCCGCCAGCGCGGCGAGATGCCGGTCCAGCGCGTCGACGGTGGAGCAGGGATAGGCATCACCGTTCACCCCGATGACGGTGCTGACGGGATCGACCCACGGGGCCGGAGTACACAAGCGACCCATCTCCGTAACCCCTTTCCGTGCCGGCTGTTGCTGTCGGGCTCCAGGGTGACGCGCGCAGGCGGGCAGCGCTGTCACGCGGCCGGGAGATCGCGCTGCCGACCCGGCGACGGTTTGCTTGCCATCCCGCTAGGGCGCGAGGCTGTGGGCCCCGCCCTGTGCGGCGTCGTGCGCCGCGGGGAGCGCACGACGCCGCCGCACCACCAGCTCGACCGCGAAGATCACGAGCCATGCGCTCCACAGGATGTAGCCGATGAAGTTGGCGGCGTCGGTGAGCGGGAGCTCCAGCGGCGAGAGCACGCCGGCGAGGAGGTTGCCGAGGATCCGGTTGGCCGTGCCGAACGCGTCGCGGGCGCCGGCCGCTGCCGCGGCGTCGCCGCCCGTCGACGCGGCGGCCCAGCGCGGCACCAGCAGCGGCCGGCGCAACAGGCCCACGACCTGCACCGTGCGGCGGCGATGCCCACCGGGACGGCCACCCTCATGAACCGTGGTCCAGGGCGAGCAGGTGAGCGCGGTCGCCGTCGCCTGCCAGGTGCGCGGCCGCGATCACCACGAGCTGGCGCTCCCGCGTGCCGGTGGCCGCCTCGGCGGCGTGGGCCAGCAGCGGCCGCCAGCGGGGCGGGATGGCGAGGGCCGTCGCCACGAGCACGGCGGGATCGGAGCTGGTCGCGCTGCGCTGCGCTGCACGAGCGCTGCGCTGCACGAGCGCCGCGATCGCCGTGGCGTCACCGGCGACGAATCGCCGGATGAGCTGTTCCGAACAGGTCGAATCCATGTCGCGGAGCGTCCCGAGTGCCGCTGTGGCACTGGGCGACACCGTGGCGGGGCGGGCCGCCTGCGAGGAGGCGATCCGCGTCATCACGCCGCTGGGCGACGCGTGGGGGCTGTTGCACGCGGAGGCGGCGCTGGGCCGGGTCGCGCAGGCCGAAGTTCGCTTCGCGGACGCCGCGGCGCACCACGGCCACGCGGCGGACTCGGCGCAGCGGCTCGGGTTCGGTGGTGCCGCCGCCCTGCACACGGTGCACCTGGGCCGGGCCCGGCACGAAGCGGGTGATCCCGCGGCCGCGGAGACGCTGCGCGCCGCGATCGCCGCCGCCGAGCTGGCGGGGGACCTGCGACTGCTCGCGGTGGCACGGATGGCGCTCGCCGAGCACCTGCGCGTCCACGGCGACCGCGCCACCGCCCGAGCACTCGTGGAGGCCGCCGACCGGTGGTACGCGCAGGCCGGGGCAGGCGAGGGCGCGCTGCTCGCGGCCTGCCTGCTCGCGACGATGCGGGCCGAGGACGGTGCCCCGGCGCGGCCGCGGACCTGCACGCGATCCACGAGGCGGCGGTGGTGGCAGGCGACGTCGTCGTGCAGCGCCTGGCCGGTGGCGCGGACGTGGGAGGATGAGCGCGCTCTGCCGCATCCCACCGTCGAGAGCGGCCCACTGACCGTCGACGGGATGCCCGTGTCCGATCTGTCCTCCGCAGGCGTGGTCTCGGCGTCCGAGCACGACGCGCTGCGCGCCGACATCCGCAGGCTCTCGACGATGCTCGGTCACACGCTGGCCGATCACGGCGGCGCCGAGCTCCTGGAACTGGTGGAGCGGGTGCGCAAGCTCGCCCGCTCGGCTCCCGACGGCGCCGAGGCGGAGCTGACGACGCTGCTCGCGGGCGTCGACGCCGGCACCGCGCTCGCGCTGACCAGGGCGTTCTCGCAGTACTTCCAGCTGGCCAACGTCGCTGAACAGCTGCACCGCTCCCGGGAGCTGCGCGAGCTGCGCCCGGCAGGCAGGCGCCCGCTGCGGGTGGTGATGCAGCGGCTGGCCGCGGAGGCCGACCCGGCCGCCGTCGCCGAGGTGCTGGCCCGCGCCCAGCTGCGGCCCGTGTTCACGGCCCACCCGACGGAATCGTCACGCCAGACCGTGCTGACGATCCTGCGTCGCGTGGCCGTCGCGCTGGATTCCGGCGCGCCGGACGAGACGCTCGCCGCGCTCGTCGACACGCTGTGGCAGACCGACGAGATCCGGCCGGGCCGGCCCAGCGTCGCCGACGAGGCCCGCGGCATCGCGTGGTTCCTGGAGCAGCTGGCCGCACACAGCGTGCCGGCGTTGCTCAGGGAGTACGAGAGCGAGGCGCGCGCCGCCGGGTTCGAGGTGCCCCGCTCGGCCCGTCCGGTGGTGCTCGGGAGCTGGGTGGGCGGTGACCGCGACGGCAACCCGAACGTGACGCCGCAGGTCACCCGGGACGTCCTCGACATGCAGGCCGACCGGG
The DNA here is from genome assembly GCF_042653605.1 of Pseudonocardia sp. GCM10023141. Taxonomy (NCBI): domain Bacteria; kingdom Bacillati; phylum Actinomycetota; class Actinomycetes; order Pseudonocardiales; family Pseudonocardiaceae; genus Pseudonocardia; species Pseudonocardia sp. GCM10023141. The sequence continues at coordinate 135,707 of NZ_JBHSIR010000017.1, forward strand.
CGCTGCGCATCCACATCCGGTTCGTCGAGCAGCTCGTGCAGGAGCTGGGGATCTCCACGAAGATCGTCGGGGTGTCCGAGGAGCTGCGGGGGGCGCTGGCGCGTGACCGCCGCGCGCTGCCCGCGGTGTTCGACCGGTTCAACCGGCTCAACATCCACGAGCCCTACCGGCTCGCGCTGTCCTACGTGCTCGCCCGGCTGGAGAACACCCGCACCCGGATCGGGGCGCGCGCCGCGCACGTCGCGGGACGCGACTACTTCGGCGCCGCGGCCTACCTCGAAGATCTCGCGGTGCTCGACCGCTCGCTACGGGCCCACCGCGGCGCCCGCATCGCCGACTCTACGCTGGCCACGGCCCGGCGCGCCGCGGAGGCGATCGGGCTGCACCTGGCGGAGCTGGACGTCCGCGAGCACAGCGAGCGCCACCACGCCGCACTGGGCGCGATCTACGACGCCCTCGGCGAGCTGGACCGGCCCTACGCCGAGCTGACCCGCCCGGAGCGCCGCGCGCTGCTCTCGGCCGAGCTGGGCAGCGCCCGCCCGCTGGTGCGCCGCCACTACGGGCTGCCCGAGGCCGCCTCCGGCGTGCTGGCGACGTTCGACATGGTCCACGAGCTGCAGCACGAGTTCGGCGAGGAGTCGGTGCGCACCTACATCGTCTCCATGTGCCAGGACGTCGACGACATGCTCGCCGTCGCCGTGCTGGCCCGCGAGTCGTACATGGTCGAGCTGCGCACGGACCCGCGGTCCTCGATCGACCTGGTGCCGCTGTTCGAGACCGTCGAGGAGCTCTCGCGCGCAGGTGAGCTGCTCGACGGGCTGCTCGCGGATCCCGGCTACCGCCGGCACGTGCGCAACCGGGACGACCTGCAGGAGGTCATGCTCGGCTACTCCGACTCCAACAAGGGCGCCGGCATCACCACGTCGCAGTGGGAGATCCACCGCGCCCAGCGGCAGCTGCGCGACGTAGCGGCCGCGCACGGCGTCCGGCTGCGGCTGTTCCACGGCCGGGGCGGCTCGGTCGGGCGCGGCGGCGGGCCCGCCGGTGAGGCCGTGGCGTCCTCGCCGTTCGGGTCGGTGGACGCCGCGCTCAAGCTCACCGAGCAGGGCGAGGTCATCTCCGACAAGTACACGATGCCCGCGCTCGCCCACGACAACCTCGAGATCCTGCTCGCGTCGATGATCGACGCGACGCTGCTGCACCAGTCCTCCCGCTGGCCCGACGCCGCGCTCGCCCGCTGGGACGAGGTGATGACGTGCGTCAGCACGGCGGCGCGGGCGGCGTACCGGGAGCTGGTGGAGACGCCGGGCCTGCCCGCGTTCTTCCAGGCCGCCACCCCCGTCGACGAGCTGGGCAGGCTCAACGTCGGGTCGCGGCCGTCGAAGCGGCCCCAGGCGGGCGCGCCGACACTCGATGACCTGCGCGCGATCCCGTGGGTGTTCGGCTGGACCCAGACCCGCATGGTGGTGCCGGGCTGGTTCGGGCTCGGCAGTGGTCTGCGGGCCGCCCGGGAGGCCGGCTTCGGTGCGGACCTCGACGGGATGCGGGAGTGGGCGTTCTTCGCCAACCTGCTCGGCAACGTCGAGATGACGCTCGCCAAGACCGACCTGCGCATCGCCGGCCGCTACGTCGACGCGCTCGTCGAGCCGGACCTGCAACCGATCTTCGCGACGATCCGCGCCGAGCACGCGACCACGCTGCGCGAGGTGCTCGCGCTGACCGGATCGTCGACGCTCCTGGCCCAGCACCCGGTGCTGCGCAACACCCTCGAGGTGCGCAACGGCTACCTGGAGCCGCTGCATCACCTGCAGGTGGAGCTGCTGGCCCGGCGCCGCACCGGTGACGACGACCCGGACGTCGAGCGGGCGCTGCTGCAGACGATCAACGGCATCGCGGCGGGGCTGAAGAACACCGGATGATCCGCATGATCTGATGCGGCGGACCGCCCGCCGTCGATCGAGATCGGACGAGCTCATGCCCGAGGCAGCAACCACCGACGCAGCACCGACCGGGGACCTCGCGGGCTGGCGCCGGGCCCCCTTCACCGGGGCCGGCATGACCTACGACTGCTTCGAGAAGGGCGAGGGCCCCGGGGTGGTGCTGATCCCGGAGATCCCCGGGATCACCCCGCAGGTTCTCGGGCTCGCCGAGCACCTGGTCGACGCGGGCTTCACGGTGGTCGTGCCGTCGCCGTTCGGCACGCCGGGCAAGCCGATGACCACCGGCTACGTGCTGCGCGTGATCACCAGGCTGTGCGTCGCGTCGGAGTTCCGGGCGTTCGCCACCAACGCGCACCGCCCGATCACCGACTACCTGCGTGCCGTGGCGCAGGACCTGGCAGCGCGGACCCCGGGCCCGGGGGTCGGGGTCATCGGGATGTGCTTCACCGGCGGCTTCGCGCTGGCGCTGGCCGTCGACGACGTGGTGCTGGCACCGGTGCTGAGCCAGCCGTCCGTCCCGCTACCGCTGGGCGCGGCCCGGCGCCGTGACGCGGGGGTCTCCGCCGCGGAGCTGGACCGGGTGGTCGAGCGCACCACGACGGCGGACCTGTGCGTGCTCGGGTTGCGGTTCACCGAGGACGGCGCGGTCGACAAGGAGCGCTTCGCCACCCTGCGCGCCCGGCTCGGCGACGCCTTCGAGGTGATCGAGCTGGACTCGGCACCCGGCAACGCCGGTGGGTTCGCGAAGGGTGCGCACTCGGTGCTGACGGCGGAGGTGCGCGAGCGGCCAGGGCACCCCGCACTCGCCGCCCGGGAGCGCACGGTGCAGTTCCTGCGGGAGCGGATCGCCGTCAAGGGCTGACCTCAGCCGGTGGACGTGCCGCACTGCGGGCAGAACCGGACCCCGGCCACGTCCCCGCCGCAGCAGCGGCAGAACGCGGGCCGCACCATCGGGGTGCCGCAGTCGCCGCAGAACCGGCCGCTGCCGGTGGCTCCGCAGGCCGTGCACTGCGCCTGCCCGGCAGCGGCGCCCTGCCGCCCGGACTCCCGAACCTCGGGCGCACAGGTGTTGCAGCAGTCCAGCGCGGTGTCCCAGCAGACCTGCCGGCACACCCACTGCGTGCAACGCCGGCACTGGTGGAACTCCTCGGCCACGTCCTGGGCGGCCTCGACGAGCCGGGCGTCGTTGGTGGTGCCGCGCATGCTGCTGCGGCCGTTCTGCGCCCACCAACCGGCGTCCTGGATCCGGTTGCCGATCTCCCCGCCCAGCAGGCTGCCCCCGAGCACGGCGAGCCTGCCGCCGAAGCCGGTGGCCGAGTGGCGGAACGCGGAACGGTAGCCGTTGCCGCAGTGCATGCAGCAGAACTCGAACTGGTAACCCTCGTGCGTGCTGTCGTCGCGGTAGTTGCTGGTGAACGGGATCAACGCGGCCATGGGGGAATCCTCGACCGCCGTGGTGATCGGGAGACTCCCGCCGGCGGCCAGGTTCCGGCTCCCAGAAGGAAGGTTCACCTACCCGTCCGGCAACCCACCCGCGGCTCAGCCGAATCGCTTCCGGCGGCACCCGCACGGCCCAGCGGCACCCGGCGCTGCCCCGTCGGCGCTGCCCCGTCGGCGCTGCAGTCCGGCGCTGCCGCTAACGGCTGCGGGTGTGGCGGCGTGGAGGAGGGGCAAATGGCAAGCTCAGCAGACGTCCTCGCCGCCAACGGCATCCTGCGCGCCGCGGACGTGGTCTGGCTGGCCGCGCAGGAGGGCCTCGAGCTCGCCGCGGCGGCCACCATGCTGCAGAAGGAGACCGGGGGCGGGCGCAACGTCTGGGGCAGCGCCGGCGTCTCGACCGGCGGCGTCTACGTCAAGGGTTCCGAGGTCACGCAGTCGGCGTACCTGAACTACAAGGCCATCCGGGCCCAGATCGGCAACCAGGGCGTCGGCCCGTGCCAGCTGACGGCGACGACGTACCAGAACCAGGCCGACGCGATCGGCGGCTGCTGGGACCCGATCGCCAGCATCACGATCGGTTTCCGCGCCCTCGCCGGGATGATCCGCGCCAACGGCCTGCGCAACGGCTTCCGCGCCTACAACGGCTCGGGACCCGCGGCCGAGTGCTACGCGGACGACTCCGCCGCCGTCTACAATCGCTGGCGCGGCCTGCTCGCGGGCTCCGTCGGGGGACCGGCCGGACCCGGCCCCACCACCCCGGGCAACCGGCGAAAGGACGAGCCCGTGGCTCCCATCCCGCTGCAGGTCAACAGCAACGGCACCGTCCGAGCCGCACTGCAGGTGGAGGCGGACGCGTCGTCGCTGGTCATCGCGCAGGCCGGCCGCCGAACGCCACATCGACCTCCCCGACAACGGCCGCTCCTTCCTCCAGGTCCCCTCCGGCGCCGTCATGGCGACGATCGAGGGCCGCGCCGCACCGGCGTCGACGTGTCGGGCTGGCGCCCGTCGGCGGCGCTCGTGGTCCGACCGCGCTGAGCGCTGGCTGGGCCGGTGGTGGGCGCTGCTGCGGCGCGCCGGATTGTGGTTCGGGGAGGTCGTGGCGGAGGGGTTCGCCGCGGGTGGTGTAGGTCCTGCCCAGCGGGCTGGTCCACCCGAACCGTCCCGGTGCGGGCTGCGAGAGTGTCCAGCCGCGGTCTTTGTCGGGGTGGTGGCGGTGACAAGCGGGTCCGGCGTTCTCCTCGACGGTGTCGCCGCCCTTGTCGTGGTCGAGGGTGTGATCCAGATCCGAGCGGCGGGCCGACCGGGTGCAGCCCGGGCCGCCGGGATCGGAGATCAGGTCTTCGAGTTCGGCCAGGGTGAGGTGGATCTGCACGACCCCGCCGCGTGCTTTGCCGCCGCGGGTCTTGGGTCGGCTGCGCAGGTATCCACCGTGCAGGAGGTGCCCGGTGTCGTCGACGATGGTGACCTCCCACGTCCCACCCCGATGCTGCCGCGCCACCGCAGCCCGGGCGACCTCGGCGGAGACGGGCCCGACACCGGCGATCTCGCCGGGCCGCTGATCGCGGCCCATCAGGGTCGGCAGCCCGATGTGGACCTCGACACCCTCGCGGACCAGTTCGGTGTCGCCGGTCAGGGCGTCGATGATCTGGGCCTCGGTCAGGCCTTGGAACCGGCCGTCGAGCATGCCCAGATACAGATCGGCGCTGATCTGACCGAGCGTTCCCGGGCACCCCTTGCGGTGCACGGTCTCGGCGAGCCGGTCAAGGCGTGCGCACGCGGCCGCGGCTTCATCGGGTGGGAGTCCTTGGGGGACCCCACGTCCTCGACCACAACCGCCCGGATTGCCCGTTACGGGCGTGTCGCATCCCTCGGCCCTACTGATCTTGTTGAGATCACCTCACTATCGAGCATCATCGCCATTTCGGAAACGAGAAATCACCGTGTGGAAATGGCGAAATCGCCCGCCCTGGGCGCATGAGCCCAACTCGCAGGTCCATCCGTCGCAACTCGCGGGTCCATCCGTCGCAACTCGCGGTGCGTTCCATCCCAGCTCGCGCCGTGTCGAAATCGCGAAATCACCGTGTCGGAACGGCGAAATCACCGTGCTGGAACGGCGGAATCGCCCGTACCGACATCCACGCGCCGCCGACGGCCCGTCCGTCCCGAACTCGCGCCCCGAGCGGCCCGCCACAACCGGCCGCACCGCCCTCGCCGGGGCCTCGGCCTCGCCTGCGCAGGCACCACCTCGATACCCGTCTCGGCCCGGATCAGCGCAGCGACATCCACCGGGAAGTACATGGAAGCTCCTCTCGGCCGTGGATCGACCGGACCGAGGCTGCCGCCTGGTGCGCGCTCCAGGTCGAGCCCGACCCCTAGATACCTCTGACTCAGAGCCTTATGATCGGATCATGTCCACCACCCCGGGCACCGTGTCGGAGCGCCTGATGCCGGCTATCGGCACCCTCCGCAGGCTGCTGCGCCGCCAGGCGGGGCCGGGTTTCGGCGACGCCGTCTCCACCTCCCAGCGGGAGGTGATGCTGGCGGTCGCCCGCCGTCCGGGCAGTCCGGTGGCCGATGTCGCCCACGAGCTCGGGCTCGCGCCCAACAGCGTCTCGACGATGGTCACGCAACTGGTGGCGAGCGGCCTGCTGATCCGGGAGCCGGATCAGCAGGATCGACGGGTCGGGCGGCTGAGCCTGAGCCCGGATGCTGCCGCCCAGGCCGCAGTGGTGCGTGGCAGGCGCCAGGTGCTGCTGCAGAAGGCGTTGCAGGGACTGGCCCCACAGCAGATCGACGACCTCGTCGCCGGCATCGACGCGCTCGAGGCGTTGGCCGGCGCGTTGCGCGCACTCGAGCAGGAGGAGCAGCGATGACCGTTCCCGCAACCGCACTCGCCACCGCGGTGTCCTGCACCGGACTGGTGCACCGCTTCCGGGAGACGCTGGCGGTCGACCACCTCGACCTGCAGATCGCCACCGGGGAGGTCTTCGGCCTGCTGGGGCCCAACGGTGCGGGCAAGACCACCACGATCCGCGTGTTCAACACGCTCCTGCCGGTGCAGGAGGGCCGGGTCGAGGTGTTCGGCCTCGACGTCCGGCGCCACGCCGCCCAGGTCCGGCGCCACCTGGGCTACGTGCCGCAGCAGCTCTCGATCGAAGGTGCGCTCACGGGCCGGCAGAACGTCACGTGGTTCGCCCGCCTCTTCGACGTGCCGAAACGGGAGCGCGCCGACCGCGTCGACGAGGCGCTGGACGCCATGGACCTGCTCGACGTGGCCGATCGCCGCGCCAGCACCTACTCCGGCGGCATGATCCGCCGCCTGGAACTCGCCCAGGCGCTGGTCAACCACCCCTCGCTGCTCGTGCTCGACGAGCCGACGGTCGGGCTCGACCCGATCGCGCGGGCCGGGGTGTGGGAGCGCGTGCGCGACATGCAGGCGCAGTACGGCATGACGGTGCTGCTCACCACCCACTACATGGACGAGGCCGACGAGCTGTGCGACACCGTCGCGCTCATGCACCACGGCCGGTTGCAGACGGTCGGCTCGCCCGCCGAGCTGCGGGCGGCCATCGGGCCCGACGCCACCCTCGAGGACGTCTTCCGCACGTACGCGGGTGCCGGTCTCGCCGAAGCCGAACAGAAGGGTCTGCGAGATGTCCGTCGCACTCGCACCACCGCCCGCAAGCTGGGCTAGCGCGGCAGGCGAGTCGGTTCGCGTGCTCGCCTCCCGCACGTGGACGCTGTCGCTCGTCGAACTGCAGAAGATCCGCAGCGATCACACCGAGCTGATCACGCGCATGGTGCAGCCGGTGTTGTGGTTGCTGGTCTTCGGGCAGATCTTCAGCCGGATCCGGGCCATCCCGACCGGCAACCTGCCCTACCTCGCGTACCTGACGCCGGGCATCCTGGCGCAGTCCGCGCTGTTCGTCTCGATCTTCTACGGCATCCAGATCATCTGGGACCGCGACGCGGGCATCCTCACGAAGGTCATGGTCACCCCGACGCCACGCACGGCGATCGTGCTGGCCAAGGCGTTCGCGGCCGGGGTGCGCGGGCTCGCGCCGGTGGTCGTGCTGATCCCGGTGGCGCTGCTGCTCGGGGTGACGATCATGGTGAACCCGCTGCAGATCCTCGGTGCGGCCGCGGCGCTGCTGCTCAGCGCGGGATTCTTCGCGTGCCTGTCGATGGCGATCGCGGGCGTCGCGCAGACCCGCGATCGGCTGATGGGCATCGGCCAGCTGATGACGATGCCGCTGTTCTTCGCGTCCAACGCGCTCTACCCGATCGACATCATGCCGGGCTGGCTGCAGGTGCTCAGCCAGATCAACCCGCTGACCTACCTGGTCAACGCCCTGCGCGGGCTGCTCGTCGGGGCGCAGGCGAACCTGTGGACGGACTTCGGCGTGCTGGTCGGGGTGTTCGTGATCGGGGTCGCCGCCGCAGCCCCACTGCTCGGCAAGCTGGTGCGGTGACGCCGCTCGTCGACCACGGCGTGCAGGTCGAGGAGCTCGGGAAGTGCGAGGCGATGGCCTCGATGGCCTCGATGGCCTCGATGGCCACGGTGAACCGGTGGTTGCGGTCGCCCTGACCCACGTCGATCTTCGCGAGCGCGGTGCCGTGGACCTCGTGCTGGCCCAGATCGATGATGCGGCCACCGCGGGCGACCGACCACCGCACGTTGAAGTAGTCGTAGGACAGCCCGGCCGCGAGGGCGATGTCGTTGCTTCCGGTCAGAGTCTCGTCACCCGCCGACAACCCCGGTGAACCGCCGTGGCACCCATAACAGTCAATGTTGACTGCTAATGTTGTCGCAACCGGCGAAGGGAAACCTCCATGTGCAACGATGCCATCCGCCCCGCCCCTGCGACCGCTGAGGACGTCCTCCGATGACCGGCGCGCTGGCGGGCCGCACCCTCGTGATGTCCGGTGGTAGCCGCGGCATCGGGCTGGCGATCCTGCTGGCCGCCGCCCGCGAGGGCGCGAACGCCGTGCTGCTGGCGAAGACCGACCAGCCCGACCCGCGCCTGCCCGGCACCGTGCACACGGCCGTCGCCGAGATCGAGGCCGCGGGCGGCCGGGCGGTGGCGGTGGTGGGCGACGTCCGCGTCGAGGAGGACGTCGACCGCGCCGCGGCCACGGCCGTCGAGCACTTCGGCGGCATCGACATCGTGGTCAACAACGCCAGTGCGATCAGCGTCTCCGGCACCCTCGACCTGACGCCCAAGCGGTACGACCTGATGCAGCAGATCAACTCCCGCGGCACCTACCTGCTCACGCGGGCGTGCGTGCCGCACCTCAAGGCGTCGTCGGATGCGCAGATCCTGACGATGTCGCCGCCGGTGAGCCTCGACCCGAAGTGGCTGGGGCGGTTCCCGTCCTACATGCTCTCGAAGTACGGGATGTCGCTGCTCACGCTCGGGTTCGCCGCCGAGTTCGCCGACGACGGGATCCGGGCCAACTGCCTGTGGCCCGAGACGACGATCGCCACCGCCGCGGTGGTCAACCTCCTGGGCGGCGCCGAGGCGGCCGCGCGGTCACGCGCACCGGAGATCATGGGTGACGCCGCGGTGGCGCTGCTGCGCGATCCGGCGAAGCCCACCGGGCAGACGCTGCTCGACGTGGACGTGCTGGCCGCGGCGGGTGTCACCGACCTGTCGCCCTACGGCGGCACCGACGATCCCGAGCTCGACTTCTTCGTGGATCCGCCGCAGGTGCGCGCCGCCCGGAACACCTGAGCGGGGGCCTCCTGAGCTTCAGGAGCGACGCGCCGACAGATCGAAGAACGTGCTCGCGGAGCGGAGCTGTTTGAGCAGCTCCTCGAGCCGTCCCACCGGTACCGGTTCCTGCCAGGCGTCGAGCGTGCCGCGCAGCACGACGGCGCCGGCGGTGGGCGTGACGGCGGTCAGGCGCAGGCCGCGGGGGAGCGCGGGCAGCGCGACCGGGATGGCGGGGGTGTGGCTGCCCAGCACCCGGCGCCGCCCGCGCAGGACGAGCGCCCGCGGCCGCAACCACAGGTGCGAGCCGTCTGGGTGGACATCGATCTCCACGTGCCCGAGCCGGGGGTGGCGCCGCCAGCGCACTGTGGCGACGCCGTCCCGGCCGGTACCGATACCGAGCAGCAGCCGGGGCACCTGGTCCGCCACCAGCGCGAGCACGACGCCGGCCGCGACGGTGATCTCCACCTCGACCGGCGCCGCGACGAGCAGCGGGATCTCGGCGGGCTGGACGTGCAGGTTGTGCAGCGTCACCACGGCCGCGTCGAGCGGGTGATCGGCCACGGTGATGTCCGTGGCCGCCAGCCGGACCTCGCCGAGCTGCCCGACCGACAGGCTCATCGGGTCGAGCGTCGCGTTCAGCGCGGCCAGCGTCAGCGCGATGTCCGACCCGCCGGTGGAGCGCACGGTGAACGCGCGCCCGACGAGGTGGCGCTGCACCGTCTCGAACACGGTGCGCACCACCGTGACCGGGCCGATCATGAGCGGTGCGGCGGCCTGCGTCCACAGCGAGGCCATGCTCTCCAGCGGCCGGAACGGGTCCCAGCCGCCGAACGGTCCCGACGGCGCCATTGCGGGAGCCTACGCGGCGCCGGGCTCGGTCACCGGTGGACGGCCTGCGCGGCTTTCGCCGTCAGGTACCGCTGTTCCGGCAGGCTGGTGGCCCGCCGGGCGGCGGCGCCGAAGTGCCGTGCCGCCGTCGTGTGGTCGCCGAGCATCGCGTGCAGGTGCCCCCGGACGGCGTCGAGGCGGTGGTGGCCGGGTAGCCGCTCGTCCAGCGGTTCCAGCAGTGCCAGCCCCGCGGCCGGACCCTGCACCATCGCCACGGCCACCGCGCGGTTGAGCGCGACCATCGGGTTGTCGGTGATCCGGCCCAGCAGGTCGTAGACGGTGACGATCTGGGCCCAGTCGGTGTCCGCGGCCGATGGGGCGCCGTCGTGGACCGCGGCGATCGAGGCCTGCAGCTGGTATTCGCCCACCCGGCCCCGACTCATCGCGGTGACGACGAGCCCGACGCCCTCGGCGATGCGGTCCCGGTCCCAGAGCGCGCGGTCCTGCTCGGTGAGCGGCACGAGCTCCCCACCGGGTCCGGTGCGGGCCGGCCGGCGCGCGTCGGTGAGCAGCATCAGCGCCAGCAGCCCGGTCACCTCGCCGTCGGCCGGCAGCAGCGCGTGCACCGTGCGGGTCAGCCGGATGGCCTCCTGGGCCAGGTCGACGCGCTGCAGATCGGCTCCAGAGCTCGCGGTGTACCCCTCGTTGAACATCAGGTACAGGACCCGCAGTACGGGGGCGAGGCGGCGCTCCCGCTCCTGGTCGCCCGGTGTGCGAAAGCCCTCGTCGGACGCGGCGATCCGCTGCTTGGCGCGGCTGATGCGCTGCGCCATCGTCGCCTCCGGCACGAGGAACGCCGCGGCGATCTCGGCGGTGGTCAGCCCGCCCACCGCCCGCAGCGTCAACGCCACGGCCGACGCCGGCGTCAGCACCGGGTGGCAGCACAGGAACAGCAGCTCGAGCGTGTCGTCCTGGTCGGCGACATCGACCTCGCCCACCGCCTGCTCCTGCTGCGTGACGAGGTCCTCGCGCCGCCTGCGGGCCTGCTCGCTGCGGAACTGGTCGGTGAGCTTGCGCAGCGCCGTCTGGATCAGCCACCCCGAGGGGTGCTCCGGCACACCGTCGCGCGGCCACCGCTGTGCCGCGGCGATCAGGGCCTCCTGCACGGCGTCCTCCGCCGCCGCGAAGTTGCCGTAGCGGCGCACGAGCACGCCGAGGGCCTGCGGGGCCAGCGAGCGCAGCAGGTCCTCGAGGTCCCGGATCCCCATCGCCGGCAGATCCGTCCCGGGTGCCTCGCTCACAGGTCGGGACCGCCGATGGCCATCACCTGCCGCACCTCGATGTGCTGGCCGATCGGCACGCCACCGGGCCCCGGTGCGGCCGAGACGAGCGCGGCGATCTCGACCGCCCGCGCCTCGGACTCGACGTCGATCAGCTGGTAGCCCGCGAGCATCTCCTTCGACTCGGGGAACGGCCCGTCGGTGACCACCGTCGTGTTGCTCGCCCCGGCAGTGACGGTCCTGGCGAGCTCCGGCGCGGCGAGGATGTTCACCTCGATCAGCTCGCCGGATTCGGACAGCTCGCGGTTGAGAGCGCGCAGATGGTCGAGGTGCGCGGTGATCTCGGCGGGATCCCACTCCTCCATCGGCGGCAGGGCAAGGCTGGGGTCGTACCTGGTGAGCAGCAGGAACTTCGGCATGGTCGTGGTCCTCTCGTCCGTCAGCGCGGGTCGCCGTAGGCCTGGATCAGATCGGCGACGGCCTTCGCGACGGTGGTCTCGAAGTCCAGCAGCTTGGCCCAGTTCCCGCCCCGCACCAGCAACACGCGCGGAGGGTAGCCCTCGGTGTCGATCGTGATCGCGACCCGGGGATGGGCCTGCAGCGCCCGCACCTTCGCCGACCGCGACACCGTGCACACGATCAGCTGCGACCCCGTCCACCGGAGGCCGTCCGGCACGACCCGCGGGCCGCCGTCGATGCCGGTGCAGGCCAGCCGGGCCGGGATCGAGGACCCCAGCAGCTCCTGCGAGATCGGCCTGGCCAGCACCGCGGCGACGTCTGTGTACTCCATCGTGGTCTCCTCCGCCTGGGCGTGCACCCGGTGTGCCCGCCAGACACATCCATGACGGGGCTGCCGCGCTGTTCTCTACACGCCCCGGCGAAGGAACCGAGATTTCCTCGTCGGGGTCCTCAGAGCCCCGTGTCGGCGGCCAACGCCGCGCGTCCGGACTCCAGCCGTGCCACCGGTACCCGGTAGGGCGAGCAGGAGACGTAGTCGAGGCCCGCGTCGTGGAAGAAGTGCACGGAGTCGGGGTCGCCACCGTGCTCGCCGCACACGCCCAGCTTGATCGACGGACGCGTCTGGCGACCGGCCGCGACGGCCGTACGGATCAGGGCGCCGACGCCGTCGCGGTCGAGCGACTCGAACGGCGACACGGTGAACACGCCCTTCTCCAGGTAGGTCGCGAAGATCGACGCCTCGACGTCGTCACGGGAGAAGCCCCAGGTCGTCTGCGTGAGGTCGTTGGTGCCGAAGGAGAAGAACTCGGCGGCCTCGGCGATCCGGCGGGCGGTGAGCGCGGCGCGCGGCAGCTCGATCATCGTGCCGATCGGGATGTGCAGCGGCGCGCCCGCGGCGTCGGCGACCTCGGCGACGATGCCGTCGATCTCGTCGCGGATCAGGTGCAACTCCATCACGGAACCGACCAGCGGCACCATGATCTCGACGACCGGCTTGCCACCCTGGGCACGCCGCTCGGCGGCCGCCTCGGTGATCGCCCGCACCTGCATCGCGTAGAGGCCGGGCACGAGCAGCCCGAGCCGGACGCCGCGCAGTCCCAGCATCGGGTTGGACTCCCGCAGGCGCTCGACCGCGGCGAGCAGCCGCTCGTCCTCGGGATCGGCCCCGCCCTGGGCCTGGGCGACCGCCACCTTGACGGCCAGCTCGGTGCGGTCGGGCAGGAACTCGTGCAGCGGCGGGTCGAGCAGCCGGATCGTGACCGGCAGCCCGTCCATCTCGGTGAGCAGGGCGACGAAGTCGGCGCGCTGCAACGGCAGGAGCTCCGCGAGCGCCGCATCGCGCTCGGCGGAACCGTCGGCCAGCACCAGCCGCTCGATGAGCACGCGCCGCTCGCCCAGGAACATGTGCTCGGTGCGGCACAGCCCGATGCCCTCGGCGCCGAGATCGCGGGCCCGGGCGGCGTCCTCTGCGGTGTCGGCGTTGGCGCGCACCCGCAACCGCCGGGTGCGGTCGGCGTGGCGCAGCAGCCGGTCGACGGCGCGCACCAGGTCACTCGTGTCGCTGTCGGCCTCGGCCACCGCGGCCTCGAGGCCCTTCTCCAGGTAGTTGACCACCGGTGACGCCATCACGGCGAGCCGGCCGGCGAACACCTCGCCGGTGGTGCCGTCGATCGAGACGACGTCACCTTCGTTCAGGGTGGTGCCGTTGACCTTGAGGGTGTGCGACTCGACGTCGATCTCGAGCTCCTCGGCACCACACACGCAGGTGCGGCCCATGCCGCGGGCCACCACGGCGGCGTGCGACGTCTTGCCGCCGCGGCTGGTCAGCACGCCGACGGCGGCCACCATGCCGGAGAGGTCGTCGGGGGTGGTCTCGCGGCGGCACAGCAGCACGTCCTCACCGCGGTCGGCCCACTCGACGGCCGTGGCCGAGTCGAACACCAGCTTGCCGGACGCGGCGCCGGGGGAGGCCGCCATGCCCTTGGTGAGCAGCTCGCGCGGGCCCTCGGTGTCGAACTGCGGGAACAGCAGCTGGCCGAGCTGGGCGCCGGTGACGCGGTGCAGCGCCTCGTCCTCGGTGATCAGGCGCTCGTCGATGAGCTGGGTGGCGATGCGGAACGCGGCGGCCGCGGTGCGCTTGCCCACGCGGGTCTGCAGCATCCACAGCTTCCCGCGCTCGACGGTGAACTCGATGTCGCACAGGTCGCGGTAGTGCGTCTCCAGCCGGCGCATGATCTGCCCCAGCTCGGCGTGCGAGGCCGGGTCGAGCCGGGAGAAGTCCTCGAGCGAGAGCGTGTTGCGGATGCCCGCGACCACGTCCTCGCCCTGGGCGTTGACGAGGTAGTCGCCGTAGGCGCCCTGCTTGCCGGTGGCCGGGTCGCGGGTGAAGCAGACCCCGGTGCCCGACGAGTCGCCCAGGTTGCCGAACACCATGGCGCAGATGTTGACGGCCGTGCCCAGGTCGTGGGGGATGCGCTCGCGGCGGCGGTAGATCCGGGCCCGCTCGGTGTTCCACGACGTGAACACCGCGCGCATCGCCATGTCGAGCTGCTCGCGCGGATCCTGGGGGAACTCGCGGCCGCTGTGCGTGGACACGATCTGCTTGAACGTCTCGACGACCTCGCGCAGCTCCTCTGCGGGCAGCTCCACGTCGGAGCGGGCACCGGCCCGGCGCTTGGCCGCGTCCAGCTCGTTCTCGAACAGCTCGCCGGGGATGTCGAGCACGGTCTTGCCGAACATCTGGATGAGCCGCCGGTAGGAGTCCCAGGCGAAGCGCTCGTTGCCGGCGGCGTCGGCCAGCCCCTTCACCGAGTAGTCGTTGAGACCGACGTTGAGGACCGTCTCCATCATCCCGGGCATCGAGAACTTCGCGCCCGAGCGGACCGACACCAGCAGCGGATCCTGGACGTCGCCGAGGCGGCGGCCCAGCTGGTCCTCCAGGCGACGCAGCGCCATCGTGATCTGCACCCGCAGCGACTGCGGCTCCTCACCCTGGGAGAGGTAGTAGCGGCACGCCTCCGTGGTGATCGTGAACCCCGGCGGCACCGGGAGACCCAGGTTCGTCATCTCGGCGAGGTTCGCGCCCTTGCCGCCGAGGAGGTCGACCTGGTCCCGGCTACCGTCGGCGAAGTCGAAGACGAGCTGTGCTCGCTGCCCCACCGGGAACGATGCGCTGGGACGGGGATCTGCCACCGGAGCCTCCTGCGTGCGTGACCTGCCGAAACGACGGACGTTACGGCGAGATCGGCCTCCTTGTCGTCTCAACGTGACATCGGTATCGATCCCGGAACCGTGGCAGTTCACTCCGGGAGGCGATCATCGGTGGGTCACGGCGTGGGGGAGACTGGCGTGGTGACTGTTCTCGACGGGATCCTCGAGGGTGTGCTGGCCGATCTCGCCGACCGCGAGCGGGAGGTGCCCCTGGCCGAGCTGAAGGCCCGCGCGGCGGGCACCGCGGCGGCACTGGACCCGCTGCCCGCGTTCCGCGCACCGGGAGTCGCGATCATCGCGGAGGTGAAGCGGCGCAGCCCCAGCAAGGGCGCGCTCGCCGACATCCCCGACCCGGCGTCACTCGCGGGGCAGTACGCCGCGGGCGGTGCGGCCGCGATCAGCGTGCTCACCGAGCAGCGGCGCTTCGGCGGCTCGCTGGCCGACCTGGCCGAGGTCCGCAAGGCGGTGGCCGTTCCGGTGCTGCGCAAGGACTTCATGGTCACGCCCTACCAGCTGTGGGAGGCCCGCGCCTGGGGCGCTGACCTGGCACTGCTGATGGTGGTGTCGCTACCGGGCGGGCTGCTCGAGGAGCTGTACGGGCTCACGCGCGAGCTCGGGATGACGGCGCTGGTCGAGGTGCACACCGAGCGCGAGCTGGGCAGGGCCGTCGACCTCGGCGCGGACGTCATCGGCGTCAACGCGCGCGACCTCACGACGCTCGACGTCGACCGCACCCTGTTCCAGCGGCTGGGAGCGCTCATCCCGACCGATCGGGTCCGGGTGGCCGAGTCCGGTGTCAGCTCCGCCGCAGACGTCGCGCAGTACCGCGGGTGGGGCGCCGACGTCGTGCTCGTGGGGGAGGCGCTGGTCAAGTCCGGGGCGCCGCAGACCGCCGTCGGGGAGTTCATCGCGGCGGCCGGCTGAGGCTCCCCGCACACACCGCGGCACCGCCGCACACACCGTGCACGGTGTGTGCGGCGGTGCCGCGGTGTGTGCGAGCTAGTGGTAGGGCTTGTGCGGGATCGCGGCGTCGTTGAGCTGCTGGTCCATGTCCACCCAGATCGCGTCGTCCTCGATCTTGCACGCGTAGACCGGGATCGGTGCGACGGCCGGGACGCCCCGGGGCTCGCCGGTGCGCAGGTCGAAGCAGGAGTTGTGGGCCGGGCAGATGAGCGTGTCGTCCTCCTGCAGGTAGCCCTCGTTGAGCGGCTGCTGCTGGTGGGTGCACGTGTTGTGCACCGCGACGGCCTCGTCCTCGTACAGGCGCACGACACAGATCGGCTCGCCCGCGAGCTGGACGACCATCATGTCGCCCTCTTCGAGCTGGTCGAGATCGGCGATCGCTTCCCAGGCCATGCGTCCTCCTCAGGTGTTCTTGGAGCCCCGGGACCGAGGCAGGGAGCCCCGGACCTCGATCCAGCCGTTCCGGACCCGCGTCGGGAGCACGGGCTGGGCGTGATGGGCGGGGCCGCGCACGATCTGGCCGTCCCGCAGGTCGAACCGTGCCCCGTGCAAGGGGCACTCCACGATGCAGTCGCTGACCTCGCCGCGGCTGAGCAGGCCGCCGGCGTGGCTGCACGTGTTGTCCAGCGCGTACAGCTCGCCCGCGCTGCGGTGCAGCAGGACGGGCCTGCCGTCGACCTCGACGCCGGCGGACGCATCATCGAGCAGCTCGGTGTCCTCGATCGCGCGGACCCAGCGGTTGGGGCCGCTGTGGTCGGCAACGCGGTTGACCATGGCGGCCTTGCCGAGCACCAGGTGGCCGCCGAGGTACGCCGCGGCCACCGTGACGCTGAGGCTGGTGGCGCTGAGCACGCGGGCGGTGCCGCGGTGGCCCGACATCCGGGCTGCCAGCGACGCGCTCTGCAGCGCCACGCCCGCCACGTTCATGACGCCGTGGAACAGCCCGACGCGGCGGTCCTCGTCGTCGCTGACGTTCCAGTCGGTGATGCCGGTGGCCACCGTGGCCGCCGCGGCGAGCAGCCCGGCGGCGCTGAGCGTGCCGGCGGGGTCGAGCCGGTTGCCGTCGGTGCGGACGTCCTTGCCGAGCACGTCGAGCACGACGCTGCTCGACCACAGCCCGATCGGGAGGTCGCTGAGCGCGGGGTGCAGTGCGTGCCCGGCCCAGCGGCCGCCGTGCATGAGCTCCACCAGCAGCGTGTCGCGGTGCCGGTCGTAGAGCGGTCCGACGACCCCTGTCACCTGGTCGTTGAGCGTGCGCAGCCACTGCCACCCGCCCACCGCCTTGATCGCATCCTGGTGCCAGGTGGTGAGCCGGGAAGCTCGTTTGGGTGCGCCGGCGCCGAGCTCCCGGTCGGTACTCGACATGGACGGTTTCCTCCCCACGTGCCATTCCTGTCCGGGATGTTCCCACCCGCATCGGGCCCGCCAACGGCCACGATTTCGACATACTGAGAATCGACGCGGATCACAGCACCCCTCCCACGCGGTAGGCGAGCGCCGGGGCCGTCCGCGTTTCGTCATGATTCGGGGCCGGTCCGGCCACGCGGCTCGGAGAGGATGAGCGGCACTTCCCTCGCGCCGGAACTCCCCTCCGGTCCGACCCCTGGCGAGTGCCGCGATGCTCCTGCTGGTCGCCATCGGGCTCGTTCGGCGGGCTGCTGTTCGTGCCGTGCGCGGGCCCGGTGTTGGCCGCGATCGCCGTGGTCGGCGCCACCCACCGGATCGGGGCCGGGGCGGTGGTGCTGACCATCGCGTTCGGGATCGGGGTCGGCGTGCCCCTGCTCCTGTTCGCGTTCGCGGGCGACACCCTCGCGAGGCGGACGTCCGCGCTGCGCGCCCGTGCCGCCGGGCTGCGGCGGGCCGGCGGGGGGTGGCAACGCAGCCAGGGACGATCTGGGCGCGAAGGGCGCGATCAGGACTTCGTAAACGCGGCCTAGCGGCCCGAAAGGAGATCGAAAGAGAACCGTAGGCGCGGGTGGGCAGTGTTCTGGGTGTCACGAACGAGCACCACCCAGACTCCCCAGGAGATCCCGATGCGCAAGCTCATCAACTCGACCTACATCACCCTCGACGGCGTCATCGAGGCCCCGATGTGGACCATGGCCTACTTCGACGAGCAGGCCGCCGCGTTCGCCGGCAAGCAGACCGACGCCGCCGACGCGATGCTGATGGGCCGCGTCACCTACGACGGCATGTCGGTGGCGTGGCCGGCCAGCGACGACTCCGACCCGCGCACCGGCGCCGCCTACTTCAACAGTGTCAAGAAGTACGTCGCGTCCACCACGCTGACGGACCCGACCTGGAACAACACCGAGGTCCTCCAGGGTGACCTCATCGAGGAGGTCGCCAAGCTGAAGGCGCAGGACGGCGGCGACATCCTCCAGTACGGCTACGGCTCGGTCACTGCGCAGCTGATCAAGGCGGGCCTGGTCGACGAGGTCCGGTTCTGGATCCACCCGGTCATCGAGGGTGGCGCGAGCCTGTCCGGCCCGCTCGCGGACGTGCAGGCGACCTTCGAGCTGATCGACACCCAGATCCAGAAGAGCGGTGTGATCATCGCGTCCTACCGGCCGGTGGGGTAGCTCGGACGAGGGACCTGGCCGCCGTCGTGGTCAGGCCGCCCCCCTCGGCGAGCAGCTCCGCCACCCGGGCCCGGCCGAGCGCCGTGACCAGGCGCTCGGTCACGCGGTCGATCTCGTCGAGCTCCGCCGGTGCGGCCGGGGCTTCGAGCGCCAGCCGGGCCGCGGCCGCCGCGCCCAGCAGCCGGGCGGCGAGCTCGGGGGAGCGCACGGCCGAGGCCATCCCCTCCAACGCGTTGACCCCGTCACGGGGGGATCCCATCGTCTCGGCTGCCTCGAACGCCTCGACGTGCAGCGCCAGCGCGGCCGTCGGGTCCCCGGCCTGCTCCGCGGCGTGGCCCAGCTCCACGAGCACCATCGGCAGGTAGAGCGCCGGTTGCGCCTCGGAACGGCCCTGCTCGGCGAGGCGGTTCAGGTGGACGGTGGCGAGGTCGAGCTTGCCCTCGCGGCGGGCGGCCAGCCCGAGGCTCAGCTCGGCGAAGACGATCGCGGTGGGTGCCGCCTGCTCCACCGCCAGCGCGTAGGCCCGCTCGGCCAGCTCCCGCCCGGCGGTGTGCTCGCGGGTCTGCACGGCGATCCAGGCCAGCCAGGAGAGCTTGCTGCCCACCGCGGGCCACAGCGACAGCTCCTCGGCGAGCCGGAGCCCGTCGCGGTGCAGCTGCGCCGCGCGGTCGTGCTCACCCCGCATCTCGGCGAGCCCGCCCTGCCAGTCGGTGGCCTGCAACCGTCCCCAGCGGTCACCGATGGCTGTGAACAGCTTCGCACTGCGGTCGGCGGCGCTCTCCAACGTCGCCAGGTCGCCCGTGGCGTGCGCCAGCTTGGCCCGGGTGCTGAGCACCGCGGCCTCGGTCCATTCGTCGTCGACGGTGGCGGGCAGCAGCTCGGTGGCCAGCGCGAGGTCACCCCGGTCGAGCACGGCGTTGGCGAGGAACCAGGCGACGGGCCCGCTCGCGGCATCGATCCCGACCGCGGACCGGACGGCGTCCGGTACGAGCGGTTCGCCCTGCAGCAGTGCGAACCCGAGCCGCCACGGCGTGGCCCGCGACTCCTGCTCCGGATCGCCGGTGACCGCGAGCGC
This sequence comes from Pseudonocardia sp. GCM10023141, assembly GCF_042653605.1. Taxonomy (NCBI): domain Bacteria; kingdom Bacillati; phylum Actinomycetota; class Actinomycetes; order Pseudonocardiales; family Pseudonocardiaceae; genus Pseudonocardia; species Pseudonocardia sp. GCM10023141. The sequence continues at coordinate 155,201 of NZ_JBHSIR010000017.1, forward strand.
CCGGCTGGCCTCGCTGAGCCGGCCGCGCAGGAACCGGTACCAGCTCAGCGCCAGTGCCAGCCGCAGCCCGCCACCTCGACCGCCGGCCGCACGCAGGTTCGCCGCATCGACGTCCAGGCGTGCGAGCCATTCCTGCTGGTCAGGTCCGCGTAGCTGCGGGTCGGCGCGCTCGGCGAGCGCCGTGTAGTAGGCAGCGTGGCGGGCCTCCACGTCATCGGCGCCCCCGGCCTCGATCGCGGGCAGCCGTTCCAGCGCGAACGCGGCGATGGACTCCAGCAGCCGGTAGCGCGCGCCGGTGGCGGTCTCGTCCATCACGACCAGCGACCGGTCCACCAGCCGGGCCAGGACGTCGAGGTCGGTACGGCACACGTGTTCGGCGGCGTCGGGCGTGCAGCCGTCGCGGAACACGGCGAGCCGGGCGAGCACAGCGCGGTCGCCGGGTTCGAGCAGGTCCCAGCTCCAGCCGATCACCGCCGTCAGCGTGCGCTGCCGTTCGGGCAGGTCGCGCTGCTGGCTGGTGAGCAGCGCGAACCGGTTGTCGAGCCGATCCACCACGCCCTGCACGCCGAGTGCGCGCACCCGGGTCGCGGCCAGCTCCAGTGCCAGCGGCAGCCCGTCGAGGCGGCGGCACAGCTGGGCGACGGCGGTGGCGGTCGTCGCGTCGAGCCGGAAGGCGCGCTGCTGAGCGGTGGCCCGCACGGCGAACAGCCGAGCCGCGGCCGAGCGCCGCACCGCGTCGACGTCGTGCCCGTCCGCCGGTACCGCCAGCGGTGGCACCTCCCAAAGCAGCTCTCCGGTGAGTCCCAGCGGCTCGCGGCTGGTGGCCAGCACCCGCAGGTCCGGCGCCTCGCGCAGCAGCCTGGCCACCAGCGCGGCCACGTGCTCGATCACGTGCTCGCAGTTGTCGAGCACCAGCAGGAGCCGGCGCCTGCGCAGTGCCGCGACGAGCAGATCGGTGGCGGAGCGGCCGGCACCCGCGCTCTCCCGGACGTCGAGCGCGGCGAGCACGTGCTCGGCGACGTGCGGCTCACCCGCCGGCAGTGCGGCCAGCTCGACGAGGTGGGCGCCGTCGGGGAGGATCTGCTCCCTGGCGGCCTCGGTGGCCAGCCGCGTCTTGCCGACGCCGCCGGGGCCGACCAGCGTGACCAGCCGCTGCTGCGGGAGCACCGTGCGCAGCTCGGCGAGCGCCTCGGCGCGTCCCACCAGCTCGTCGAGCCGGGCCGGGAGGCTGTTGCGGATGACGGCGGCGTGCGGCGGTGCGCTGCGGGTCGCGGCGGGTGGAGGCGCCGCCAGCTCGGCGTCCTGTTCGAGGATCCGGCCGTGCAGCGCGGTGATGTCGGGTCCAGGGTCGAGTCCCAGCTCGTCGGCCAACCGCTCGCGCAGGTCGGTGAAGGCGGCCAGCGCCTCGGACTGGCGACCGGCCGCGTAGAGGGCGCGCATCTGTGCCGCGCGCAGTCCCTCCCGCAGCGGGTGCCGAGCGACCAGCTCCGCGAGGTCCGCGGCCACCAGGTCGTGCTCGCCACGGGCCAGCCGGGCCGCGGCGAGCCGTTCGTGCACGGTGATCCGCTGCTCGGCAAGCCGGGTGCACTCGGCGCGGGCGAACTCCTCGTCGGCGACGTCGGCGTAGGCGTCGCCGCGCCACAGCGCGAGCGCCGCGGTCAGCTGCTCGACGTCGGTGGAGTCGGCGAGCTCGGCGAACCGGTCGGCGTCCACGGCGGCAGTGCGCAGCAGGTAGCCGGGCGCGCGGGACTCGACGACGTCCCGGCCGCCCGCCTCTGCGTCGCCGAGCGCCTTGCGCAGCTGCGACACGCGCACCTGCAGCGCCCCGAGCGGGTTGGCGGGAGCGTCCTCGCCCTAGAGGTCGTCGATGAGCCGGTCGGCGGAGACGACCTGGTTGCGATGGGTCAGCAGGTCGGCGAGCAGCACGCGGACCTTGGCGCCGGGCACGACGACGGGCTCGCCGGCGTCGGTGGTGACGGCGAGCGGCCCGAGCACCCCGAACTGCACGGTGATCAGCGTAATCGGCCGTAAGCGGAGGTGAAGCAGCCCGTAAGCGCCGGCGCGCATCGTCATCGCCATGGACATCCACCACGAAGAACACGGTCTCGCCGAGGGCCGCCCGGCCGTACTGATCCACGGCGCCCTCTCCGGCATCGGCACCTCGTTCGGCGCCGTCCTGCCGCAGCTGGCCAAGACCCGTCGCGTCATCGCCGTGGAGCTGCAGGGCCACGGCCACACCCCGGACATCGACCGGCCGCTGACCGTGGAGCACTTCGCCGCCGACGTGGTGGAGCTGCTCGATCGCCTGGGCCTGGACCGCGTCGACGTGTTCGGCTGGAGCATGGGCGCCGCGGTCGCGCTGCGGCTGGGGACCGACCACGCCGAACGCGTCGGGCGGCTCGTGCTCGCGTCGGTCAGCTTCGACGACGACGGCCTGCACCCGGGGCTGCTCGACGGCATCCAGGACCTGCAGCCCGAGCACCTGCACGGGTCGGAGTTCCACGAGGAGTACCTGCGCACCGCGCCGGACCCGGCTGGCTGGGCGGGGCTGGTGACGAAGATGAAGGTGCTGGACGCGAACCTGCCGCAGTGGACACCCGAGCAGATCCGCGCGCTGGTCGCTCCGACGATGATCGTGGTGGGGGACGCGGACATCATCCGGCCCGAGCACGCCGTGGCGATGTTCCGGCTGCTCGGCGGCGGGGTCGCAGGCGACCTGACCGGCCTGCCCGCCTGCCGGCTCGCGATCCTGCCGGGCACCACGCACACCACGATCCCGCAGCGGGCCGAGTGGCTGGCCCCGATGATCGACGAGTTCCTCGACGCCGAGCCGGCCACCGGTGCATCTGTCTCAAACTGATTTCGTCGTCAACCACCAGGGAGGCGCAGAATTGCGGTATGAGCATCCAGGTGGAGTTCCGGGGCGGTCCCGCCGACGGAACGGTGCGCGAGTACCCGTTCGAACGGGCGCTGCCGAGCCTGTACTGGCAGGCCGATGTGTCGGACGACCGCCGGGGCGTCTACCGCAGGGAGGGTGATGCCCCGGACTCGATCACCGGGCTGTGGCGCTACGCCTTCGGCGGGGCGCGCTGACGGACGACGCGGTGCGCCGCAGGTAGCCGAGGTGGAAGGCGGCCAGCCCGGCGAGCACCGCGATGGCGCCGACCACCGGTAGCAACGCGGGGCCGGCGAGCGTCAGTGCCGCGGCGCCGATGGGTGGCGCCACGGCGACGCCGATGTACATGGCCGTGGTGTACCAGGACAGCGCGAGCGCGGCCGTGGCCGGATCGATCGCGACCATCCGGTGCTGCAGCGGCACGACGGCGGCGAACGCGGCCGCTCCCCAGATCACGAACAGGATGGTGGCCTCGAGGTAGGTCATGTGCAGCACCGGCATCGCGATGAGCACGACGGCCTCGGCGGCGAGCGCCGCGGTGATGGCCCGGCGGCTGCCGATGCGGTCGGTGAGCGGGCCCGCCACCACGTTGCCGAGGACGCCACCGATGCCGTAGAGCAGGAGCAGCAGTGCGAGCCCCGGCCCGGAACCGGCGGTGGCCTGCGCCGTCACGGCGGCGCTGAAGATGTAGACGATGTTGAACCCGGCCAGCATCAGCAGCGTGGTGGCCAGTGCCAGCACGATGCGGCGGTCGCGCAGGGGAGCGAGGCGCTGGGCGAGCGTCGCCGAGGCGTCGCGCGGGATGTGGCGCACCAGCAGTTGCACCGCCGCGGCGACCACGACCGCGAGTGCGGCGAGGACGTAGAGCGGCAGCCGCCAGCCGCCGACCGCGCCCCCTGCGGTGCCCAGCGGTGAGCCCACGGCCGCGGCCAGGGTGAACCCGACGGCGACGATGGCGAGCGCGCGGCCGCGTTGGGCCGCCGGCAGCAGTGTCGCCGCAGCGGCCGTCGCGACGGGGACGAGCGCGGCGCCGCCCAGTGCGGCGACGATCCGGCCGACGGTGAAGACGACGACGCTGCCTGCCGCGGCGGCGAGCAGCGTCCCGAGCGCGACCAGCACCAGGCCCGCCGTCATCAGGTGCGTGCGCGACCAACGGGCCAGCAGGATCGACACGGCGGGCGCAGCGACGGCGACGACCAGTGCGTACCAGGTGATCGAGTAGCTGACGGCGGTGACCGACGCGTCGAGCCCGTGCGCGATGTCGGGCAGCAGCCCGGCGATGACGAAGGCGTTGGTGCCGACGAGGAACATCGCGGCGGCGAGCGTCGCCAGCTTGAGGTAGGTCACCGGTGACGGTGCCGGCGGGTCGCCGAGCGCGGACCTCGGGTGGGTGGTCGAGGTGGATGCGGGCATGGTCATCCTGTTCGTGCAGCGAGCTCTGGTGGGGCTCTATGATTGAAGTGGAGTTTCCTCCGCTTCCGCGACGATAAGTGGAGGAGCCGCCACTTATCAAGTCCGATGTGACGAGGGGGACAGCGCGTGGGGAGGGACCCGGATCGGCCGCTGCGCGTGGACGCGCAGCGCAACCGCGACAAGATCCTGGCCACCGCCGTGCGCGTGTTCGGCCAGGACGGGCTCGACGCCAACTTCGACCGGATCGCCAAGGAGGCCGGCGTCGGCACCGGCACGCTGTACCGCAACTTCCCGACGCGGGAGGCGCTGGTGGAGGCGGCCTACCGCAGCGAGCTCGCGCGCCTCTGCGACGCCGCACCCCGGCTGCTCGCGACGCTGCCGGCCACGGCCGCCCTGCGGGCCTGGATGGGCGGATTCATCGACTACGCCGTCGCGAAGCGCGGGATGGCCGACGCGCTGCGCGCCGTCGTGGCGTCCGGCGGTGACCCGTACTCGCACACGCAGGAGATGCTGCGCGCGTCGGTCACGTCGTTGCTGGCGGGGGGCATCGCGTCCGGGTCGATCCGCGACGACGTCTGCGCGCCGGACGTGCTCGCCGGTCTCACCGGCATCGCGCTGGCCACCGCGGGTCCCGAGCAGCGGGAGCAGGCCGAGCGGCTGCTCGACCTGATGATGGACGGCCTGCACCACCTGCACCAGAAGGGAAAACCATGACCACCGACGCCGAACGCTTCCTCGACGACTTCACGCAGCTGTCCGCGTTCGGCGCCACCGCGGCGGGCGGTGTCGAGCGGCAGGCCGCCACGGCGGCGGATGGGCAGTCCCGCGCGTGGCTGGCGGCCTGGCTGACCGGCCACGGGTTCACCGTGGCGCAGGACCGCATCGGCAACCAGTTCGGGCTGCTCGAGTTCCGGCCGGATGCGCCGTACGTACTGGCGGGGTCGCACCTCGACAGCCAGCCCCGCGGCGGCCGTTTCGACGGTGCCTACGGCGTGCTGGCGGCGGCCCACGCCGCCGACCGCCTCCGTGCGCAGGTCGCGGCCACCGCAACGGTGCCGCCGTGCAACATCGCGGTCGTGAACTGGTTCAACGAGGAGGGCTCCCGGTTCAAGCCGTCGATGATGGGCAGCGGCGTGTTCACCGGCAAGCTCCCGCTCGCCGGTGCGCTGGTCACCGCCGACGCCGCCGGTGTCACGGTGCAGGAGGCCCTCGCCGGGATCGGTGGCACCGGACCGGATGACGTCTTCGGCACCGACCGCACGGTGAGCTCGTACGCGGAGATCCACATCGAACAGGGCCGCGAGCTCGACAAGGGCGGCGTCACCCTCGGACTCGTCGACGCGACGTGGGCTGCCAACAAGTACGAGATGGCGGTGATCGGCGCGCAGAGCCACACCGGAGCCACCGCCATGGCCGACCGCCAGGACGCGCTCTACGGCGCGGCGCTCGTCGTCGTCGCGGTGCGGGAGCTCGCCGACCGGTTCGGTGAGGAGCTCCACACGTCCTGCGGGCAGCTCACGGTCCATCCCAACTCGCCCGTGGTCGTGGCGCGCGAGGTGCACCTGCACCTCGACCTGCGCTCGCCGTCGGACGAGCTGTTGGTGCAGGCCGACGCGGAACTCCACCGCAGGCTGGCCGAGATCGAGGTGAAGGCGGGCGTGCAGGTGCAGCGCCGCTTCGCCCACACCTGGAAGGGGCAGTTCTACCAGCCTGCGGGCGTCGCGCTGGCCGGGGCGGTGGCCGCCGACCTCGGGATCTCGCAGATGCTGGTGCAGACGCGCGCCGGGCACGACTCCACCAACATGAAGGACATGGTGCCCACCGTCATGCTCTTCATCCCGAGCGTGGACGGCATCTCGCACTCCGAGGCCGAGTTCACCCGCGACGACGACCTGTGTGCCGGTGTCGACGTGCTGACCGAGACGCTCGCTCGGATGGTGCAGGGCGCGCTCTGAACCGGGCTGTCACTCGGAGTCACTGTTTCGGGACCACCTGCAACCGAGGTGAGCCCGTCCGGTGCGCTGTTGCGCGAGGGGCGACGGCCGCGGACAGGTGCCGGAACGGCCTGTGGTGACGGCACAGTACAAGGATCTTGGCAATGGGTTGCCGCGCGCTGACCAGGCGGTCTAGCTTTCCCGCCGAGCGGGCCACGCCGTTGGCCCCGCCGGACGTCCGCGACGCTGCGGATGCGGAGGAGGTCCTCGATGGGTGCCCGCCGAAGAGCCGCCACCATGATCACCGCAGTGATCGTTGTGTTACTCACAGTCAGTGGTTGTTCGATGGTGGGCACCGACGCGGTCGCGGTACCGGACGTGGCGGGCGCCGTCGGTCACACCGGTGACACCGGACCCCTGCGCGTGCTGGTGAGCGTCAGCGCGCAGTACCCGCAGCAGCAGCAGGCCTGGTTCGCGCGCATCCAGCAGCGCTTCCACGAGCGCACCGGCGCCGACGTGCAGTTCGAGACGTTCGCGTCGGCGGCCGATGAGCAGAAGCGGATCCAGACGGCGGTCGTGGCGGGTGACGGTCCCGACGTCTACTCGCTGGGCACCACGTTCACCCCGGTCGCGTTCGCGACGGGCGCGTTCCTGCAGATGGGCGACGCGGAGTGGCGGGCGGTGGGGGGCAAGGACCGGTTCACACCTGCGACGCTCGCGATGTCAGGCCCCGACGGGACGCATCAGGTCGGCATCCCGTTCGTGAGCCGCCCGTTCGTGATGGCCTACAACACCAGGATGTTCGCCGCCGCCGGCCTGACCGCCCCGCCGACGACGTGGGACCAGCTCGTCGAGGCGGGCAAGATGCTGACGAAGGACGACCGCTTCGGCCTGGCGGTGGCCTACGCCGACAACTTCGACCCGTGGAAGTACGTCTGGATGTTCGCCAACCAGTACGGCAACCCGTTGATCGAGGGTCGCGCGGCGCGGCTGGACGACCCGACGATGCAGAAGGCCTTCGACGCGTACTTCGGGTTCCTGACCACGGATCACATCGTGAACCCGGAGGCGGTCGGGTGGACGGCCGCGCAGTCGCTGGCGGCGTTCGCGGCGGGCAAGGCGGCGAAGATGCCCCTCTCGGGTCCGGGGGCGATCCCGACGCTCGAGGCGTCCGCGGTCAAGGGTGAGTACGCCTTCGTCCGGATGCCCGGTGTCCCGCCGGGGGAGGCCACGCTCCCGCCCGGTGGGCGGCCCGCCACCACCATCGTCTCGGGCGACAACATCGCGATCGCCGGCTACACGCGGCACAAGGAACTGGCGCTCGCCTACGCCGAGCTCGTGACCAGTCCCGTCGAACAGATCAACTACACGAACACCTTCGGTGACCTGCCGACCAATGCGCAGGCCGCGAACGTGATCACCGAGTCGAACGGCCCGCTCGCGCCCATCGTGGCTGCGGGCGCGACCGCGCTGCCGACCCCGTTCACCGGCGCGTGGTCGGACGTGCAGCTGGCGCTGACCAACATCGTGGCGCAGTCGCGCCCGGACCTGGCGGGTGGCGGAGTGCCGGCACCGGCACTCGATGCCCGGCTGGCCGAGGCGCAGGGCGCCGCCCAGTCGGCGGTCGACCGGGCGCCGCACTAGTGCGGCGTGACCCGACAGGGGCGCTCCAGGACTTGCGGGTGGCCACCGGGGGCGGAGAAGCTGCCACGGTGACTGATGATGCTGTCGAGCTGGACCTCGATGACGCGGGCCTGGCCGTGGAGCTGCCCCGACCACAGCACGCGCGCGACGAGGTGCAGCAGGTGCCCTACCGCCCGGTGCAGTTCCGCGACGACGACCTGCCGGTCGCGCTCGAACGCTCGGCGGCGTGGTTGCGCAGCGCGCAGCAGTGGCTCGGGGAACCGGTCGACGTCATCGCCATCCACCTCGACTACGACGACAGTGACGGCGCGCCGTACTACGAGGTGAAGCTGCTCTGCAACGAGGAGGACCTGGCCGGTGCACCGGTGGCGGCCCGCCTCGCTGCGTCGGACGTCGTCACCGCCGCGGACTGACCTGGACGCAGGCCACGGCCGGGTGTCGGGGACATCGCACCGACAACCCGGCCCACGGAGGCCGTTGCGCAGGGATGATGGACCGTGAGGGCGGCCAGGGCGTAGCCACACGGACGACATGCGCGGAGTGGATCAGGTGACGGACGACGAGCTGGTCGTCGAGTTCGCGTTGACGCGGCTGGACAATCCGGGCCTGGACCTGGAGGAGATCGCCGCGCTCGTGGTGCGTCGGGGCGGTACGGATCGGATGCTCGCGCTGGCCGCACAGTACCTCGCGGTACGGGACGAGCTGCGCGGCGACGCCTTCGCCTCGGCCGTGGAGTACGTGCTGCGCATGGTGCTGACGCTGCGGGGCGACACCGGCGACTGACCGGGATCAGGTCGCGGTGTGGGTGCCCTGGGCCCGCTGCTCCTGGTTGCGCCGGGTCTCGTCAGCGATCTCCCAGAGCCGGCAGGGCCAGACCGGCGCGGCCGTGGTCGGGTACCGGCACCCCCGGCAGTGGCCGGTGGAATCGGCGGCGTGCTCGGTGAGGATGCGGCTCACCGCGTTCGGGGACGACATGACCGCCAGTACCTCGGCGATGCTGTGGATCTGATCGAGCGTCTCGCGCGCCATCGCAACGGTTCCCCTCCGTCGTGGTGAGCCCGGACCGGCTGCCGCGGTCGCCGGCTGCCCTTCCGTAATCGCTGCGTCGTCGTGCTGTCGCAGCGAGTCACTCACCCTGTGCAGTCTGGCTACCGCTCACCGCAGATGCAAGCGGCACCGCGGCGGCGCACATGCAAAACGCAGATGCGAGGTCGCACGATCGGTGAGCGACGCCGCGGCGAAATCTGGGGACGAATGCCAGGTCGATGCGGGTATCCCTGCGTTGACCAGGGATGACGCGTTTCGCGTTCGGTGAGGCGGCGCTACCATGATTCGGGTACGCGCGGTTGGCGAGCGATGAACGCTGCAAATGCACGTGCATCTGCAAGCGCTACTTTCAACGGGACGCCTCACCTCGGTCAGGCACCGGACGAGCGGGGATGATCACATGACGGACGAGGATCGCAACGGCTGGTCGGCGGCACGGCTCACCGGCGCCGTCTGGCGCAAGAGCAGCCTGAGCGGCGAGCTCGGCAACTGCGTGGAGGTGGCCGATCTGACCACGGGTGAGGTCGCGGTGCGCAACTCTCGCCATCCCGAGGGCGCCGCGTTGGTCTTCACGCCTGCCGAGTGGGTGGCCTTCGTCGGCGGCGTCGTGCAGGGCGAGTTCGGCCCCCGCCCATAGGGGAGTACCGGTCCGGCGCGGTGGGCTGCGGCCCACCGCGCCGACCGTCACATCTCCGACAGCAGCTTCGTGAGCAGTTGGCGCGTGCGGTCGGGAGTCTCCGCGTCGACCACGAGCCGGTCCAGCGCGCGGCTGTAGAGCTCGATGTCCTGGCGGTTGTCGAGGTAGAGCGCGCCGCTGAGGTGCTCCACGTAGATCACGTCCGGCAGTTCCGGCTCGGCGAAGCGCAGCACCGTGAACGGGCTCTCGGCGGCGTAGCCGCTCATGTGCTGCGGGATCACCTGCAGCACCACGTTGGGCAGCGCCGCCATCTCGAGCAGGTGCTCGATCTGACGCCGCAGCACCTCCCGCCCGCCGATCGGCCGGTGGAAGGCGGACTCGTCCACCACGGCCCACAGCTTGGTCGGGCTGACGCCCGTGAGGATCTTCTGGCGCCGCATCCGCAGCGCGATCCGGCGCTCGGCGTCGGGTGGGGTGAAGTCGGGGCGCCCGCGGGTGGCGATGGCCCGCGCGTACGGCTCGATCTGCAGCAGTCCCGGCACGAACTGCAGCTCGTAGGTCTGGATGCGCGCCGCCGACTCCTCCAGCCCGACGAAGTCCTGGAACCAGTTGGGCATCACGTCGTTGTAGCGGCGCCACCACCCCGGCTCGTTGGCGTGGCGAACCATCTCGAGGAAGACCTCGCGCTCGGCCGCGTCGGTGACCCCGAACGCGGTGAGCAGGTCGGTGACGTCGCGCTCCTTGAAGGCGACGCGACCCAGCTCGAGCCGCCAGACCTTCGAGTCGGAGGCGCGGATGATGTAGCCGGCGTCGGCGCGCGAGATGCCGGCGGCCTCCCGCAGCCGTCGCAGCTGCGAACCGAGGACGATGCGCCGGGCCGTCACGCCCCGGGTGGGGTCGGCATCGGTGGTGGCAACCGCGGGCCGATCAGCCTCGGTCATTGAACTGCTCCCGTGGATCATCCGACCGGAGTCGCCCAGCCGGTTCCGCGGAGGGCGCACGCTTCCTCGGGAGGACCGTACACGTCACCGTCGGTCATCGGGGGCTTGCTCCCTGGGTACATCTGGGGTGATCGTTGGCCTACACTCCGTGAGTCGCCGTAGGGATCCAGATCCGTGATCGACCGTGTTGCGAGGGACGAGTATGCCCAGTGCCGAGGCCCGCGAATCCGACGTTGTACCGCCGTACATCGACATCTCCAAAGCGAGTGTCGCGCGCGTCTATGACGCGTTCCTCAACGGCAAGGACAACTACGAGATCGACCGCGAGGTCCTCCGCCGGATCCAGCAGGTGGCGCCGGAGGCCACCCAGCTGGGGTGGGACAACCGCGAGTTCCTGATCCGCGCCTCCCGGTTCATCGCGAGCCAGACCGGGATCACGCAGTACCTCGACTGCGGCTCGGGCCTGCCCACCGCGGAGAACACCCACCACGTGGTGCAGCGGATCCAGCCCGACGCCCGGGTCGTGTACGTCGACAACGACCCGGTGGTCCTCGCCCACGGTCGCGCGCTGCTCGAGGAGAACGACCGCACCCACCTCGTGGGGGCCGACATCTTCGAGCCCCGCCAGGTGCTGGAGAACGAGACGGTGCGCAAGTACCTCGACTTCACCGAGCCCATGGCGCTCTACCAGTGCGGCACCATCCACCACTACACCGGCGACCGGTACGCCGAGATCATGAAGGAGTACATCGACGCCCTGCCGTCGGGCTCCTACGTGGCGTTGAGCCACTTCTACGACCCGGAGACCCCCGAGCACAGCGCGCTCGCCCGGAAGATGGAGGAGATCTTCATCCACAGCCCGATGGGCAGTGGCAGCTTCCGCACCCGCGCGCAGATCGAGAGCATGCTGGCCGGCCTCGAGCTGGTCGAACCGGGCCTCGTGCTGTGCTCGGACTGGTGGCCGGACGGCCCGAACGTCAAGCCACGCTCGTCGGTGCAGTACTGCATCGCGGGAGCGGTCGGCCGCAAGCCGTAGCTCCAGCGGCTACACGGTCCAGGTGATCTCCGTGCGCTTCAGGTCCACGTAGAAGCCGAACACGACCTTGGTGACCGACTGGCCCTTCGGTGCGATGTAGACCTCGCAGCTGGTGAACGACTCGCCTGCCGCGAGTGAGTCGGGCGGAAGGCCGTCACACTTCGGGAAGTCGCCGAGCAGCGTGACGCTGCCGAGCTTGTCGCCTGCGGTGTTGAAGGCGTTGAACAGCCCGAAGATGCCGCCCGGGTCCATCGCCTTGGTGCCCGTGTTGCGGAAGGTGACCGTGACGTAGGCCGGGTCGCTCTGCTTGGCCTGGGCGTCGAGCTCGAAGCCCGACAGGTCGTTGACCGAGCCCTGCTGCACGGTCTTCACCGTGACCTCGAGGGTCGTGGTCTCCTTCTCGGTGCTGTCGGTCGCGTAGTTGACGGTGGCCGCCTTGCCCACGGGCAGGGTCGTGTCGGTCGGCGTCACGCCGCCCGCCGGGGCCGCGCTGGGTGCCGGCGCCGCTCCCGTCGACGCCGGTGCTGCCACCGCCGCGGGGCCGATTCCGGCAGCCGGGGACGGTAGCCCGGCCACCGTGGAGCTGCACCCGGCAAGGGCGACGGTGGCGAGCCCGGCGGCGGCGACGAGCAGTCGCTGCTTGCGGGTGCTGATCACGGTGGGGCTCATGGGTCGGCGCTGCCTTCGGCGAAGGGGACGGCCTGGCTGGGTGGAGGAAGCATGGCGCAAGTCGTCTGATGACTTGTCCATGATGGGGTGCGTTCCCCCGATCCGGTATGTCCACCCGGCTACGTTTCCCTTACCTTGCGGGAATGGCGCGGGTGATCAGGTTCCACGAGACCGGCGAGCCCGAGGTGCTGCGCATCGAGGAGGCCGACGTGCGGGCCCCCGGCCCGGGCGAGGTGCGGCTGCGCGTCGACGCGATCGGCCTCAACCGCGCGGAGGTCAACTTCCGCCGCGGCACCTACCTCGAGCAGCCCGTGCTGCCGGCCGGGCTGGGTTCGGAGGCGGCCGGAGAGGTCCTGGAGGCGGGCCCGGGCGTCGAGCGGTGGGCGGCGGGTGACGCCGTGAGCGTGGTGCCCTCGTTCTCCCAGAACGACTACCCGGTCTACGCCGAGGAGGCGATCGTCCCGGCTTCCGCGCTGGTCGCCCGGCCCGCCGGGATGGACGCGATCACCGGCGCCGCGATCTGGATGCCCTACGTCACGGTGTACGGCATGGTTGCAGAGATCCTCCGCGTCCGCCCCGGGGACCATGTGCTGGTCACCGCGGCGGCCAACAGCATCGGCATGGCGGCGCTGCAGGTGCTGCGCCACCTCGGTGCCGTCCCGATCGCGACAGCGGCCCCGGCCCGGCACCGCGAGCTGCTCGCCGCGGGCGCGGAGGCCGTGATCGCCGACGACGAGCCCGACCTCGTCGCCGCCGTGCGCGAGGCCACCGGCGGCCGTGGCACCGACGTCGTGCTCGACGCCGTCGGCGGGCCGCAGGTCGAGGAGCTCGTGCGGGCCTGCGCACCCGGCGCGTCGGTGATCGTGCACGGCGGCCTGTCGGGCCTGCCGACCCCGCTGCCGGCCGGCGCCTACGCCCCGGTCTGGCTGCGCCGGTTCCACGTCTTCGAGGTCACCGGGAATCCCGTCGTGCTGCGGCGGGCCGAGCACTTCGTCCGGGCCGGGCTGGCATCAGGCGCGTTCGCCCCGATCATCGACCGCACCTTCGCCTTCGACGACGTCGCGGCCGCCCACGCCTACATCGACTCGCCCGAGCGCGGCGTCGGCAAACCCGTGCTCGTCGTGCGACGCGCCTGAGCACCGCTCACCGGGCCGCTGCGACGGTCGGATCGCGGCGGGGGTGCGCACCGGAGGCCGGTGCCCGCCTGCGCTCGGCGAGGAGCGTGCGCAACACGCGTGCCCCGTCGGCGAAGGTGCGCAGGTTGGTCTGGCCGAAGATCCGGCGGCGCTCGACCGACGGCACCTCGGTGACGGCCAGACCAGCGGCCGCGACCCGGCAGGCGAGCACGGTCTCGATCTCGAAGCCGTCGCCCCACAGCATCCCGCCCTGCGGGGCCGGTGCCGTGATCGACGGGAGGTCGAGCACCGGCAGCAGCGCCGTCCAGAAGGCGTTGTAGCCGTAGCAGAGATCGGTGTGCGCCGTGCGGAACAGGACGTTGGCGACGCCGTTGAGGGCAGCGTTGCCGAGCCTGCGCAGTGGGGTGATGTCATCGGTGCCGCCGCCGCGGGCGAACCGGCTGCCCTTGGCGACGTCGGCGCCGCCGGTCAACGCCGCGACGAAGGTCGGGATCTCCGCCGGGTCGGCGGACCCGTCGGCGTCGAACATCACGACGATCTCGCCGGTGGCCGCGGCGAACCCGCATGCCAGCGCGTTGCCCTTGCCGGTGCGGGTCTGCGTGAGGACGGTAGCGGCGGGCAGGAGCCTGCGAACCGTCTCGACCGTGCCGTCCACGGAGTGGCCGTCGACCACGATGATCTCGTGGACGGCCGGGCGCAGCGCGTCGAGCGCGGGCAGCACGAGCGCGAGGTTGCGGGCCTCGTTGCGGGTGGGGATCACGACGGACACCCGAGGGTGCACGGTCGGGGTGTTCGCCATGACCGTGACGCTACGAGGTGGCGCTCGCCCGCGCCTCCCACCGCAGAGGGGACCGCATAAGACTTCGGTATGACTCGCCGGATGGCCGGCGCAGAACGGTCGACACGAGTACGAACCCGGCATCGCGTGCCGCGGTACCGTCGCGCATGCTCGCACGCGTTCGAGGGATCGCCCGGTCGCTGGTGATGTATCACGGTCAACCGGGCAGGCACCGGCGGATGGTGCGGTTCTACCGCGAGTTCCTCGGACCGGGCGACGTCGGGTTCGACGTCGGTGCCCACGTCGGCAGCCGCGTGCGCGCGTGGCGGAAGCTGGGCGTGCACGTCATCGCGATCGAACCGCAGCCCGACTGCCTGCGGGTACTGCGACTGTTGTTCGGCCGGGACCGCGGCGTCACCATCGTGCCGCTGGCCGTCGGCGCGCAGGCCGGGCGAGCCCGGCTGGGGATCTCCACGGCGACACCGACCGTCTCGTCGATGTCCACCGGGTGGCAGGGCACGGTGGCGGAGGACCGCAGCTTCTCCCGGGTGCGCTGGGACCGGTTCATCGACGTCGAGGTCGTCACGCTCGACGCACTGGTGGCGACGCACGGCGTGCCGGTGTTCTGCAAGGTCGACGTCGAGGGCTTCGAGGCCGACGTGCTCACGGGGCTGCACCAGCCGGTGCGCGCGCTGTCGTTCGAGTACCTGCCGCCCGCCCACGATGCTGCGCTCGCCGTGCTGGACATCGTCGAGGAGCTCGGGGCGCCGGCCGGCGGCTACCGCTACAACTACTCCCCGGTCGAGACCCTGCGCTTCGCGTCGGAACGCTGGCTCGACGCGGCCGAGCTCGTCGCGCTGCTCGAGCGGTTCCGCCCGCTGGGCCGTTCCGGTGACGTCTACGCGCGGCTCGGGAGCGGACCGGGGGATTGAACCGGGAGGCGCTCGCAGCCGTGCCCAGAGCGTGACGACCGAAATCCCGCAGGAGCCCGACCGGCCCGCTCGCCGGGTGCTGCGGCGCGTGGGTACCGCAGCGGCGTTCGTGCTCGTGTTCGTGGCTCTCGTCGTGCCGAACGAGATCGGCCGGGTCAGCCTCGGCGCCTTCGTCCGGCTGCCGGTGGAGGCGCTGCTCGGAGCCGCGCTGCTGCTCGTGCTGCCGCTGCGGTGGGGGCGGCGCGCGGCCACGCTGGCCGGTGTCGTGCTCGGCGTCATGCTGATCCTCACGCTGTTCGACCTGGGCTTCACCACGGCGCTGGACCGGCCGTTCGACCCGGTGATCGACTGGCCGCTCGTCGTCTCCGGGCTGGCGGTGCTGAGCGGTTCGATCGGGCACGTCGGCGGCATCGCGGTCGTGGTCGGGGCGGTGCTGCTCGGAGTCGGCGTGGTGGTGCTGATGACGGTGGCGATCCGGTGCCTGTCACGGCTGGTCGTCCGGCGCCGCGGCGGCACGACCCGCGTGCTGGCCGTGCTCGCACCCGTGTGGATCGTGTGCGCCGTGCTCGGCGCGCAGATCGTTCCGGGGGTGCCGGTCGCCTCGGGGAGCGCGACGGCGCTGGCCTACGACCGGGCCGAGCAGGTGCGGGCGGACCTGCTGGACCAGCGGGCGTTCGCCGCGCAGATCGGCGTCGACGCCTTCGGTGCCACGCCGGGTGCGGACCTGCTCGCCGGCCTGCGGGGCAAGGACGTCCTGCTCTCGTTCGTGGAGAGCTACGGGCGTTCGGCCGTGGAGCGGCCCGACTTCGCGCCGCAGGTGGACGCGGTGCTCGACGCGGGCACCGCTAAGCTCGCCGCGGCCGGGTTCGGGTCCCGCAGCGCCTTCCTGACGTCCTCGACCGCGGGCGGGGGGAGCTGGCTGGCCCACGCCACGCTGCTCTCCGGCCTGTGGATCGACAACCAGCAGCGCTACGACACGCTCGTCGCGAGCAACCGGCTGACCCTGACCAGCGCGTTCCACCGCGCGGACTGGCGCACAGTCGCCGTCATGCCCGGCACCACCGATGACTGGCCCGAGGGCCGGTTCTACGGCCACGACCAGGTCTACGACGCCCGCAACCTGGGCTACCAGGGCCCCAACCTCGGCTGGGCGAGCACACCGGACCAGTACACGCTCGCGGCGTTCCAGCGCCTCGAACGCAGCGCGCCCGGCCACGCACCGGTGATGGGGGAGATGGCGTTCGTGTCCAGCCACGCGCCGTGGCCGCTGATCCCGCCGGTGCTCGACTGGAACGCCGTGGGTGACGGCTCGGTGTTCGCGACCGCGCAGACCGGCCCGCGCGACGACGACATCTTCGCCAAGGGCACCGACCTCGTCCGCACGCAGTACCGGCGGTCCATCGAGTACTCGCTGTCCAGCCTGATCTCGTACGTGCAGACCTACGGTGACGACAACCTCGTGCTCGTGTTCCTCGGCGACCACCAGCCGGCCCCGGTCATCGCGGGCGACGATGCCGGCCGTGACGTCCCGATCACGATCGTCGCGAAGGACCCGAAGGTGCTCGACCGGATCAGCGGCTGGGGCTGGCAGGACGGCCTGCGGCCGGGCCCGCAGGCACCGGTGTGGCGGATGGACGCATTCCGGGACCGGTTCCTGACAGCGTTCGCGAAGTAGCGGATCCGGCTGACCCCGCCGCCTAGATCCGCCCGAGAACGGCCTTCGCGAGGGTGACGGCGGCCTGCTCGTCGTTGCCGGAGGTCTGATTGGTCGCCACCTGCAGCGTGCAGTCCCGATCGCCTGCCACGAACTCGACCTGACCGCCGCCGAGCCCCCGCATGCCGCCGGGCAGCGGGCGCTCCGGTCCCTGCACCGGGTCCAAGGGCGGCAGCACCTTGTTGATCGCCGTACCGCTCTGGCCGATGTCGAGCGTCACGGAGTAGTAGTTCGTCGAGTTCTCCCACCCGCACGAGCTGGCGCCACCGGTGGAGCTGCCCTTGCCGCCGTCGTTGGCGCCGATCAGCTTCTCCACCTCCGCGGCGGTGAGGAGGCTGCAGGCGTCGACCGGCTTGCCGTCGCCCGCGGAGCCGCCCGTGTTCCCCGTTGCCTCGGAGCTCCCGGCTGCCGGTGGGGCGGCTCCGACGGCGTTCGGCGTCCCGGCGATGGTGGTGCCGCAGCCCGCCATGCACAGGACGGCGAGACCGGCGGCGATCCGGGTGAGCCGGTGGCGGGCGATCATGGCTCCTAACTCGTGATCAGGCGGTGCGGGGTTACGTCGCGGCTACGGTCGGCCCGTGAACCTGATCTACGGCTGCATGGGCTGGGGCGGCGAATGGTCCGACACCCCGATGACCGATTCCGACGTCGACGGGGCCGAACGCGCCCTGCACGCGGCGCTGGAGAACGGGATCACCCGGCTCGACCAGGCCGACATCTACCGCAGTGGGAAGTCCGAGGAGGCGCTCGGACGGCTGCTGCAGCGCGACATGTCGGCCGTGCAGATGGCGTTCCTGCAGCGCAGCCTCGACGCCCCGCTGGTGGTGAACCAGCTCGAGATGAGCCTGGCGAAGCGCGACTGGGTGGAGGGCGGCGTGGGCGCGATCGAGTACTGCCGCGGTCACGACGTGCGCCTGCAGGCGTGGGGTGCGCTCGCGCAGGGCATCTACAGTGGGGCTGCCGGAGCCACCGCGGCCGACGCGGCAGCCGCCGAGCAGGCGGCGGCGATGACGAACAGCGAGTGGTTCACGCCCTACACCGCTGCGCGCGGCGAGCCCCTGCCCCTAGGGAATCACCTTGCGGGCGCGCAGGTCGTCGAAGATCGTGAGGAACATCGACTCGGTGTCGACGAACTCGTGGAAGCCGAACCGGCGGGCCTTGGACCCGTCGGCGAAGAAGTCGTAGTCCCAGGAGAACACGAAGTCGCCGAAGGCCCATGACGACACCGCGTCGTAGCCGTACTTCAGGTCGTAGGTGTCGACCATGGCGTCCCAGAGCGGACCCTTGTCGGCCATCACGGTGGCCAGCGGCATCGGCAGCGGCGGCGCGACGTCGAGGTCGAACCAGCGGGCGATCTTCGGCCACAGCGTGTGCCAGCGGAAGAGGTCGCCGTTGTTGATGTTGAAGGCCTGGTCGGCGCAGCGGGGGTCGGTTGCCGCCCAGACCGTGGCGCGGGCGAGCAGGCCGGCGTCGGTCATCTCCATCAGCGTGTCGTAGGCGCCGGGCCGGCCCGGGAAGCGCAGCGGCAGCCCGAGCTCCTTGCTGATCGACGCGTAGACGGCGATCACCATCGCGAGGTTCATCGGGTTGCCCACCCCGAACCCGGCGACGACCGAGGGCCGCAGCGCCGACCACGTCCACGAGCTCCCGCGACGGCGCTGCTCCAGGTACTGCTGCTGCGCCACGTTGAACTCCGGCGGCATGTGCCCGGCGTCGTCCTCCCGGGCCGGCGTGGCGAACGGGCCCAGGTGCGCGCCGTAGACCTTGTAGCCCTGCATCAGGCTGATGTGGCGCAACCCCGGCGCCACCTCCTCGACCGCCTCGACGACGTTGCGCAGCATCGCGAGGTTGGGCTCCACGAGCTCGGCCCAGGTGGGCCGGTCCTGGTAGGCGGCGTAGAACAGGTGCGTTGCCGCGCCGAGCCCGGCGAGCTTCTCCCGGCAGTCGGCGGGATCGAGCAGGTCGACCCCGATGTGGCGCACCCGGTCTGACGACTCCCCGGATCGTCGCGATAGCCCGATCACGGTCCACCCGTCGAGCCCGGCCAGGTGCTCCACGAGCGTGCCCCCGATGACGCCCTGGGCGCCCACGACCACTGCGACATCGTCCATACCGCCATCGTCGGTCGAACCCGATGATGAGTCCAATGCATAGATTTCCTGATTGCCATAAGATTTCATCATGCCTAGCCTGCGGCAGTTCGAGTACCTGGTGACCGTGGCCGACACGGGTTCGTTCACCCGGGCCGCCGCGCTGCTGCACGTGACGCAGCCCGCGCTCTCGCACCAGATCCGGGCGCTGGAGACCGACGTCGGTGGCCGCCTGCTGGATCGACTGCCCCGGTCGGTGCGTCTCACCCCGTCCGGGCGCGCCCTGTTGCCGCACGCCAGGGCGGCGCTGGCCGACGCCGCCCGCGCCCGTTCGGCCGCGCGCCGGGCCGTGGGGTTGGAGGGCGGCGAGCTGCAGCTGGCCACGATCTTCTCTGTCAGTCTGGGCGTGCTGCCCCCGGTGTTGCGCGCCTGGAGCGACGCGCATCCCGACGTCCAGGTGCGGCTGCGGGAGTACCGCCACGCCGACGAGCTGCATGCGGCCATGGCCGCGGGGGAGGCGGACGCGGCGATCGGCCCGGTCCCGCCGCGCTGGGACGGCCCGATCCGCCCGATCGGGGTTGAGGAGTTCGTGGTGGTGCTGCCCGCCAACGATCCTGCCGGCCCGAGCGAGGAACTCCTGGACCTGCGCCACCTCGCCGACCGCCGGTGGGTGCACTACGCGCCGGGCCACGGCATGGCCGAACTGCTGGACCACATCTGCCAGACGGTCGGCTTCACCCCGCAGGTCGCGGTGCGTACCGAGCAGACGGCCACCGCCCCCGTACTGGCGGCCGCCGGCCTGGGCCCGACGATCACCTCGGCGAACGTGATCCCCCCGCACCTCGACGGCCTGCTGCGCTGGCCGGACCCCCCGATCACTCGCAGGCTCGTCGCGTACGCGCGCGGCGCCCCCGACCCCCTCACGGCAGCGTTCCTGGACACCGTGGCCGAGCGCGCGCGCGTGCGACCGTCGGAACTCCGCGCCCCGACCGCCCCATCCCGGCACGCGACGATCGAGCTGTAGGCGGAGGCCGAACGACCACGGGGTTTCGGCGCGGGACCTGTTCGGGGTCGATCCACGCGGGTGGGATGAACTCCGGTAGCCCGTCGCGGATCTGGATGATCCAGTCGCTGTCGTGTTGGAGTCGGTGGTGGGCTTTGCACAGGAGTACGCGGTTGTCGAGGCTGGTGTCGCCTCCGTGTTCCCAGTAGTGGATGTGGTGGCCGTCGCACCAGGAGGGTGGTCGGTCGCGGCCGGGCCAGGCGCAGCCGTGGTCGCGGATGATCAGGGCTTTGCGGATGGCGTCGGGGATGGTGCGGGTGGTGCGGCCGATGTCGAGCAACTGGGAGCTGCCGCCGAGGACGGTGGGGATGATCCCGGAGTCGCAGGCCAACATGCGGAGCTCTTTGGCGGTGAGTGCGCCGCCGCGGTGGGGGACGTCGCCGTGGTCGAGGACGAACCCGCAAACATCAGCCAACGCATCGGCCTGGCGCTGGCCGATCGTGCGGAGGTCTTCCTTGTCGAGGGGCTTGGACTTGGCGTCGAGCAGCGCGGCAATCGTGGCGAACTTCAATGCGCTGTCGTAGCGGCCGGTGATGGTGCCGCCGGTCCCGTCCTTGTCGGGGCGGATCTGCAGGTCATCGACGGGTTGCGGATCGCGGTCGTCGGGTTCGGGGCCGTCCTGATCCAGCAGGGTGATCAGGTCGGTGCCGTGGCGGCACAACCGATCCGGGGTGGTCTCCGCCGTGGTCGCGGCCAACTCGGCCTCGACGACAGCGAGATCGTCAGCGCTGACCCGCGATGCGGCGGGGCATCACGGGGCCTGTCACGATTTCCGTGTAAGCCACGGATGACTAATTTAGTTAACCTATCACAGGGGAAGTCG